>CAYOJR010000098.1:0-1375 GCA_964404335.1 uncultured Aquabacterium sp.
CGCCTGACTCGCTCAGTGAGCTGACGGCCCGCCTGCCTCACCTGCCCGCGCCGGGGCGTGTCGACGAGATGCTGACGGTCGATGCGCTGGCGCCCGATCTGCCCACGGTGTCGGGCCCCGACTTTCTCATCCTGCCGAGCCCGGCATGGGGCCAGCAGGGGCCGCTTCATGCATTGCTCGGTGCCGATCTGGCCGTGTGCGACACCTGTCTGGCCGAGTTGTTTGACCCGGCCAACCACCGCTGGCGCCATCCCTTCATCCACTGCCCGCAGTGTGGGCCGCGCTACACCGTCACGCGCCAGCTGCCGTTTGACCGAATCAACACCTCGCTGGCGGGCTTTGCGCTGTGCGCGCGCTGCGAAGCCGAGGCGCATGATCCGACCAACCGCCGCTTCCACGACCAGACCCAATGCTGCCCGGACTGTGGCCCGCGTCTGTCGCTGTACCGCGCCAGCGGCGAGGCCATGCTGGGAGATCCCATCGCGCAAACCTGGGCCTTGCTGGCCAGCGGCGGCATCGTCGCCTTGCAGGGGGTGGGCGGTTTTCACCTGTGCTGTGATGCGCGCCAGCCTGAGGCGGTGGCCCGCTTGCGCAGACTCAAGCGTCGCCCGGTTCAGCCGCTGGCGGTGATGGCCTCCAATCTGGCGTCGTTGCAGGACTGGGTTGATGTGTCGATGGATGAGGCGCGCTGGCTGACATCGCCGGAGCGGCCCATCGTGCTGCTCACGCAAAAGCCACAAACCGCGCGGATGTGGCCCGGCCTGTCGCCGCATCTGGACACCCTCGGGGTGATGCTGCCCTACACCCCGTTGCACCACCTGCTGTTTCATGAGGCGGCGGGGCGCCCTGCAGGAACTCAGTGGCTGCAACAGCCCCACCCTGCCTGGCTGGTGATGACCAGTGGCAATGCGCCGGGTGAGCCGCTGGTGATCGACCACGCGCACGCCTGGCAGGAGTTGGCGCCCCTGGCCGATGCCTTGCTGATCAACGACCGCGCCATCACGGCACGCAACGATGATTCGGTGCTGCGCGTGCGGCCCGATGGCAGCGCCTGCTGGCTGCGTCGCGGGCGCGGGTATGCGCCTTTGCCACTGCACTGGCCTGCGATGTCGGATGCGGCCTCCTCGACGGTGCTGGCCCTGGGCGCCGAGCTCAAGACCACCCTGTGCCTGAGCACCCCCCATGCCACCGAGGGCACACAGGTCTTCATGTCACCGCATGTGGGCAAGCTCGACAACGCGGGCACGCGTGTGGCCTTTGAAGCCCTGGCACGGCATTGGCCCGCCTTGCGACAGGTTCAGCCTGGCGCCCTCGCCTGCGATCTGCATCCCGACTTTTTCAGCAGCCACCTCGCGGCAGACTGGGCCATGCAGGC
>CAYOJR010000098.1:1475-6562 GCA_964404335.1 uncultured Aquabacterium sp.
CAAGACGCGCGCCCATCGGTGCTCGACTGGCGTGCGCTCATGCGTGTCGTGTGCAGCGTCAACCCGCACGATCCCGTCGAACGAAGTCAGGCGGCCCGCCTGTTCCACCTCACCCTCGCGCGCGATCTGGCTGCATGGGCCGTCGCAGCCTGTCATCAGCACAACATCGCGACCGTGGTGCTCAACGGGGGTTGCCTGGCCAACCGCCTGCTGGATGACCAGCTGACCGAGCATTTGCAGCAGGCCGGCATCCAGGTCTGGCGCGCCAGACACTATCCTTGCGGGGATGGCGGTGTGAGCCTGGGTCAGACCTGGATCGCTCACCATCGCCTCGCCACCCCGGCCTCCACCCCCATCTGATCCCAGCCATGTGCCTTGCCCTGCCCGCCCGCGTGATCTCAGTGGACTCCGCCAGCCAGTCCGGCCAGGTTGACCTGGGTGGCATGCGCAAGAACGTGTCCTTTGCCCTGCTCGATGAAGTGGCCGTGGACGACTACGTGATCGTGCACGTGGGCTACGCCATCAGCCGGCTTGACCCGGACGAGGCCGCACGCACACTGGCCTTGTTCGCCGAACTGGCCGCGCAGCAGGCGCAGCCCGCCACGGCCGAGCCCACCGGGCACCAGGACTGAATCGCACAAGGGCCGCAAAGATGAAATACGTCAGCGAATTCCGCGACCCCGCCCTGGCTCGCCACCTGGCGCACAAACTGGCTGCGGCGGTCCAACCCGATCGCAGCTACCGCTTCATGGAGTTCTGCGGCGGCCACACGCACGCCCTGGCCCGCTACGGCGTGCTCGACCTGCTGCCCCCGCAGATCCAGATGATCCACGGCCCCGGCTGCCCGGTCTGCGTGCTGCCCATCGGCCGCATCGACATGGCCATTGAGCTCGCCCAACGTCCAGGCGTGATCCTGGCCAGCTACGGCGACACCCTGCGCGTGCCCGGCTCCGGTCAACTCAGCCTGCTCCGCACCCGAGCGCAGGGGGCCGATGTGCGCATTGTTTACGCCGTGGACGATGCCCTCGCGCTGGCCCGCGCCCACCCCGACCGCGAAGTCGTCTTCCTGGCCATTGGCTTCGAGACCACCACGCCGCCCACCGCCGTGGCCCTGCAAACCGCCTTGCGTGAAGATCTGCGCAACTTCAGCGTGCTGTGCAACCACGTGCTCACGCCTGCGGCCATGCACGCTATCCTCGATCAGCCAGAGCATGTGCCACTGGATGGCGTGGTTGGCCCGGCCCACGTCTCCACCATCATTGGCACGCAGCCTTACGCGGTGTTTGCCGAGCGTTACCGCATGCCCGTGGTGATCGCCGGGTTCGAACCGCTGGACATGATGCAGGCCATCCTGCTGCTGGTGCAGCAGGTCAACGAGGGCCGCGCCGAGGTCGAAAACGAATTCACCCGCGCGGTACCGCCGCTGGGCAACACCCGCGCACAAACCTTGATGGACGAGGTGTTCGAACTGCGTGACGACTTTGCCTGGCGCGGCCTGGACCGCATCCCTCACAGCGCCCTGCGCCTGCGCCCGGCCTACGCCCGCTTCGATGCAGAGTTGCGCTTCGGCCTGCAAGACCGCAGCGTGCCCGATCACCTGCAGTGCCTGTGCGGTCCCATTTTGCGCGGCCAGCGCCAACCTGCCGACTGCAAGCTCTTTGGCACCGTCTGCACACCCGACAACCCGATGGGGGCCTGCATGGTCAGCTCCGAAGGCGCCTGCGCTGCCCATTACGCCTACGGACGTCACCGCACGCCCGCCACCGTCGCAACCACTGTCGCCACACCGGCGGCCTCCAACCACACCCAGTCCACATGAGCCCCACCAAGTCCGGCTACGTGCGCCCACTCGACCTCAAGCAAGGCCGCATCGACCTCACCCACGGTGCGGGCGGCCGCGCCAGCTACCAGCTCATCCAGGAGGTCTTTCAGCCTGCCTTTGCGCGCACCTGGCCCCAGGTGAACGGCCAGCCCTGGCAACCCGGCAGCGATGACGGCACCGTGCTGCCCCCACCGGAGGGCCTGCCCGCCGGACACCGCCTGGTGCTCGCCACCGATGCGCACGTCGTCTCTCCGCTGTTTTTTCCGGGCGGCAACATTGGCCATCTCGCCGTGCACGGCACCGTCAACGACCTGGCCATGATGGGCGCCACGCCCCTGCACCTGACGGTCAGCTTCGTCCTCGAAGAAGGCCTGCCGCTGGCCGACCTGGTGCGCATCGCCCACTCGATGGGTGAGGCCGCGTGCGAGGCCGGCGTCGCCATCGTCACCGGCGACACCAAGGTGGTCGAGCGCGGCAAGGGCGACGGCGCCTACATCAGCACCGCCGGCCTCGGGTGGGTGGCGCCAGATGTGCGCTGGTCCGGCGCTAATGCCCAGGTGGGTGACGCCATCGTGCTGTCAGGCAGCATTGGCGAACACGGCATGGCGGTGCTCAGCCAACGTGAAGGTCTGCAGTTCGAGTCCCCCATCACCTCCGACACGGCTCCCTTGAATGGCCTCGTGCAAGCCATGCTTCGCAGCGGTGCGCACCTGCACGTCTTGCGCGACCCGACACGAGGCGGCGTGGCCACCAGCCTCAACGAGATCGCGGCGGCCTCGGGCGTGGGCATGACGCTCGACGAAACCGCCATCCCGCTGCAGCCCGCCGTGCAAGGCGCGTGCGAACTGATGGGGCTGGATCCGCTCTACCTCGCCAACGAGGGCAAGCTGCTGGCCCTGTGTCACCCCGACGACGTGGACACCCTGCTGGCCGCCATGCGCGCCCACCCGCTGGGCACCCAGGCCTGTCGCATTGGCACCGTCACAGAAGACCCCCATCACTTTGTGCAGATGCGCACCGCCTTCGGTGGTTGTCGTATGCTGGACTGGTTGATGGGTGACCCTCTGCCTCGCATCTGCTGACACCTCGCCACACGGTTCACCCGCCACCCCACACAGGAGCGCAGCCATGGCCATCAAACACGCCACCTCTGGAGACCTCGTTTCCACCCTGCCCTTGGGCGCGGCCCTCAAGGACACCCCCAGCCACGCCCTCATCAAAGGGCGCGATCTGGAGGTCATTCGCTTGGTGCTACAGGCCGGCAAAGCGATGCCCCCGCATGAGGTTTCGGGCGAAGTCACCGTGTTGTGCCTGGAAGGCCGCATCGAACTGACCGTTGGCCAGGGCGTGCGCACCATGCAGCCCGGCGACCACGTCTACCTCGATGCCCGAGAGCCTCACGGTCTGCTTGCCCTGGAAGACGCCTCCGCCCTCGTCACCATCAGTCTGGTGGGCGCCCCCGGCCAAACCGCCATACGTTGACCCCGCCCGCTTCATGACCGCGACCGTGACCCTGGACGACCTGATCCACGCCTGGCCCGCCAGCCCGCACAACCTGCTGCAGGTCTTGCGCACCATCCAGGCCCACTTCGGCCACGTCCCGCCCCAAGCCATCGACGCCCTGGTGCAGCAATGGGGCCTGAGTTACACCGCTGTCCGCAGCGTGGTGGGCTTCTACCATTTCCTCAGCTTCGAGCCACGCGGCCGCTACACCGTCTACCTCAGCGACAGCGTCACCGACCGCATGTTGGGCAACGAAGCCTTGCTTGCGCAACTCTGCCAACGCCTGGGTGTGACCGAAGGCGTCACCTCACCCGATGGCCGGGTGTCCGTGCACCGCACCGCCTGCACCGGCCTGTGCGACCAGGGCCCCGCCGGCCTCGTCAACGGCCGCCCGCTGGTACAACTCACACCCCGCCGCATCGACGAAATCGCCGACCTCATCCTGTCCGACACGCCCCTGGACGCCTGGCCCGCCGACTTCTTTGCCGTCCACAACCCCGTCTGGCGCCACAGCCTCACGCTGAGCCACCCCATCGCGCCCGGCACCGGCCTGCAGGCCATGCTCAGCCGTGGTGCCGACGGCATGCTGCACGCGCTCCAAACCGCCGGCCTGCGTGGCCGTGGCGGTGCCGGCTTTGCCACCTGGCAAAAATGGCAAGCCTGCCGCAACGCCCCCGGCCCGCGCGCCATCACCTGCAACGCCGACGAAGGCGAGCCCGGCACCTTCAAAGACCGCATGCTGCTGATGCAGTGGGCCCACGAGGTCTTCGAAGGCATGACGATCGCCGCCCTGACCGTCGGCGCCACCCAAGGCTTCCTCTACCTGCGCGGCGAATACGAATTCATCGCCCCGCACCTGCGCGAGGTGCTGGCCCAGCGCCGCGCCCAAGGCCTGCTCGGCGCCAATGTGGCCGGCAGCGGCCAGGCCTTCGACATCGCCCTGCACCTGGGCGCCGGCGCCTACGTCTGCGGCGAAGAAACCGCCCTGATCGAATCGGTGGAAGGCAAACGCGGCATCCCCCGCACCCGCCCACCCTTCCCGGTGGACCGGGGCTACCTGGGCCTGCCCACCGTCAACAACAACGTCGAAACCTTCGTGCAGGTGGCGCAGATCGCCGTGCATGGCGGCGACTGGTTTGCCGCCCAGGGCACGGCCCAATCCAAAGGCACCCGCATCCTCAGCGTCTCGGGCGACGTCACCCGCCCCGGCCTGTACGAAATCCCCTGGGGCGTGACCGTGGCCGAAGTACTGCAGGACGCGGGTGCACACGACGTGCAAGCCGTGCTCGTCGGCGGCCCCTCCGGCAAACTGATCGACGCCAGCCAGTTGCAGCGCCAGATCAGCTTCGAAGACCTGCCCACCGGCGGCGCCTTCACCGTTTTCAACCAGCAGCGCGACATGCTGGATGTGGCCCGCCAGTACACGCACTTCTTCGCCCACGAATCCTGCGGCTTCTGCACGCCCTGCCGCGTCGGCTGCGTGCAACTGGTGGACACCGCCGACCGCCTGATGAGCGGCCACGCCAGCGCACACGATCTGGAACGCCTGCGCGACACCGGCGCCCTCATGCAGCGCCTGAGCCACTGTGGCCTGGGCCAGACCGCCTCCCACCCGCTGCTCGATGTGCTCGCCCATTTCCCCGAACAGGTCGAGCGCCGCCTGGTGCCCAGCCTGCACGCCTTCGATCTGAATGCCGCCTGCGTCGACATGGCCCACCTGCCCACCGCCGCCCCTCACCGCACGGAAAACCCCGCATGAGCG
>CAYOJR010000098.1:6662-8036 GCA_964404335.1 uncultured Aquabacterium sp.
CCGCGCCCGAGACCTTCCTGCTCGATGGCCGCCCCATCCCTTTCCAGCCCGGCCAGACCCTGATGCAGGCCGCGCAGGCTGCGGGCGTCTACATCCCGCACCTGTGCCACCACGCCGACTTCGACCCCATCGGCAGCTGCAAGGTCTGCAGCGTGCGCATCCAGGGCCGCACCGTGGCCTCGTGCACCATGCCTGCCCGCGCCGGCCTGGTGGTGGAATCTGAAACACCCGAACTCCAGCACGACCGCCAGCGCATCACCCAGATGCTGTTCGCCGAAGGCCAGCACCACTGCCCCTTCTGCGAAAAAAGCGGCGCCTGCCACCTGCAAGCCGTGGCCTACCACCTGGGCATGCAAGACACCCACTTCGTGCACACCGCCCCGCACCCAGACGTGGACGCCTCCCACCCCGACGTCTGGCTCGACCGCAGCCGCTGCATCCTGTGCGAGTTGTGCGTGCGCGCCAGCCGCGAGGTCGATGGCAAAAACGTCTTCGCGATCGGCGGGCGCGGCGCCCACACCACCTTGCTCGTCAACAGCCCCAGCGGCCAACTGCACGACAGCGACGTGGCCGTCACCGACCGCGCCATGCATGTCTGCCCCGTGGGCGCCCTGATGCCCAAGCGCCAGGGCTTCGCCATTCCCATCGGCCAACGCCCTTACGACGCCGCCGACATCGCCCAGCGCCCGGAGGACAGCTGATGAGCACCGCCACACCGCCGAAGAAGCTGCGCATCGCCACCTGCTCCCTGGCCGGCTGCTTCGGCTGCCACATGTCCTTCCTCGACGTGGACGAAGCCCTGGCCGACCTCATCGAGCACATTGAATTCGACCGCAGCCCGCTGACCGACATCAAGCACGTCAGCACCGAAGGCGTGGACATCGGCCTGATTGAGGGAGGCCTGTGCAACAAGGAAAACGTCGAAGTACTGCGCGAGTTCCGCGCCCGCTGCACCACCCTGGTCGCCGTAGGTGCCTGTGCCATGTACGGCGGCGTGCCCGCGCTGCGCAACGGCATCCCCGTCTCTGAGCTCGTGGCCGAGGCCTACCTGGGCAACGACCTGCACAACCCCCAGGTCCCCTGCGACCCCGAATTGCCCCCCTTGCTCAACAAGGTGCTGCCGCTGCACGAAGTCGTGCCCATCGACGTGACCCTGGCGGGCTGCCCGCCCCCGGCCGCCGCCTTCCGCGAACTGATCCTGGCCGCGCTGGCCCAACGCGCCGCAGAGATCCCCCGCACCGACCGCCATTTCGACTGAGCCACCATGCCCCACCCGCTTGAAACCGCCACCGACCCGGCCAGCCTGAACCGCGTGGTCATCGAGCCCGTGAGCCGCGTCGAAGGCCACGGCAAGGTCACCCTGCTGCTCGACGA
>CAYOJR010000099.1:0-7926 GCA_964404335.1 uncultured Aquabacterium sp.
TGCGTGGATCGGTTTCTGCTGGCCCTGACGACCTTCTCCTTTCACTGAAAGACACCGCATGAGCGAAGCCCGCACCATCCAGAACCTGTTCGATCTCACGGGCAAGAAGGCCCTCATCACCGGTGGCTCCCGTGGCCTGGGCCTGCAGATGGCGCAGGCCCTCGGCGAAGCCGGCGCCAAGGTCGTCATCAGCTCGCGCAAGGCCGCTGACCTGGAGCAGGCCGTCATGGCCCTGCAAGACCGTGGCATCGACGCCCGCTGGATCGCTGCCGACGCCGGCAAGCCCGAGGACATCGAACGCCTGGCCCAGGAAACCCTGGAACGCGTAGGCGACGTGGACATCCTCGTCAACAACGCCGGGGCCACCTGGGGCGCACCCGCGCAGGACTACCCCCTGGAAGCCTGGGACAAGGTGATGAACCTCAATGTGCGCGGCTACTTCCTGCTGTCGCAGGCCATTGCCAAAGCCAGCATGATCCCGCGCAAGCAGGGCCGCATCATCAACGTGGCGTCCATCGCCGGCCTGGGTGGCAACCATCCTTTCATGCAGACCATTGCCTACAACACCAGCAAGGGTGCGGTGGTCAATTTCACGCGCACGCTCGCCTGTGAATGGGGGCATCTGGGCATCCGTGTCAACGCCATCGCGCCGGGCTTCTTCCCCAGCAAGATGACGGCAGGCACCCTCGCCGCCGTCGGCGAAGAGCAACTGGCCGCGCATGCCCCGCTGTTGCGTCTGGGTGATGACGAAGACCTCAAAGGCGCCACCCTGCTGTTTGCCTCGGACGCCGGCAAGCACATCACCGGGCAGATCCTGGCGGTGGACGGTGGGGTCAGCGCCCTGGTAGGCTGAGCCCCGATTCCGTCACCCTGTGAGCCGCATCTGTCAGACCCCGGTTCCGATTGATGTGCCATCCATCCTAGAAAGGTCCGTTCCATGAGCCAAGTCAACGAGCAGATTCTGCTGGTGTCGCGCCCCCAGGGTGAAGCCAGTGTCGACAACTTCCAGCTGGTGACCACACCGCTGCCCACCGCCGACCAACTCGCCGATGGACAGGTGCTGGTGCGCCACCACTACCTCTCGCTCGACCCCTATATGCGCGGCCGCATGAACGACAGCAAGAGCTACGCCGACCCGCAGCCGCTGAACACCGTGATGCTGGGCGGCACCGTGGGTGAGGTGCTGCTCAGCAAGCATCCCAAGTTCGCCGTGGGTGACAAGGTGCTGGGCATGGGCGGCTGGCAAACCCACAGCGTGATCGACGCCACCCAGCGTGGTGCGCTCACCAAGGTGGACACCACCCACATTCCCCTGTCGGCGTACCTGGGGTCGGTCGGCATGCCGGGCGTGACCGCCTGGTACGGCCTGGTCAAGATCATCGCCCCCAAGGTCGGTGAAACCGTGGTGGTCAGCGCCGCCAGCGGTGCGGTGGGCAGTGTGGTCGGCCAGTTGGCCAAGGCCCGTGGCTGTCGCGTGGTGGGCGTGGCTGGCGGGGCTGACAAGTGCGACTACGTGGTCAAGGAGCTGGGCTTTGACGCCTGTGTGGACTACAAGGCCCATCCCGATCCCAAGAGCTTCTACAAGGCCTTGAAAGACGCGACGCCCAACGGCATCGACGGCTACTTCGAGAACGTGGGCGGCATGATTCTGGATGCTGTGCTGCTGCGCATGAACGCCTTCGGCCGCATCGCCATGTGCGGCATGATTGCAGGCTATGACGGTGAACCCACGCCCATGCAAAACCCGGCTCTGATCCTCGTCAACCGACTCAAAGTCGAGGGTTTTATTGTGAGCGAACACCCCGAGGTGTGGCCCGATGCGGTCAAGGAATTGGGCACCATGGTGGCCACGGGCCAGATGAAGTTCCGCGAATCGGTGGCGCAGGGCATTGCCAGTGCCCCAGAGGCCTTCCTCGGTTTGCTCAAGGGCAAGAATTTCGGCAAGCAACTCGTCAAACTGATCTGATCACTCACACAGGAGCACACACAGCATGTCTCAACTGAAACTGCAAGCCGGCCAAACGGCCGTCATCACCGGTGCCGCCAGTGGCTTCGGTCTGGAACTCGCTCGCCTGGGCGCGCAAAAGGGACTCAACCTGGTCTTGACCGATGTGCAGCAAGACGGCCTGGATGCAGTCGTGGCCGAGCTCACAGCCAAGGGGGCACACGTGGCCGCCCTGCGTGGCGACGTGTCCCGTGGCGAAGACCTTCAGGCTTTGGCCGACCTGTGCCTGGAGCGCTTTGGCGTGCCCCACATCGTCATCAACAACGCCGGTGTGGCCTATGGCGGCCTGGTCTGGGAGGCCGGTCCGCGTGACTGGGAGTGGGTGTTGGGCGTCAACCTGTGGGGTGTCATCCATGGCGTGCGGGTCTTCACACCGCTGATGCTGGCCGAGGCTCGCAAGAACCCCGCCTACCAGGGCCACATCGTCAACGTGGCCTCGATGGCCGGCCTGTTGAACTCGCCCAACCTGGGTGTGTACAACGTCAGCAAGCACGCCGTGGTGAGCCTGTCCGAGACCCTGTACCAGGATCTGGCCCTGGTCACCGAGCAGGTGCATGCATCGGTGCTGTGTCCGTATTTCGTACCGACCAGCATTCATCAGTCGCACCGCAACCGCCCGGCCGAGTTGCGCACCGATGCCAAACCCACCGCCAGTCAGATCATCGGCCAGGCCATGAGCGCCAAGGCCGTGACCTCGGGCAAGGTGACGGCTGCAGACACCGCTGCCCTGGTCTACGACGGTATCGAGGCCGGCAAGTTCTACATTTACACCCACCCCCAGGCCACTGGCATGGTGCAAGTGCGTCTGGAAGATGTGATGCAGGCGCGCAACCCGACCGACCCGTTTGCAGGCAAGCCGGAAATTGGCGACCAGCTCAAGACGGCGCTGCGCGAAGCCCTCGCCAAAGAGGACTGATCAGCTGCTGCGGGCGTCCTGTTCACGGTGACGTGACAGGACGACCCCGCGTGTGGCAAAGCGTTTGACCATCTTCTCCACGCAGTACACCGAGCGGTGCTGACCGCCGGTGCAGCCCATGGCCACGGTCACGTAGCTGCGTTGATCGCTCTCCAGCGTGGGCAGCCAGCGCAGCAAAAAGGCCTCGATCTGCGCGAGCAGTTCGGCCGATTCGGGTTGCGCGTCCAGATAGTCGATCACAGCCTCGTCGCGCCCGGTCAGCGGCTTGAGCTCCTTCAAATAGAAGGGGTTGGGCAGCATGCGCACGTCGAACACGAAGTCGGCGTCCATCGGCACGCCGTGCTTGTAGGCAAACGATTCGAACACCAGGGTCAGACCCGCAGGCTCGGCACCCACGATGTGGCGCACCCAGGTGCGCAACTGCGCCGGGCGCAGCAAGCTGGTGTCGATCACGGTCGAGACCTCGCGCAGCGGGCCCAGCAGCTCACGCTCCATGGTGATCGTGTCGATCAGGGCATGGGAGGCGGCGTCAGCGCCACTGGGCTCATGGTCGCTGGCGCGTCGGCGTGGGGTGTCCGCCGCTGGTTGAGGCCGTGACTTCAAAAGTGGGTGAGGGCGGCGTGTTTCCGAGAAGCGGCGCACCAGCGTGTCGGTGCTGGCGTCCAGGAACACCGAACGCACCTTCAGACCTTCTTGCCTCAGGGTGTCGAGCACAGGCTTGAGGTGAGGCAGCGAGTCCACGCTGCGCGCGTCCATGGCCACCGCGATGCGGCGCTTCAACTCAGGCGGACGCTGCACCTCCAGGTCGACCAGGCCACGCAGCAACTCGGGCGGCAGGTTGTCCACGCAGAAGTAGCCCGCGTCCTCCAGCGCATTGAGCGCCACGGATTTGCCCGAGCCGGAGATCCCGGTCAGCAACACGATGTCGAGCTGGCTCATGCGGTCTCCTTGCGTTTGCGGGGGGCTTTGCCATTGGGCTGCGGGGCCTTGGCATCCTGGGTGTCTTGCGCGTGTGCGGCAGCGAGCATGGCCTGCGCATGCGCCCGGCTGGTCTCGGTGATCTGACCGCCCAGCATGCGGGCAATCTCGGTGGTGCGCTCGTCATCACACACCTCCCGGATGTCGCTGGTGGTCTGCCCGTCGTGCACGGCCTTGGCCACCACCAGATGCTGGTGCGCACAGGCGGCGACCTGGGCCAGGTGGGTCACGGCCAGCACCTGGCGATCGTGGCCCAGGCGCTGCATCAGGCGGCCCACCGTGTCGGCCACGGCGCCACCCACACCGGAGTCAATCTCGTCAAAAATCAGGGTGCCGACCTGGCTGCGCTCGTCGCTGCGTTGCGAGGTGGTGACGGCAATGGCCAGCGCCAGACGCGACAGCTCGCCGCCCGAGGCCACCTTGCCCAACGGACGCGGCGTGCTGCCCGCATGGCCGGCCACCAGAAACTCGATGTTCTCCAGTCCATAGGCCTGAGGCTCGGCTTGTGCGGTGAGGGCCACCTCGAAGCGGCCACCCTTCATGCCCAACTCCTGCATGGCCTCGGTCACGGCCTGCGACAGCACGGGGGCTGCAGCACTGCGCTGACGGCTCACGGTCTGCGCCACCTTCAGCCAGGCCTGGTGCGCCGCCTGGGCCTCGCGCTCCAGCTTGTCCAGGTCGGTGGCGGCGTCCAGCTTGGCCAACTCGTCGCGCCAGCTTTGCAGCAGCTCGGGCAGTTCGAGGGCCGGGCGGCGGTAGCGGCGCGCCAGGCTCATCCACATCGACATGCGGTTGTCGAGCTCGGCCAGGCGGTCCGGGTCCAGTTCGGTGTGGTGCAGGGCGCTGTTGAGGCTGCGCGCGGCATCCTGCAGTTGGGCCTGTGCCTCGCGCAGCACCTCCAGGGCGTTGCCCAGATGGGGCTCCACCGAGGCCACGTCTTCCAGTGCATCGATGGCGCGGGCGGTCAGGCTGTCGGCGCTGTCATCGGCTTCCGACACGGCGTCCAGGGCCAGGCGGGCGGCATCGAGGATGGCCTGGCCGTGGCTCAGGCGGCCGTGCTCGGTGTTGAGCGTCTCCCACTCGTCGGCTTGCGGGTTGAGCTTGTCTAGCTCGCCAATCTGCCATTGCAGGCGCTCGCGCTCGCGCTCCAGGTCCGCCTGCTGGCTGCGTGCTTCGTCCAGGCGGCGGGCGGTCTCGCGCCGGGCCACCCATGCGGCCTGCAGCGCCTCGTTGTCCACGCCGGCCTGGGCATCGACCAGGGCGCGCACGGCGTCGGCGCGGGTCAGGCTTTGCCAGGCGTGTTGGCCGTGGATGTCGACCAGGTGCTCGCCCAGTTCACGCAATTGGGTGGCGGTGGCGGGCGAGCCATTGATCCAGGCGCGGCTCTTGCCTTGGGCGTCCACCACGCGGCGCAGCAGCAGGGGCGCACCGGGCTCCAGGTTGTCGAAGCCGGCTTCTTCCAGCCAGGGGGCCAGCAAGGTGGTCAGCTGGGCCGAGGGCTCGAACTCGGCGGTGATGTCGGCGCGTGCGGCGCCTTCGCGCACCACGCCGGCGTCGCCCCGGCTGCCCAGGGTCAGTTGCAGGGCGTCGATCAGGATGGACTTGCCAGCGCCGGTCTCGCCTGTCAGCGCGGTGAAGCCGCCGCTCAGGTCCACTTCCAGACTGGTCACGATGACGAAATCACGCAGGGTCAGGCGACGCAGCATGGTGTCAACTCACTCCTTCATTCCAGCGCAGCTTTCGGCGCAGGGTTGCGTAGTAGTTCCAGCCCTTGGGATGCAGGAAGCGCACATGGTGGTCCGAGCGGCGCACGGTCACGCGGTCACCGTGCAGCAGGCTGGCCAGGCTTTGCATGTCGAAGTTCATGCCTGCGTCTTTGCCGGCCACGATCTCGATGGTGATGGTCACGTCATCCGACACCACCAAAGGGCGGTTGGACAGGTCGTGCGAGGCAATCGGCACGATCACCCAGCCGCTCACGCCGGGGTGCATGATGGGGCCACCAGCCGACATCGCATACGCGGTCGAACCCGTGGGCGAGGACACCAGCAGACCATCAGCGCGGTAGTTGGCCACGAACTGCCCGTCGATCTCGGCGCGCAACTCGACCATGCCCGCCGTGGCGCCCCGGCTCACCAGCACCTCGTTGATGGCAAAACCTTCATAGATGGTTTCGAAGCCCCCCCCCCGGATCGGGCGCAGCACGGCACCGGCCAGCACGGCGCGGTACTCTTCTTCGTACTCGCCGCGCAACATCTGGGGCAGCGTGGTGCTGACATCTCGTAAGGGGATGTCGGTGATGAAGCCCAGGCGGCCCTGGTTGATGCCGATCAGCGGGATGTTGAAGGGTGCCAGTTCGCGGGCGATGGCCAGCATCGTGCCGTCGCCACCCAGCACCACGGCCACGTCGCACTGCTGCCCGATCTCCTTGATCGTCAAGGCCGGGTACTCGGTCATGCCGGTGTTGAAGGCGGTTTCGCTTTCCAGCGACACGTCCAGCCCGGCGCGGGCCAGCAGGTGGGCCACATCTTCCAGGATCGGACGAATGCCGCGAGCCTGGTATTTGCCCACCAGGGCGGCGTGACGGAAGCGGCAGGAAGACGGACTCGACATGCGGAGAATTACACCACAGCGAATGTGTCAAATTAGGTCATTCCCCCGGCGGGTGGGCCGCAAAAACGCGGCTCAGAAACTAGAATGAAGGACCCATGCTGGATGACCGTGCCAAGATCCTGTTGAAAGCGCTGGTAGAGCGCTACATTGCCGATGGCCAACCTGTTGGCTCTCGCACGCTGTCGCGTGCGTCAGGGCTGGACTTGTCAGCCGCGACCATCCGCAACGTGATGGCCGATCTGGAAGAGCTGGGCCTGATCGTCAGCCCCCACACCTCGGCCGGTCGCGTGCCCACACCCAAGGGCTACCGCCTGTTCGTGGACACCATGCTCACGGCCCGTCCGCAAGGCATGGCCGAACTGGCCAGCGAGGCCCGGGGGCAGTTGCAGCCCGACCAGCCGCAGCGTGTCATCGCCAACGCCGCCAACATCCTGTCCAGCCTTTCACAGTTTGTGGGGGTGGTCACCTCGCCGCGCAAGGCCTCGGTGTTCCGCCACATCGAGTTCTTGCGCCTGGGTGACAAGCGCGTGCTCGTCATCCTGGTCTCGCCCGATGGCGATGTGCAAAACCGCGTCATTTTCACCGCCGAAGACTTCAGCCAGTCGCAACTGGTGGAGGCCAGCAACATTCTCAACAGCCACTACTCGGGCTTGACCATCGACGAGATGCGCGAGCGTTTGCGCCGCGAGGTCGATCAGTTGCGAGGCGACATCGCCACCCTGATGCAGGCGGCGGTGCAGGCGGGGGGCGAGGTGTTTGCCGAGAGCAGCGACCAACTGGTGTTGTCGGGCGAGCGCAATCTGCTGACGGTGGAAGACTTCTCGCACGACCTGGGCTCGTTGCGCCGCATGTTCGACCTGTTCGAGCAGAAGACGCAGCTGATGCGCCTGCTTGACGGCTCCAGCCGCGCCGATGGCGTGCGCATCTACATTGGCGGCGAGAGCCAGGTGGTGCCGTTCGAAGAGCTGTCGGTGGTGTCGGCGCCGTATGAGATCAACGGGCAGGTGGTTGGCACGCTGGGCGTGATCGGCCCTACCCGCATGGCCTACGACCGCATGATCGAGATCGTGGACATCACCTCGCGGATGGTGAGCAGCGCCTTGAGCCAGAAATGAAGCCGCTGAACCGCATGGACCAAGGCACGTCCAGCGCCAGTTCTTGACCATGTAGAATCCGGGCCGAGTGGGCCGTTAGCTCAGTTGGTCAGAGCAGAGGACTCATAGCGAAAGTTGTGCACCACCCAGGGAAACCGGGTGCGTGAATGGCGTCAAATTCGGTGAAACCTGACGGCCGCAAGGCACAAGGCAATGCCGAGCCAAGCCCGAATCATCGGGAAGGTGTAGAGACTAGACGGCGCCCGCCTTCAGGCCTTTTGGCCCATGGCGAAGGCATAGTCCAGGGAGTCCAGAAATGG
>CAYOJR010000100.1:0-7915 GCA_964404335.1 uncultured Aquabacterium sp.
TGCACTTCCTGCACCACCCGAGCCCGGACACCTCGCTGGCCGCGCTGGAAGACCACAGCCACCCGGCCTGGCAGCGCCTCAAATTTGAAGAGCTGCTGGCCCAACAGGTGTCGCAGATGCAGGCGCGTGCCGAGCGTGCGCATTTGAAGGCGCCCAGGTTGAAGGCCCATGCGCAAGGGCTGCCCGAACGCCTGCTGGCCGTGTTGCCCTTTGCGCTGACCGGCGCGCAGCAGCGTGTCTGCGCCGAGATTGCGGCCGATCTGGCTCGCCCCGTGCCCATGCACCGCCTGCTGCAAGGGGATGTGGGGTCCGGCAAGACCGTGGTGGCGGCGTTGGCGGCTGCCGTGGCCATGGATGCTGGTTGGCAATGCGCCTTGATGGCGCCCACCGAAATCCTGGCCGAGCAGCACTTTCGCAAGCTGGTCGATTGGCTGGAGCCCTTGGGCATCAAGGTCGCCTGGCTCACGGGCAGTCTCAAGGCCAAGGTCAAGCGTGAGCAACTGGCCGCCGTGGCCTCTGGCGAAGCGCAACTGGTCGTGGGCACGCACGCCGTCATCCAGGACCAGGTGGAGTTTGCCAAGTTGGGGCTGGCCCTGATCGACGAGCAACATCGCTTCGGCGTGGCCCAACGCCTGCAGTTGCGCAGCAAGCTGCAAAGCCGCGAGTTGGAGCCGCATCTGCTGATGATGAGCGCCACGCCCATCCCGCGCACCTTGGCCATGACCTACCTGGCCGACCTGGAGGTCAGCACCATCGACGAGCTGCCGCCTGGTCGCACGCCCATCGTCACCCGCGTCTTTGCCGACAGTCGGCGCGAGGAAGTCATTGAGCGCATCCGTGACGAGGTGGCCAGTGGTCGCCAGGTGTACTGGGTCTGTCCTTTGATCGACGAAACCGAAGACAGCGACCAGGTGGCCGACGAAGTGGCGGGCCGCGACAGCGCCAGACGCCCCCCGCTGGACCTGAGCAACGTCACCCAGACCCACCAGGACCTGAGCGAGGCTCTGCCAGGCTTTGGCGTGGGGCTGTTGCACGGTCGCTTGCCGGTCGCCGAGAAAGCGGCCGTGATGGCGAAGTTCTCGTCGGGTGAGTTGTCGGTGCTGGTGGCCACCACAGTGATCGAAGTGGGGGTGGACGTGCCCAACGCCAGCCTGATGGTCATCGAGCATGCCGAGCGGTTTGGCTTGAGCCAGTTGCACCAGTTGCGGGGGCGGGTGGGGCGCGGTGCCGTGGCCAGCGTGTGCGTGCTGCTGTACGCCTCACCCTTGTCTGACTCCGGCAAGCAGCGCCTCAAGGCCATGGCCGAAACCACCGATGGCTTCGAGATCGCGCGCCGTGACCTGGAGATTCGGGGTCCGGGCGAGTTCATGGGGGCGCGCCAGTCCGGCGCTGCCATGCTGCGCTTTGCCGACCTGCACGAAGACGAGGTGCTGGTGGCGCGGGCCCGCCAAGTGGCCGAGGTGCTGTTGCGCGAACATCCGCAGGCCGCCCAGCGCCATGTCGGTCGCTGGCTCGGGCACAAGTCCGAGTACCTGAAGGCTTGAGCTGCGTCTGCGCATGGCCGAGGCGCATGGGATGCCGCACAATGTGCGCACCATGACCCTGACCGAACTCCGCTACATCGTTGCCGTGGCCCGCGAGCGCCATTTCGGGCGTGCCGCCGAGGCCTGCTTTGTCTCCCAGCCCACCTTGTCGGTGGCTGTGAAAAAGCTGGAAGACGAGCTCGACGTCAAGCTGTTCGAACGCGGCAGTGCCGAGATCACCGTCACGCCCCTGGGTGAAGAGATCGTGCGTCAGGCGCAGGCGGTGCTGGAGCAAGCGCAGGCCATCAAGGAAATCGCCAAGCGTGGCAAAGACCCGCTGGCCGGCCCGCTGCGCCTGGGCGTCATCTACACCATCGGGCCCTACCTGCTGCCGGAACTGGTGCGATCGGCCATCAGCCACGTGCCGCAGATGCCCCTGATGTTGCAGGAGAATTTCACCGCCAAGCTGCTGGACATGCTGCGCTCCGGCGAGCTCGATTGCGCCATCCTCGCCGAACCCTTTCCGGACACCAACCTGGCCGTGGCGCCGCTGTACGACGAGCCCTTTCTGGTGGCGGTGCCGCGCAACCACCCGCTGGCCAAGCGCAAGGCCATCAGTGCCGAAGAACTCAAGCGCGAAACCATGCTCTTGCTGGGCGCTGGCCACTGCTTCCGCGACCACGTGCTGGAGGTCTGCCCGGAGTTTGCGCGCTTTTCCAGCGCCACCGAGGGCATCCGCAAGAGCTTCGAGGGCTCCTCACTGGAAACCATCAAGCACATGGTCGCCGCCGGCATGGGCGTGACCGTGGTGCCGCGCCTGTCGGTGCCGGTGGAGCCGCATCCGCACGTGGTGTTCGTGCCCTTTGAGGGCGAGCCGCCCACGCGCCGCGTGGTGCTGGCTTGGCGCCGCAGTTTCACCCGCTACGAAGCCATCGCTGCCTTGCGCAACGCCATCTATGCCTGCGAGCTCGAAGGCGTCACGCGCCTGACTGACTGAGTCTGGTGTGAGGCGTGCCGCCGCAGGGCTGGCCTCATGAGGCGTCGGACGGGGATCCTGATTCGGCGGCGGGCGTGCCGGTGTCTGCAGAAGGTTCGAAACAGTCCGCCACGGTGAAGTACAGCGAGGCATAGAAGGCCGAAGCCACCCAAAGTCCACCCGCGATGGCCATCACACTGCCCAGCAGGGGTATTGGTAACTGGCTGAGCAGAAACCGGTCAATGAGGGCCAGGACCAGCACCACGCCAAACCAGCCCATCGCGTAGATGGCAAAGGCACCCAGGTTGCGCCAGCAGGCCACGATGCTGAAGAACAAGGCCTTGCTCACCGTCAGGCGCGCCCACAGGATCAGGGCTGGCGCATGCCAGAACAACAGTGAGATCGGCAGCGTCAACAGCACCCGCCACAGGAAATCTTGCTGGACCAGGGGGTGGTTGAACAGTTCGGCCGCGTTCTCGGCGGTTTCGAACACGGCGGCCACTTCGTCGGCGCCGGGGCCCAGCAACTGGGCCAGTTGCATGACCAGCAAGGTGGCCATGACATAGCTGCCGGCCAACTGCGCCAGAACGCGACGCGGGCTGTGCGGTCCCTGGAAGGCCTCCAGCAGCACAGCCGGCGTGAAACGCTCGCCTTGCAGCACCTTGCGCGTGGCCAACATGAAACCCAGCCACATCAGGGGCATGCAGCCTACTACCAGCAAGGGGCCCACCACAGGCAGTCCGATCAGCAGCAGGGCAAAGGACAGACACAGACCCAGCAGTCCGACGAAATGGAAGGGCTGGCGGCGCGTGACCTGTAGCCCTTGTCTGAGCCAGACATAGCCTTGCGAGGGTTTGACGATGCGGAGTTTCATGCGGACGGGGGCTGGCGTGTGTAGGACCAGGGTTGTTGACGACGCAAAGTGAGCACGCGCTCGAAGTGTGTGGGGTCGTGCGGCTGCAGCATGGCGGCATCGCGCGGCAGGTGGAAGTCCCACAGGCGCGACGTCCAGAAACGCAAGGCGGCAGCGCGCAGCATGGCGGGCAGCAGGGCGAGTTCGGCGTCGGTCAGGCTGCGCTCGGCGTCATAGGCGGCCACGAAGGCCTGGGCCCGGGCCGGGTCGAGCGCGCCGGTGGCCAGGTCGATGCACCAGTCGTTCAGGCACACGGCGATGTCGAAGGCGAAGGTGTCGCAACCGGCAAAGTAGAAGTCGAAGAAGCCCGACAGTGTGGGGCCGTCGAACATCACGTTGTCGCGGAACAGGTCGGCGTGGATGGGGCCTTGGGGCAGCGATCGGTAGGCTTCTGTGGTGGCCAGCTCCTGCTGAAACGCCAGCTCAGACTCGATCAGCGCGGCTTGCTCGGCATTCAGGTAGGGGCGGACCACGGGGATGGTCTCCGTCCACCATGCCAGGCCGCGCAGGTTGGGTTGCTGCTGCGGGTAGTCGGTGCCGGCCTGATGCATGCGCGCCAGCATCGCGCCCACCTGGGCGCAGTCGGCCACCTGCGGGTTGAGCTGGTTGCGACCCTTCAACCGGGTCACCACGGCCGCCGGTTTGCCTTTGAGCGTGTGCAGGATCTCGCCTTGGGCATTGGCCTGCGGGGCCGGCACCGGGATGCCACGCTCGGCCAGGTGACGCATCAGGTGCAGGTAGAAGGGCAGTTGCGCAAAGCTCAGGCGCTCGAACAGCGTCAGCACGTACTCCCCCTCGCTCGTGCTCACGAAGTAGTTGGTGTTCTCGATGCCGGAGGGCGTGCCACGCATGGACTGCAGGGTGCCCAGACCCAGGGTGGACAGCAAGCCAGCTGCTTCCGTTGGGGAGACTTCGGTGAAAACGGCCATGAGAGAGATGGAGCAAAGAGGGGTGAAGTTGCGTCTGGAACCCCCACTTAGGGGAAAGCCCAGGTCACAGGTGGGTGCCTGACAGTCAGGTTTGCGCGAAACCCCCCAGCCTGAAGGGGGGGGGAGTGCGTGATTGTAGAAGTCTGTGTATCCCGATCTGGCAGACTTTTCATTATTGTGAAGACATCCCCACGCTTGAGCGTGTGGAATGTTCATCTCCCCCTTCTGAGGAACCGGTCCCGCATCATGAGCACCATCGCATCGCGCAAGATCTCCCGCACTCTGTCCACGCTGGCTGTGGCCGCCTTGTCGCTGCTTGGCAGTTCTGCCATGGCTGAAGAGGAACTGCAACCTGCTCCGGCACCGTGGGGCGTGTATGTGGGCGGTAACCTGGGTGTCGGTGCAGCCCAGTGGGATTGCGATGCTTCTTGCGACCGTGCCCGCCTGAGCGGCAAGGTGTTCGGCGGCAAACGCCTGACGCCGGGCTTGGCCGCCGAACTGAACTACATGGTGTTTGGCGGTATGAACCGCTCGAATGCCACCCCACGTGCCACGGCCACCGGGATCAATACCGAGCGCCGCAGCGTGCGCGCCCTCACTGCCGGCATCAACTGGGAAGTCGAACTGCTGGAAGGGTTCACCAACCAGATTCGCGTCGGCTGGGCTTTCAAGCGCATCGACAGTGATCTGGCTCTGCGTGGTGGCGACGACAAGAGTGTGCGCGACTACCGCCAGGCACCGTACTTTGGCGTCGGTCTGGCCATGAACATCACCCGTGACATTCGCCTGCTGCAAAGCTTCGACTACATCATCGATGGTCACGAAAGCCTCTACCTGTTCTCGGTGGGTGCTTCCGCCGAGTTCTGATCCCGTCAGCCTGAAGGCCCCACAATCCGGGGCATGAACTCCCCGGATATGCCTTCCTCTGATTCCCGTCCGACCCTGCTGCTGGTCGACGGCTCCAGCTACTTGTATCGCGCCTTTCACGCCATGCCCGACCTGCGCGGGCCGCAAGGTGAGCCCACGGGCGCGATGCACGGCATGGTCAACATGCTGCGTCGCCTGCGCGACGAGGTGCCTTGCGAGCACGCCGTGTGCGTGTTCGACGCCAAGGGCCCGACCTTCCGTGACGAGTGGTACCCCGAGTACAAGGCCCACCGTCCCTCCATGCCCGAGGACCTGCGCGCGCAGATCGAGCCCATCCACGAGGTGGTGCGCCTGCTGGGCTGGCCCATCCTCGAAGTGCCCGGCATCGAAGCCGACGATGCCATCGGTACGCTGGCCAAGGTGGGCGCGGAGGCCGGTCACCGTGTGGTGGTGTCCACTGGCGACAAGGACATGGCCCAACTGGTGACCGAGCATGTCACCCTGGTCAATACCATGACCAACGAGAAGCTCGACCACGAGGGGGTGCTGGCCAAGTTCGGCGTGCCGCCGCAGCTCATCATCGACTACCTGACTCTGATCGGCGACACCGTGGACAACGTGCCCGGTGTCGAGAAGGTGGGTCCCAAGACGGCCGTGAAATGGATCACCGAGCATGGTTCGCTCGACGGCGTGATGGCCGCTGCCGAGTCGATCAAGGGCGTGGCCGGCGAGAACCTGCGCAAGGCGCTGGATTGGCTGCCCCAGGGGCGTCGCCTCATCACCATCAAGACCGATTGCGACCTGAGTGCCCATGTGCCCTTGTGGCCGGAGCTGGAGGCCCTCGCCCTGCGTGAGCCCGACAACACCGCCTTGCTCGACTTCTTCACGCGCTTTGGCTTTCGCACCGAGGCGGCCAAGCTGCGCGGCGGCGCGGCGCCAGTGGCAACGCCGGGTGCCTCCGCCAAGGCAAAGCCCAAAACCAGCGCCACGGGCGATCTGTTCGATCAGGGGGCATCGACCGACAGCGATGTCGCCGACGAGATGGCACCCGTGGCGGTTACCGCCACGCAGTACGACACCGTGCTGGACTGGCCCAGCTTTGACCGATGGCTGGCTCGCCTGCAGGCCGCCGAGCTGGTGGCCTTCGACACCGAAACCGATTCGCTGGACGCCATGCAGGCGCGCATCGTCGGCCTGTCTTTCAGCGACCAGGTGGGCGAGGCCTGCTACATCCCGCTGCGTCACGAGGGCGTGGACGTGCCGGCCCAGTTGCCGCTCGACGAGGTGCTGGCCCGCCTGAAGCCCTGGCTGGAAGACGCCAGCCGACCCAAGCTGGGGCAGCACATCAAGTACGACACCCATGTGCTGGCCAACCACGGCATCACGGTGCGCGGCTATGCCCACGACACCATGCTGGAGAGCTATGTGCTCGAAGCGCACCGCAAGCACAACCTGGCCGACCTGGCGCAGCGCCATGTGCATCGCAGTGGCCTGAACTACGAAGACGTGGCGGGCAAGGGCGCGCAGCAGATCCCGTTTGCCCAGGTGGCCGTGGACAAGGCCGCGCAGTATTCGTGCGAGGACAGCGACCTGACGCTGCATGTGCACCAGGCGCTGTGGCCACGCCTGCAGGCCGAGCCGGCCTTACGCGACATCTATGAGCGGTTCGAGCTGCCCACCTCGCGGGTGCTGCAGCGCATCGAGCGCAACGGCGTGCTGATCGACAAGGCCTTGCTGCAGCAGCAAAGTCACGAGCTGGGTCAGCGCATCATGGCGTTGGAGAAAGAGGCACACGCGCTGGCGGGCCAACCCTTCAACCTGGGCTCGCCCAAGCAGATCGGCGAGATCCTGTTCAACCAGCTCAAGCTGCCCGTCATCAAGAAGACCGCCACCGGCGCGCCGTCCACCAACGAAGAGGTGCTGGAAAAGCTCGCCGAGGACTACCCGCTGCCCGCCCGCATCCTCGAATACCGGGGCATGGCCAAGCTCAAGTCCACCTACACGGACAAGCTGCCCCTGATGATCAACCCGGCCACCGGCCGCGTGCACACCAACTACGCGCAGGCTGTGGCGGTCACCGGTCGCTTGTCCAGCAATGAGCCCAACCTGCAGAACATCCCCGTGCGCACGGCGGAAGGCCGCCGCATCCGCGAGGCCTTCATCGCGCCACCGGGCCACGTCATCGTCAGCGCCGACTATTCGCAGATCGAGCTGCGCATCATGGCCCACATCTCGCAGGACGAGAACCTGTTGCGCGCCTTCGCGGAAGGCCTGGACGTGCACCGCGCCACCGCCAGCGAGATCTTCGGCGTGAGCCCGGATGAGGTCAGCAGCGAGCAGCGTCGCTACGCCAAGGTCATCAACTTCGGCCTGATCTATGGCATGAGCGCGTTCGGCCTGGCGTCGAACCTGGGCATCGAGCGCAGCGCGGCCACCGCCTACATCGAACGCTATTTCATGCGCTACCCCGGCGTGAAGCGCTACATGGACGAGACCCGCGCCCAGGCCAAGGCCCAGGGCTATGTCGAGACCGTGTTCGGCCGCCGCCTGTGGTTGCCCGAGATCAACAGCCCCAATGGACCCAGCCGTGCCGGGGCCGAGCGCGCCGCCATCAACGCGCCCATGCAGGGCACGGCGGCCGACCTGATCAAGCTGTCGATGGTGGCCGTGCAGGACGCGCTGGACGCCCAGGGCAAGCAGACCCTGA
>CAYOJR010000101.1:0-7890 GCA_964404335.1 uncultured Aquabacterium sp.
GATTGGTGCTCATGGAGGAAGGCAAGTGGGGACGACGTAAAGGCTGAACAGCAGATGGGGCGTCAAACCTGAAATGCAAGGCGGCTGAAATGCCAGGCGGACGCCAGGCCGACACGGACAAAGTGTCGGCGTCGGGCCTGGCTTGGATCGTTCAGGCCTGGCCTGCGGTGCGCTCTGCGGCTTCCATGGTGTTGACCAGCAACATGGTAATGGTCATCGGGCCGACCCCACCCGGCACGGGGGTGATGTAGCCGGCGACTTCCTTGCAGCCGTTGAAGTCCACGTCACCGCAGAGCTTGCCTTCGTCGTCGCGGTTCATGCCCACGTCGATGACCACGGCGCCAGGCTTGATCATGTCGGCGGTCAGCACGTTGCGCTTGCCCACGGCGGCGACCACGATGTCGGCCTGGCGGGTCATGGCGCCCAGGTCGGCGGTGCCGCTGTGCGTGATGGTGACGGTGGCGTTGGCGGCCAGCAGCATCATGGCCATGGGCTTGCCGACGATGTTGGAGCGACCAATCACCACAGCGTGCTTGCCACGCAGGTCCTTCATGCCGATGGATTCGAGCATCTTCATGCAGCCGTAGGGTGTGCAGGCTTTGAAGCCGACTTCACCGACCATCAGGGCACCGGCGCTGGCGACGTGAAAGCCGTCGACGTCCTTCAGCGGCGAGATGGCTTCGATGACCTTGTGGTCGTCGATGTGCTTGGGCAGGGGCAATTGCACCAGGATGCCGTGGATGGACGGGTCGTTGTTCAGGGCGTCGACGCGGGCCAGCAGTTCGGCTTCGGTCATCGTGGCATCGTACTTTTCGAGCACGGACTTGAAGCCAGCCTCTTCGCAGGCCTTGACCTTGTTGCGAACGTACACCTGGCTGGCAGGGTTGTCGCCCACCAGAACGACGGCCAGGCCGGGCTTGGTGCCCTTGGCAGTGAGGGCGGCGGCGCGTTGGGCGACTTCGCCACGCAGTTGTTTGGACAGGGCGTTGCCGTCGATGAGTTGGGCGGTCATGGGCTGCTCCGGTAGGTTTGCAAATGGGTCAATAGAAAAAGGCCGCCACAGGGTGTGGGCGGCCTTTCAGCAGGGAGGCGGCAGTCAAGCCGGGCTCCGAGAAGGGGCTTACTTGGCAGTCGCGCCGTTGGCCGGGGCGTTGGCACCCAGCGCAATCTTCAGCAGGTCGGCCACCGTGTTGGCGTTGAGCTTTTCCATCACGTTGGCGCGGTGGGCTTCGACGGTCTTGATGCTGATGCCCAGGTCGTCGGCGATCTGCTTGTTCAGGCGGCCGGCCACGATGCGCTCCAGCACCTGGGCTTCGCGGGTGGTCAGACGCGACAGCAGGGCTTCGCGGCTGGCGGCTTCCTGCGATTGCGAGAAGGCGGTGCGGGCTTCTTCCAGCATGCGCTCGACCAGGGCAACCAGGGCGTCTTCCTTGAAGGGCTTCTCGATGAAGTCGAGGGCACCCTTCTTCATGGTGTTGACGGCCATGGGCACGTCACCGTGACCCGTGATGAACACGATGGGCAGGGGCGACTTGCGCTCCAGCAGTTTGTCTTGCAGCTCCAGGCCGCTCATGCCATCCATGCGGATGTCGGCAATCAGGCAGGCCACTTCACGGGGGTCGAAGCGAGCCAGGAAGGACTCGGCCGAGTCGAAACAGCGGACGCGGTAGTCCTTGCCTTCGAGCAGCCATTGCAACGAGTCGCGGACGGCTTCGTCGTCGTCAACCACATACACAGTGCCTTTTTTCGGGATCAAGCTCATGATTTGTCGGCAAGTAAATCGATGGGAAAAGGAAGACCTGTGTCGGCCTCGTCGCAGTTGTCGATCGGCAGGGTGAACGTGAAACGACACCCCGTGACCAATTGACCATTGTAGATGTTCTCGGCCTTGATCCGGCCGTGGTGTGATTCGATGATCGAGCGGCACAGGCTCAGGCCGATGCCCAAACCCTCTGCCTTCGTCGAATGGAAGGCCTCGAACAATCGGGCGAGCATGTCTTCTCGCATGCCGGGGCCGCCATCGGTGACCGTGAATTCCACCACCTCTCCTTGGTCTTCGGTGTGGCGCTGTTGCACGCTCAGCTCGATGTGGCGGCGCGATGGCGGGGTCTGTGCCGAGTCGATGGCTTCGGCCGCATTCTTGAGCAGGTTGAGCAGCACCTGCTCGATCAGGATGGGGTCGGCCATGATCGTGGGCAGGCGGTTGGCGATCGTCGAATTGAGGGTGACTCTGCGACGCTTCATCTCGAAAACTGCCAATTCGAGCACCGCATCGGTGATGTCTCGCACACGTGAGGGTTGGCGTTGCGGTTCGCTGCGCTTCACGAACTGGCGAATGCGGTGGATGATCTGACCTGCTCGTTGGGCCTGGCGTGAGGTTTTCTCCAGTGCGCCAATGAGTTGCTCGTTGTCGATGTTGCCGGCCTGGACGCGGCTGATCATGCCGCTGCAGTAGTTGGAGATGGCGGCCAGAGGCTGGTTGAGTTCGTGTGCCACGGTGGAGGCCATCTCGCCCATGGTGATGAGGCGGCTGGTGAACTGTGCCTTTTCGGCCTGACGGGCTGCTGCATCTTCGGCATGTTTGCGGGCCGTGATGTCGGTGGCAATCAGCATCTGGGCCAGGTTGCCGTCGGTCCATTGCACGTAGCGGGCGCGCACGTCGAACCACTTCTGCACGTTGTCCATGTACACCTCGTGTGTGTCGCTGCCCGCGTCGGTGAGCTGCTGGGTTGGCAGGCCTCCAAAGTGGTCCACGGACTCGTCGCCGTCGATGGGCTCGTCGGGCATGAGTTGACCGCCGGTCAACTGGACGTGTGCCTCGGGGTTGCCACCAAACCAGATGCGGTAGGAGCGGTTGGCAAACAGCATCTCGCCACGATGAACCGACATCACGGACACGGCTGCGTCCAGTCCTTCGAGCACGGTGGTGAAGCGTTCGTGGGCGGCGGTGAGCTGGTCACGCACGCGCTTGGCCTCGGTGATGTTGGTGACCGAGGTCATCCAACCGGTCTGGTTGCCTTCTGCGTCGATCAGAGGCGAGACGTACATACGGGCGTCAAACTGGCTGCCGTCGCGGCGCTTCATGCTGATCTCGACCCCACCCATGGGACTGCGGCCGAGCAGTTCCTGCTGGAACATGCGATGGAATTCGTCCAGGCGATCGCGGGGCCAATAGGGGTAGGGCGGGCGAGCGCCTATCAGTTCGTCCTCCGCAAACCCGGTCATGGCGCAGAAGGCCGGGTTGACGTAGGTGATGCGGCCTTCCAGGTCGATGGTGCGCATGCCGGTCAGCATGGAGTTTTCCATGGCGCGGCGGAAGTTGGTTTCCTGCACCAGGGCCTTTTGGATTTCGGCGCGTCGACGCATGTGGCGCAGGGTGCCCACCAGGGTCCAGACGGTGAGCGAAGACAGGGCCACCACCATCCAGAACAAGGTGCTGCCGACCAGGCTGGATGAGGTTTTGAAGCCCATGCCGCGAAGCAGCAGCCCGTTGCCAATGGGGGTGACGATGACGTCATGGACAAAGCTGGGCTTGGCAGACCGAGACGTTACGGCTCCCACCGAGCTGGTGATCAGATCACCATCGGCACGCACCAGGCTCATGGCGTGGCGCTGCAAAATCTCTTGGGGCACCTGGTGTCGCATGAGGGTTTCAAGCGAATACTCGGCCACCATGACGCCCACAAAGCCTTTGCGGTCCATCATGGGGAGGTGAAGCTGGATGGCCGCGATGCCCTCAGGGTTGAGGAAGGGCTGCGAGTAGGCGGGCTGGTTGCGCTCACGGGCCTGCACGAATGCCAGGCGTGGTTCGTGGGTGCTGTGCAGCGGCGTGTAGCGGTCAGCCTGATTTGCCAGGGGGTCGCGGTCGATGGGTTGGCCCGCCTCCAGGGAGAGGGTGAGGGTGGTGCGAACGGCCTTGACCTGTTGGTTGGGCAGTACCCACGACACGCTCAGCACTTCGGGCCTGGGGCGAACGAAGTCGCTGGCCTGCAGCATGAAGTCTTCAACCGAGATGGCCTTGAAGCCGACATCACGGGCCAGGCGCTGCAGTTGTTCCTGGTTGTCGATGAGGCGCAGGCGCAACTGTTGCTGAACGACCTCGGTGTCGCGCTTGACCGATTCCTGTTCGCGCTCCAGTTCTTCGTTGCGCAGATACCAAAAGGCGGCAATGATGACCGCCAGGAAGAGCAACACCGACACCAGAGGGCCCAGGGTTGCGTAACGATCCTGCTGACTGGGGCTTTGTTTGCGCCACCAGCGCCAGAACAGCCGACTGGGCGTGTCAGCCGGTTTGCTGCCTGGAGAAGTGGACGGGACGTGATGAGGTGCCGGAAATGCCATGGGGTCGATTATCGGTGCGCTTGGCCTGCCCATTAAGGCCATACATATCGCGTATATTTTCCTGAAGTTTCGCAATATCACCCTGCCAGGAGACTCTGCCCATGTCTGCACAAGAGCCCGTGGCCCCTGTTCCTCAAGATCAGGACCCCCAGGAAACCCGCGAGTGGCTGGATGCACTGTCTGCGGTCATTGAGGCGGAGGGGCGTGAGCGCGCCCACCAACTGCTTGAAAACGTGCTTGATCATGCCCGGCAGGCCGGGATCGACATGCCGTTTTCGGCCAACACGGCATATGTGAACACCATCGCCGTGGAGGACCAGGTGCTCAGTCCTGGTAATCAGGAGATTGAAGGGCGGCTGCGCGCCTACATGCGCTGGAACGCGATGGCGATGGTGGTGAAGGCCAATCGGCACAACCCTGAGGATGGGGGCGATCTGGGCGGGCACATTGGCTCGTTTGCCTCGCTGGCGCATATGTTTGCGGCCGGATTCAATCATTTCTGGCATGCCGAGAGCAAGGACCACGGAGGCGATTGCATTTACTTTCAGGGCCATGTGTCGCCCGGTGTGTACGCGCGCGCTTATCTGGAGGGCCGCCTGACCGAGGAGCAGTTGCTGCACTTCCGTCAGGAAGTTGATGGCAAGGGGCTGTCGAGCTATCCGCACCCCAAGTTGATGCCGGAGTTCTGGCAATTCCCGACCGTGTCGATGGGCCTGGGGCCCTTGATGGCGATTTACCAGGCACGCTTTCTGAAGTATTTGCATGCCCGTGGCATTGCCGACACCAGCAACCGCAAGGTGTGGGTGTTTTGCGGTGATGGCGAAATGGACGAACCCGAATCGTTGGGCGCCATCGGTCTGGCCGCGCGCGAGAAGCTGGACAACCTGATCTTTGTGGTGAACTGCAATTTGCAGCGCCTCGATGGTCCGGTGCGCGGCAACGGCAAGATCGTTCAGGAGCTGGAAGGCGAGTTCCGAGGTTCGGGATGGAATGTGATCAAGCTGCTGTGGGGCAGCGACTGGGATGCGCTGCTGGCCAAGGACAAGGACGGCCTGATGCGCAAGATCATGATGGAGATCCCGGACGGCGACTACCAGGCCATGAAGGCCAATGACGGCGCTTTTGTTCGCAAGAATTTCTTCGAGCGCGATCCACGCGTGGCCGAACTGGTGGCGAAGATGAGCGACGAGCAGATATTTGCCCTGCGCCGTGGCGGCCACGATCCGCAGAAGGTGTACGCCGCCTACCACCGTGCGGTCCATCACAGGGGACAGCCATCGGTGCTGCTGATCAAGACGGTCAAGGGTTATGGCATGGGCAAGGCCGGTGAGGGGAAAAACACCGTTCACCAGACCAAGAAACTCACCGATGACGATATCCGGCGCTTCCGGGATCGGTTCAATATTCCGATTCCGGACAGCGAGCTGCCGAAGATTCCGTTTTACAAACCCGCTGAAGACTCTCCCGAGATGCGGTATTTGCATGCGCGCCGGCAGGCGTTGGGCGGGTATCTGCCGCATCGCCGGGTGAAGGCCGACGAGCAGTTTACGATTCCGCCGCTGGACACCTTCAAGGCGGTGCTGGAGCCGACGGCGGAGGGGCGCGAGATTTCCACCACCCAGGCCTATGTGCGCTTTTTGACGCAGTTGCTGCGTGACAGTGTGCTGGGGCCGCGTGTGGTGCCGATTCTGGTGGACGAGGCTCGCACCTTTGGCATGGAGGGCTTGTTCCGTCAGGTGGGTATCTACAACCCCGCAGGGCAGCTCTACACGCCGGTCGACAAGGATCAGGTGATGTACTACCGGGAGGACAAGGCCGGTCAGATCCTGCAGGAGGGCATCAATGAGGCCGGTGGCATGTCGAGCTGGATTGCGGCGGCGACGAGCTACAGCACGAGCAACCGGATCATGATCCCGTTCTATGTGTATTACTCGATGTTCGGCTTCCAGCGCGTGGGTGACCTGGCTTGGGCGGCGGGTGACATGCAGGCGCGTGGCTTCCTGTTGGGTGGCACCTCCGGGCGGACCACGCTCAATGGCGAAGGTCTGCAGCATGAAGATGGTCACAGCCACATCCTGGCGGGCACCATCCCGAACTGCGTGTCGTATGACCCGACGTTCGCGCACGAAGTGGGTGTGATCCTGCACCACGGCCTCAAGCGCATGGTCGAGAACCAGGAGAACGTGTTCTTCTACCTGACGCTGCTCAACGAGAACTATGCGATGCCGGGCCTCAAGCCAGGTACCGAAGAGCAGATCTTGAAGGGCATGTACTTGCTGCAGGAGGGTGAGGCTGGCAAGACCCGAGTGAATCTGCTGGGTTCGGGCACGATCTTGCGTGAGTCGATCGCGGCCAAGGCGCTGCTGGAATCCGACTGGGGCCTGTCGGCCAACGTGTGGAGCTGCCCGAGCTTCAATGAACTGGCGCGGGATGGGCAGGACGCTGATCGGCATAACCTGTTGCATCCCTTGGTTCAGCCCAGGCTGCCGTTCGTGACCCAGCAACTGCAGCCGTTTGACGGTCCCGTGGTGGCCTCGACCGATTACATCAAGTCTTACGCCGAGCAGATTCGCCCCTTCATCCCGAAGGGCCGCAGCTACAAGGTGTTGGGCACGGATGGTTTCGGGCGCAGCGACTTCCGCAGCAAGTTGCGTGAGCACTTCGAGATTGACCGCCATTACATCGTGATTGCTGCGCTCAAGGCATTGACCGACGATGGCAGCGTGCCCCTGACCAAGGTGGCGGAGGCCATTCAGAAGTACGGTATCAAGGCCGACAAGGTCAACCCGCTGCATGCCTGATGGGAGCACAACATGGCTTTGATTGAAGTGAAGGTCCCTGATATCGGGGACTTCAAGGAAGTGAGCGTCATCGAGGTGCTGGTGAAGGCTGGCGATGCTGTGAAGGTTGAGCAAAGCCTGATCACGGTCGAGTCGGACAAGGCCTCGATGGAGATTCCGTCTTCGCATGCCGGGGTGGTGCAGGCCGTGAAGGTGGCACTGGGAGACAAGGTGAGCGAAGGCTCGGTGTTGTTGATGCTGGAGACGGTTCAGGCCGAGACTGCGGCACCGGCACCGGTAACCACCCCAGCGGCAGCGCCTGCACCAGCGGAGGTGGCTGCGGTGGTGGCGGATGCGCCCGAGCCAGAGTCGGCTGCTCCGGCGGCGGTGGCTGCGACACCCTTGGCGCATGCGGCGACACCTGTCGAACGGGCGGCTTTGCCTGCGCATCAACCGTTGGCGCCGTCGAGCACCTTGCCGCATGCCTCCCCCAGCATCCGCAAGGTCGCGCGTGAACTGGGTGTGCCGCTGGCCGAGGTCAAGGGCACCGGCTTCAAGGGCCGCATCACGCAATCTGACGTGCAAAACTTTGTGCGCAACGTGATGTCTGGTGGTTTGCAGACGGCGGCCCAACAAGCCAAGACTCCGGCGGCTGCGGCGGAGGGTGCTTTTCCCGGTCTGCTGCCTTGGCCGAAGGTGGATTTCGCCAAGTTCGGCCCGATCGAGCGCAAGGACCTGTCGCGCATCAAGAAGATCTCGGGTGCCAACC
>CAYOJR010000102.1:0-7889 GCA_964404335.1 uncultured Aquabacterium sp.
CGATCTTGCGCGGGTCGTCGTCCATGATGGCGACGTCGGCGGCTTCGAGGGCCGTGGCGGTGCCGGCGGCGCCCATGGCCAGGCCGATGTGCGCCCGAGCCAGGGCGGGGCCGTCGTTGACGCCGTCGCCCACCATGCCAACGTGGCCGTGTTCGAGGATGAGGTCTTCAATGGCCTTCAGCTTGTCATCGGGCAGCAGGTTGCCGCGTGCGTCGTCGATGCCGGCCTGCTGGGCCATGTGACGGGCGGCCAGGGCGTTGTCGCCGCTGAGCATGACGGGGTGGATTCCCAGCGCCTTGAGTTGGCTGATTGCATCGGTCGATTCCGGGCGCAGGGTGTCGGAGACGGCCAGCAAGGCCTGCGGACCAGCGCTGTTGATGAGGATGAGGGCGGTCTGGCCGGTTTGCTCGATCTCGGCCAGTTGGGCTTCGAGCGCGGGGGAGCAGAGGCCGAGGTCTTCGAGCAGGCGGTGGTTACCGAGGTGCCAGGTCTGCTGGTCGATGTCGCCCCGCACGCCTTGGCCGTGCAGGCTGTGGAAGGCCGTGACGTCGGACAGGGGCGTTTGCCCGGTGGCGCGCGCTTGCCAGGCCTGTACCACGGCTTGCGCCACCGGGTGTGCACTGTGATGATCCAAGCTGGCGGCCAGGCGCAGGGCTTCGGTGTCGCTCAAGGTGCCCAGTGAGCGCACCAGGGTCAGAGCCGGTTTGCCGTGAGTGAGGGTGCCGGTCTTGTCCAGAGCGATTGCCTTGAGCAGGCAGCCACCTTCGAGGTGTGCGCCGCCTTTGACCAGGATGCCGCGTCGGGCGGCTGCGGCCAGGCCGCTGACGACAGTCACCGGGGTGGACACCACCAGCGCGCAGGGGCAGGCAATGACCAGCATCACCAGGGCCTGGTAGACCCAGTGCAGCCAGCCTTGCGTGGTGAGCAAGGGGCCGAGCACGGCGGTGGCCAGGGCCAGCAGCACGACGATGGGGGTGTAGTAGCGCGCGAACTGGTCGACAAAGCGCTGCATGGGGGCGCGTTGCGACTGCGCTTCCTGGATGGCGCGGGCAACGCGGGCCAGGGTGCTGTCGCGGGCGGCGGCGGTGACCAAGGCTTCGAGCACGCCGTTGGTGACGATGGTGCCGGCATAGAGGGTGTCACCCTCTTGCTTGTCGACGGGCAGGCTCTCGCCGGTGATGGGGGCTTCGTTGAGCGCCGCGTGACCTTGCGTGACGCGGGCGTCGAGCGGCACGCGTTCGCCGGCGCGCACACGGATGCGGGCACCGGTGCGCACCTGTTCTACCGGTTGGCTGACCCAGTTGCTGCCGAGCCAGACCTGGGCGGTGTCGGGCGAGAGAGCCGACAGGGACTGGATGGCGTGGCGGGCACGTTCCAGCGACAAGGCCTCGATGGCCTCGGCCAGTGCGAAGAGGAAAACCACCATCGCGGCTTCCGACCAGCGGCCAATGATCAGGGCGCCGGCTACCGCCAGCGTCATCAGGAAGTAGATGTTGAGCGTGAAGTGGCGCAGCGCGATCCAGCCCTTTTTCAGGGTGGGCAGGCCGCTGGTGAGGATGGCGACCACGGCCAGCACCGCACCCAGGGGGTGATGCTCGTTGCCGGTGATCCAGGCGGTGGCTTCGGCTGCAACGGCGGCCACCCCGGAAACGGCCAACCAGACTCGCGCCCGCATGGGCAGGGCGGGGGGCAAGGCGGTGGGGCGCTGGCCGGCCTCCATCAGGTGCGGGCCCATGCCGATGGCGATCAGCGCTTCCTCGACTGGATGCAGGTCGTTTAGCCGGTGATAGACGGTGAGCTCACGCCCGATGAGGTTGAAGTCCAGGCGCACGATGCCGGGCATGGGCTCGAGCTTGTTGCGGATCAGGCGCTCTTCGGTCGGGCAGTCCATCTGCTCGATGCGGTAGCGCACTCGGGCGGCATCAGGCGGGGCCTCCTGGGAGGTGGGGGTGACAAGCTGCGCGGCCTGGGTGGCAGGTCCGCAGCAGCTGTCAGTGTGCCCGTGATCGTCACCGTGGTCGGTGGACGAAGAGGGGGCACAACATGGCGCTTGTGGCGCAATGTGAATGGGGATGATGGTGCGCTTTGGAGGCGTCTGAGTCGACTGCTGGCTCATCCCTCATTCTGGCACGCAAGCATCACCCCTGATGACACTGATGTCAGGCGGGGCCTGTCAGCGCATGCTGCCGGTGTTCTGGAAGCGCGTGTGCCAGGCAAAGGCTTCTTCCAGCAGGTGTGGCGTGTGGCCGCCTCGTTGGGCGGCGTCCTTGAAGTAGTCCTGCAGCATGCCGCGGTAGCTCGGGTCCACGCAGTTGGCGATGATGACGGCGGCGCGTTCGCGTGGGGCCAGGCCACGCAGGTCGGCCAGGCCGTGCTCGGTCACGATCACATCCACATCGTGCTCGGTGTGGTCCACGTGGGTGACCATGGGCACGATGGACGAGATGGCACCGTGCTTGGCCATCGACTTGGTCACGAAGACCGACAGGTGGGCGTTGCGGGCAAAGTCGCCCGAGCCGCCGATGCCGTTCATCATGTGCGTGCCATTGACGTGCGTGGAGTTGATGTTGCCGTAGATGTCGCACTCCAGCGCCGTGTTGATGGCGATCAGGCCCAGGCGGCGGATGACCTCAGGGTGGTTGGACACCTCTTGCGGACGCAGCACCAGACGCGATTTGTAGTTCTGGATGTTGCCCAGCACGCGCTCGTAGGTCGGCTTGGTCAGGGTGATGGACGAGGCCGAGGCGAAGCTCAGGCGGCCGCTGTCCAGCAGCTCGATGGCGCTGTCCTGCAGCACCTCGGAGTACATCTTGAGGTCGTGGAAGGGCGACTCAATCAGGCCAGTCAGCACGGCGTTCGAGATGGTGCCGATGCCCGATTGCAGCGGTTGCAGCGAGGCCGACAGGCGGCCCATCTTCACTTCGTGGCGCAGGAACTGGTCCAGGTGGCCGGCGATGGCGTTGGTTTCCTCATCGGCCGGCAGGATGTTGGAGGGACTGTCGTCCTTTTCCGTGATGACGATGGCGGCGATCTTGGCCGGGTCGATGGGGATGAAGGGCACGCCGATGCGCTGTTCGGGATTGATCAGCGGGATGGGCTGGCGGTACGGACGATAGGTGGGGATGAAGATGTCGTGCAGGCCTTCGAGCTCCACAGGCATCTTCAGGTTGATTTCGATGATGACCTTCTTGGCCAGGATGGCGAAGCTGGCCGAGTTGCCTATCGAGGTCGTCGGTACGATGGCGCCGGTTTCGGTGATGGACGACGCCTCGATGACGGCGATGTCCACCGGGGCCAGTTGGCCCGAGCGCAGTTGCTCGACGGTTTCGGACAAGTGCTGGTCGAGGAACATCACCTCGCCGTTGTTGATCTTCTGGCGCAGCGTGGCGTCCACCTGGAAGGGCAGGCGGCGCGAGATGGCGTTGGCTTCGGCCAGGATCTTGTCGGTGTCGTTGCCTAGCGAGGCGCCGGTCATCAGGGTGATCTGCAGGTGTTCCTGGCGGGAGCGGTCGGCCAGTGCCAGCGGCACGGCCTTGCAATCGCCCGCGCGGGTGAACCCGCTCATGCCCACGGTCATGCCGTTTTCGAACAGGGTGGCGGCGTCGTGCGCGGACATGATCTTGTCGCGCAGGCGCGCCAGACGGATGCGGTCTTCGTACATGGGTCTCCAGTGGGGCGTTCACGCCGATGCGGTGTCGGCAGGCACAGTGGAAATCAGTATAAAAACGGACATCTATTCGCGTAACGACTTATATTCATGCAAATCAGTCGCTAAACGAATAGTCTTGAACACCAAGCATCATGGACCTGCGAGCCCTGCGTTACTTTGTCGAAACCGTGCGCCACAGCAGCTTCACACTGGCAGCCGAGCACCTGTGCGTGACCCAGTCCACCGTCAGCAAGATGGTGCGCCAGCTGGAAGAAGAGGTGGGGCAGCCTTTGCTGATCCGCGAAGGGCGGGGCGTGCGCATGACCGACGCCGGACGCATCGTCTTCGAGGGTGGGCAGGAGGCTCTGGCCGTGGTCAAGCGCCTGACGCAGGACGTGGCCGACCTGGGCGAACTGGTGCGGGGTGAGGTGACGGTGGGCATCCCCCCTATGGTCAATCTGTTCTTCCCGCCCTTGATCAAGCGCTTCAAGGAGCGCTACCCGCAGATCAAGTTGATGGCGCAGGAGGCCGGGGGGCAGGTGATCGAGCAGCGCGTGCTGGCGGGTGAGCTGGAGGTGGGGGTGACAGTGTTGCCGGTACCACCTGACAGCGGCCTGGCCAGCACGGAACTGGGCCGTTTTCCGATTTGCCTGGTGGGGACTAAGGCATCGTCGTGGTATGGGTTGGCGCAGCCCAGCCTGGCCTCGCTGGACGGGGAGCCCATGCTGATGTTCAGCGAGGATTACGCGCTCACCAAGCGTCTGCGTGAAGGCTTTGCCCGAGCCGGGGTGAACCCAAAGGTGGTGGGGCAAAGCGGTCAGTGGGACTTTCTGCTGTCCCTGGCCATGGCCGGTTTGGGCACGGCGCTGATGCCAGAGCCTCTGCTCAAGCGCCTGCGCCTGCCCGATGACGTGGTGATTCGACCCTTGTGCGAGCCCGATGTGACCTGGCGCGTGGGGCAGGTGTGGGTGCCCGAGCGTCACATGTCGCACGCCGCGCGGGCCTGGCTGGCGGTGTGCGCCGAAGGGGCAGCCTTGCCCATGTTCTGACGCCTGCCGTGAGACCGCGCTGCGCTATCCTTGCCGCCCATGAAAGCCTTGCACATCCACGTGGGCGAACGCGCCCGGCGACACATTGAGGCAAACGGGCTGCAGCCCACCGACATCCGCGTCGTGCCGGCAGCCGCCGGTGGCCCCAAGGGGCTCATCCTCAACCATCTGGACCAGCATGTGTTGGGACAGTGGTTGCCGCAAGGCGGGCACACGGTGCACCTGGTGGGCGCGTCGATTGGCGCGTGGCGCATGGCCACGGCGGCCATGGCCGATCCGGTGCGTTCGTTCAACGATCTGGCGCAGGGCTACATCGCGCAGCACATCGAGCCGGAGGCCGGGCGCAAGATGCCTTCGCCGCGCCGGGTGACACAAGGCTTCACCGACACGCTGAACGGCTTCTTCGGTGAGGAGGTGCCCGGCATCCTGAGTCATCCGCGTTATCGCCTGCATGTGCTGACCTCGCGTGGGCGGCAGGTGCTCCTGCAGGCCACGCCCTCGCGCACGCTGCTGGGCTTCACCGGCCTGGCCTTGGGCAATGCCGTGTCGCGCAAGGCGGTGGGCCTGTTTCTGGAGCGCACGGTGTTTTCATCGCCCGGTGAGGCCTTGCCCGTGCCCCTGCGGGACCTGCCTACCGGCCGGGTCGAGCTGAACGCCGGCAACTTTATCCCGGCCATGTTGGCCTCGTGCTCCATCCCCTTCATGCTGGACGCGGTGCGGGACATTCCCGGTGCGGTGCCGGGCTCGCACTGGGATGGTGGCATCGTGGACTATCACTTTCACTGGCATTACGCGGCCATGCACCCCGGGCTGGTGCTGTATCCGCATTTTCAGAAGCACGTCGTGCCGGGTTGGCTGGACAAGGCCTGGAAATGGCGGCATGGCGCCACGCCCTGGTTGGACAATATGGTGCTGCTGGCGCCCAACCCGGCCTGGGTGGAGACCCTTCCGGGCCGCAAGCTGCCCGACCGCAAGGACTTCACAGGCTTGGACCGCGTGGCCCGTGTGCGCGCATGGACCCAGGCCGTGGCACAGGCCGCGCAACTGGCCGATGAGTGGCAGGACTGGTTGCGGCGCGGATGCCCAGCCAGCGAGCTGTTGCCCCTGTGACTTCCTGACGTGAGGCATGCAGGCTCGCTACACTTGATCTCATGGACCCTGTCAGCAGCCTGTTCCTCATTGCGGTGTTGATCATCGCCAGTGCATTCTTCTCCATTGCCGAGTTGTCGGTGGCGGCGTCGCGGCGCATGCGCTTGCGCCAGATGCTGGACCAGGGTGAGAAGCGGGCCGCGCGCGTGATGGCCGTGCAGGACGAACCGGGCGACTTTTTTACCGCTATCCAGATTGGCGTCAACACGGTGGCCATCCTGGGTGGGGTCGTGGGGGAGGGGGCGTTTGCGCCGCTGTTGCAGCCGCTGCTGGCTGCCTTGCCTTTGAGTGACACCCAGGTCAGCACCGCGTCGGCCGTGGTGTCGTTTGTCATTGTCACCAGCCTCTTCATCTTGCTGGCTGACCTGTTCCCCAAGCGCCTGGGCATGTCGGCGCCGGAGCAGGTGGCCTTGCACGTGGTGGGCCCGATGCACCTGTTTCAACGGCTGGTGAGGCCGGTGGTGTGGCTGTTCAAGGGCATGTCGGAAGGGCTGTTTCGCCTGCTGGGCCTGCCTGATCGGCGCGACGAAGGGGTGACCTCGGATGACATCCTGGCCATGGCGGCCGCCGGCGCGGAGGCCGGCGTGCTCGCCGCGCAGGAGCATCAGGTCATCGAAAACGTGATCGAACTCGACACCCGCCTGGTGACCAGTTCCATGACCGCGCGCGACAGCATCGTGCACCTGATGGTGGACGACAGCGAGGCGCTGATCCGGGCCCGCATCGACCAGTATCCGCACTCCACCTACCTGGTTTGCGATGGCGACATCGACCATGTGGTGGGCTATGTGGACTCGAAAGACTTGCTGAGCCTGGCCTTCAAGGGCCTGCCCATCAGCCTGCGCGGCAACGACGGCCTGGTCAAGAAGGTGCTGACGGTGCCCGACCGGCTCACCCTGTCCGAGGTGCTGATGCAGTTCCGTCAGGCCTATGTGGACTTCGCGGTCATCATCAACGAGTACAGCCTGGTCGTGGGCATCATCACCATCAACGACGTGATGAGCACGGTGATGGGCGGCCTGGTAGGCCCGCAGGATGAGGAGCAGATCGTGCAGCGCGATGCCAACTCCTGGCTGATCGACGGCATCACGCCGATCGAGGATGTGTTGCGGGCCCTCGAGTTGGGCAGCCTGCCCAGCCAGGACGAGTACGAAACCCTGGCCGGCTTCATCATGGTGATGCTGCGTCGAGTGCCGCGTCGCACCGACAAGGTCGTGTGCGAGGGTTACCAGTTCGAGGTGATGGACGTGGACAGCTATCGCATTGACCAGGTGATGGTCAGTCGCATCGAGCCTTTGGCGTCCACTGCTGGATCCGATACGTCAGCCTGATCACATCGACGCTTCGAGGATGGCGCGGTATTCCTCTGCCGTGGCCACGCGGGGATTGGTCTTGTGGCAGTGGTCGGCCATGGCGCCGCTGATGATGCGGTCGAACCATTCGCGTTGTACGCCCATCGCGGCCAAGCCGGTGGGCAGACCCAGACGGGCGTTCATGTCGCGGATGGCCTGGGGGATATCAGCCTCGGAGGCCAGGCCCATGGCATGCGCCATGCGGGCCAGACGCCGCTCCTTCTGAATCGACTCGGCACCGGCGTTGAACTGGATGACAGCCGGCAGGAACATGGCGTTGAGCGTGCCATGGTGCAGTTTGGGGTTCACGCCGCCCAGGCTGTGGCTGAGGCTGTGCACGGCGCCCAGGCCCTTCTGGAAAGCCATGGCGCCCTGCATGGACGCACTCATCATGTTCAGACGGGCCTCGCGGTCGCTGCCGTCGCGCGTGGCACGCTCAATGTGGGCCCAGGCGCGCTCCAGGCCGTCCAGCGCAATGCCGTCGGCCGGCGGGTTGAAGGCCGGCGCCATGAAGGTTTCCATGCAGTGCGCAATCGCATCCATGCCGGTGGCCGCCGTCAGGGCTGGGGGCAGGCCCAGGGTCAGCTCCGGGTCGCAGATGGCGGCCTTGGGCATCAGGTGCCAGGAGTGAAAGCCCAGCTTGCGGCCGTCGTCCACGATGACGATGGCACCGCGCGCCACCTCGCTGCC
>CAYOJR010000103.1:0-7854 GCA_964404335.1 uncultured Aquabacterium sp.
CCAGGAAGCCATCAAGTACGGCGTGCGCAAGATCAACATCGACACCGACATCCGCTTGGCGATGACCGGTGCCGTGCGCAAGTTCATGTTCGAGAACCCGGACAAGTTCGATGCCCGCGAATGGCTCAAGCCTGCCCGTGAAGCTGCCAAGCAGGTGTGCAAGCAGCGTTACCTGGAATTCGGTTGCGAAGGCCAGGGCGGCAAGATCAAGCCCGTGAGTCTGGTGGACATCGCCGCCGCGTATGCCAGCGGCAAGCTGGCCCAGGTCGTGTCCTGATCGGCGCGTAAGCCTGAAGCCTGTTCGGATGAGCGGGTTGACAACAACCGGCGTGGACGAGAGTCCTCGCCGGTTTTGTTTTGGGCCTTGCATGGGGGTAGGGTCGTGGCGCGCGCTGGCGTGGGATCCCTTAAGCTTGCGGTTTGTCTCACGGACCCTTTGGAGTGTTTGCCATGCTCAAGCTGTACGGATTTCCGCTGTCTAACTACTACAACAAGGTCAAGCTGGTCTTGCTGGAGAAGGGCGTAGCGTTTGAGGAGGTGCATGCGCCGGTGGGCCCAGGCAGCGATGCCGAAGCCCACGCGGACAAGTCGCCGTTGGGCAAGGTGCCCTACATCGAGACCGAGCAGGGCTTCCTGTGCGAGAGCCAGGTCATCGTGGACTACATTGAGGCACGCTGGCCCAGCCCGGCCTTGATCCCGGCGGACCCGTGGCAGGCGGCGAAGGTGCGTGAGCTGATCACCTTCTGTGATCTGCATGTGGAGCTGTGCGCCCGTCAGTTGTATGCGCAGGCCTTCTTTGGCGGCACCCTGTCGGAGAAGTTCGTGGCACGGGTGCGGCAGGACCTGGTGCGCAACCTGGCTGCGTTCCGTCAGGTGGCGAAGTTTGCTCCGTACGCGGCAGGAGACACGTTCACGATGGCCGATTGCGCGGTCTACACGAGCTTGCCGTTGGCGGCCTTGGCCAGCAAGCTGGTGTGTGGCGAGGATCTGGTGGCGGCGGCCGGCATTGACTGGAAGAGCTATGTGAAGCTGATCGAGCAGCGGTCTACTGCGCAGCGGGTGGCGGCCGATCGCAAGGCTGATCAACGCGCCCGCATGGGCTGAGAACCGGGCTGACGTGCCCCCAGGGGGCGGGGCCAGGCTGTGCGGCAGGGGCCGGAGGCGGCACAATATCGCTTTGCCGATTTCAGTGAGGCCTGTGGACAGGCTTCACGCTTGACCAGGTGACCGCCTCATGACCTCCGCCCTGCATACCTCTGCCCTGACTTCTCTGCCCCTGCTTGCCCGTGGCAAGGTGCGTGACAACTATGCCGTGGGCGATGACCGCATCCTGATGGTGGCCTCGGACCGCATCAGCGCCTTTGACGTGATCATGGGCGAGCCGATTCCGGGCAAGGGTGCGCTGCTGACCAAGATGGCGCTGTTCTGGTTCGAGTTGCTCAAGGATGTGGCGCCGAACCACCTGACCGGCGAAGACCCCTGCAGCGTGGTCAAGCCCGAAGAGCGTCGCCAGGTGGAAGGCCGCTCGATGCTGGTCACGAAGCTCAAGCCTTTGCCCGTGGAGGCCGTGGTGCGCGGCTACCTGGCCGGCAGCGGCTGGAAGGAATACCAGGACAACGGCGAGGTGTGTGGCGTGAAGCTGCCGGCCGGTTTGAAGAACGCCAGCAAGCTGCCCGAGCCCATTTTCACGCCGGCCACCAAGGCCGAAATGGGTGACCACGACGAGAACATCAGCTACGAGAAGATGGTGGAGATCATCGGCGCCGATCTGGCAGCGCAGGTGCGTGATCTGGCCATCAAGCTGTACAAGACGGCGGCCGATTACGCGCTGACCAAGGGCATCATCATTGCCGACACGAAGTTCGAGTTCGGCCTGGATGAGCACGGCACGCTGACCGTGATGGATGAGGTGCTGACGCCCGATTCATCGCGCTTTTGGCCGGTGGAAGGCTATGAGCAGGCCTTCCAGGCGGGCGCCAATCCGCCCAGCTATGACAAGCAGTTCGTGCGCGACTGGCTGGAGCAGGCCACGGTCAACGGTCAGCCCTGGAACAAGACCGCACCGTCGCCGGCCTTGCCCCAAGACGTGATCGAGAAGACCGCTGCCAAGTACCAGGAAGCTCTGGTGCGCCTGACTGGTCAGGCCTGATCGTGCGGGGACGCCGCTGAGGCGTCTCCCTCATCCTCGTCGTCCCAGTGGTCCGGGAGGGCCTCCGCCGCGGCTTGGGCTGCTTGTGCGGCCGCGAGGGCTTCGGCCACTTCGGGCGAGGCTGCCCAGCCGTGCAGCACCTCGGCCACATCGCCCACACCGCTCTTGTTGAGCGAGGAGAACAGCGTCACGTTGACGTCGGATTCGTCGGTGACGAGGTCGGCGAGCACCTCTTGCGCCTTGCGCAGCGATTCGGCCTGTTCCTTGCGGTTGAGCTTGTCGGCCTTGGTCAGCATGACCAGGAGTTTGACCTCGCCGCTGCGCACGCGGGGCGTGACGAACTCCAGCAACTGGCGGTCCAGTTCTGTGAAACCGTGGCGGGAATCCACCATCTGCACGACCGCGCTCAAATTGCGTCGGACCTCCAGGTAGCGCGCCATCACCTCCTGCCAGCGCAGCTTGGCCGAGTGCTCGACCGCGGCGTAGCCGTAGCCTGGCAAGTCGGTCCAGATCTGGTTGGGGGCGGCCTTGGGGCCCAGGTGGAAGAGGTTGATGTGCTGGGTGCGCCCGGGCGTCTTGGAGGCGTAGGCGAGCTGGCGCTGTTGGGCCAGGGTGTTGATGGCGGTGGACTTGCCAGCGTTGGAGCGACCGACGAAAGCGACTTCGGGCAACTCGCTCACCGGCACCTGATGCAACTGGGCCGCCGTGATGTAGAAGCGGGCCGTGTGCGCCCAGGCCAGGGCTTCCTTGGCAGGGTGGCGGGCCAGATCCTGGGTGGGCACACGGGCCGGCGTGGCGGCTTTTTGTGGGCCATTGGCCGTCTTGGAAGGGGCCTGTTTGGCCGAGCCGGGGCGATTGGGTGTGTGACGGGTCATAGGGCATTGTAGAATCTATGAATTGATCTGCCAGAAGCTGGTTTGCCGACACCGGTCTGACACAGACGGGCGAGGCCGCCGCCACTGGCGCCGCCATTCGTCAACTCACCGTCCACACGCCATGAAGCGCTTCTCGAATCTGATTGCCCTTGCCTCGGTGGTCTTGTCCTTTTCCGGTCTGGCGCATGGCGCTGAGGCTGCGGCCGTTGCCGCCAAACCCAACCCGGCAGCTGGTGAAGCCAAGGCGGCCATGTGTGTGGCTTGCCACACCGTGGATGGCTCGCGCGGATTGTCTGCTTATCCTATCCTGCAGGGGCAGCATCCGGAGTATCTGGTCAAGCAGTTGGTGGAGTTCAAAGACGGTAAGCGTGCGAATGCCATCATGTCTGGCATGTCTGCGGCCTTGAGCGCCGAAGACATGCGCGACGTGGCGGCGTTTTACGCCAGCAAGAAAGCCCCAGTGGGCACGGCCCAGAACAAGGATCTGGTCGCTCTGGGTGAGCGGATTTACCGTGGTGGCATCGCCAAGAAGGGTGTCGCCGCTTGCGCCAGTTGCCACAGCCCCAATGGTGCGGGGATGCCCACGCTGTACCCCCGTCTGAGTGGTCAGCATGCCGAGTACACCAAGGCACAGCTGACGGCTTTCCGTCAGGGCGAGCGCAACAACAATGCGCAAATGACGGCCATCGCAGCCAATCTGAGCGACAAGGAAATTGCAGCCTTGTCCGACTACATCGCCGGCTTGCGTTGAACGGTGCCTTGATGGCGCGCTCGGGTTGCTCCTGGGCGTCGGCCGTGACGCGATGAGATGCGCTCACCATGCCGAGGCGGGCTCCCAGGTACAGGGAGCCCGTTTTTTTTGCGCACTCGGGTGATGGGTGAACATGCCCCTACGATGCGCCGAACGTGAACCTTGTCGCTATAGTTCGCTTCGGCTCTGTCTGACTCTATGACTGCTGAAACCCTTCCCTCTCCTGTGCCGACGCGGCATTCGTGGCGTCGCGAGATGCTGGACCTGCTGGCGTCGATGCGTTTTGCGATTGCGCTGCTGACGGTGATCTGCATTGCCTCGGCCATCGGAACGGTGGTGAAGCAGGGTGAGCCGATGGTCAACTATGTGGACCAGTTCGGACCGTTCTGGGCCGAGACCTTCGGGGCGTTGGGCTTGTACCGGATTTACAGCTCGGTCTGGTTCCTGGTGATCCTGGCGTTTCTGGTGATTTCGACGAGTTTGTGCATTGCGCGCAACACGCCGAAAATCGTGACCGATTGGCGCACGCACAAAGAAGGGATCCGTGAACGGGCCTTGCTGGCCTTCCATCACAAGGCTGTGGGGGAACTGGCGGAGCCGGTGACGGTGGTGGAAGGGCGTGTGTGGCAGATCCTGCAGGCGCAGGGCTGGTCCATCAAGAAGCAGGTGCGTCAGGCCTCAGCGCAGGGTGAAGCCGGCGTCATGATCGCTGCTCGCTTGGGCAAGGCCAACAAGGTGGGCTACATCGCAGCGCACGCGGCCATTGTGCTGGTGTGTCTGGGCGGCTTGTTTGATGGCGATCTGGTGGTCAAGGTGCAGGCCTGGGCGCAGGGGCTGCAACCCTTTCGAGGCGGCACGGAGCTGGTCAACAGTCGCCTGAGTGAGCGCAATCCGGCCTACCGGGCGCAGATGTTTGTCTCGGAAGGACAACGCACCAATGCGTCGGTGATCAACCTCGACCAGGGGGCGCTGGTGCAGCCTTTGCCCTTTGACATCGAGCTCAAGAAGTTCGTGGTGGACTACTACGAGACGGGCATGCCCAAGCGTTTTGCCAGCGACATCGTGATCCACGACCCGCGCGAGAAAGAGCCGAAGGCCTTCACCGTGGAAGTGAACCGTCCGGTGGTGTACGACGGTGTGACGATCTTTCAGTCGAGCTTTGAGGACGGTGGCTCCTTGGTCCAATTGCGTCCCCTGCATCTGGATCATGGCGGTGCACGCAGCGGCCCTGAGGTCGTGGGGGCCAAAGTGGGTGGGGCGGCCGGTGCCTTGCCCGCAGACTGGTTGCCGCGTGATGCCAGCCCCCTGCAACTGGAGGTGACAGGCCTGCGCGTGATCAACGTCGAGAATCTGGCGGATGCGCAGAGCACAGGCTCAGAGCCTGAGAGCACGGACGTGCGTGGGGTCAACCTGGCGGACTTGAGCAAGCACCTGGGCTCGGGGGCCAAACCGGTGGGCAACAAGCAGTTGGTCAACATCGGGCCTTCGGTGACCTACAAGCTGCGGGATGCGGCGGGGCAGGCGCAGGAGTTTCAGAACTTCATGGCGCCGATGTCCCTGGATGGGCAAGTGACTTTCCTGTTGGGCGTGCGCTCGACCCCGACAGAAGGCTTCCGTTACCTGCGTGTGCCGGCGGACGAGGACATGAGCCTGCAAGGCTGGTTGCGTTTTCGTCAGGCGCTCAATGACCAGTTGCTGCGGGCCGAAGCGGCGCGTCGCTTTGCGATGATGTCGGCACCGGAGGCGCGCCCCGACATGCGTGAGCAACTGGTCGTGTCGGCTCAACGCGCGCTCGATTTGTTTGCCGGGGTGGTCGAGCTGGAGTCTGACCCGACGGGGCCGCAGGCGAGCAGTGCTCCCAAGGGCGGGTTGATGGCGTTGTCGCGTTTCATCGAGCAGGTTGTGCCGCCAGAGCAGCGCGAGCAGACGTCAGGCACGCTGATTCGCATCCTCAACGGGGCCTTGTTCGAGTTGTACAACCTGAGCCGAACCAAGGCGGGTCTGCCGGTTCAGTCTCTGGATGATCCGGCGGTGCAGTCCTTCATGGGGCGGGCGGTGCTGTCCTTGTCAGATGCGATGTTGTATCCGGTGCCGGTGGTGTTCATGCTCGACAGCTTCGAGCAACGCCAGGCCAGTGTGTTCCAGGTCACCCGTACCCCTGGGCGCAATGTGGTGTACCTGGGCTGCGTGCTGCTGATTGTTGGGGTCTTTGCGATGCTTTACATCCGCGACAGGCGTTTGTGGGTGTGGTTGCAGCAAGATCCGCAAGGTGGCGGCACACGGGTGCGGCTGGCACTGTCGTCCACGCGTCAGACGCTGGACACCGATCGCGAGTTTGATCGCCTGCGCCAGACGGTGTTGGGCGAGGCGCCGGCTGAGGCTTCGGCACCGGCCATCAAGGAGACCTGATCTCATGAGCAATTCAAGTTCTGCCAATCCGGCATTGCCACCCGTGGGTGGCTCGTCCCGTCCGGTTACCGACTGGCTGTTTGCCTTGTTGGTTTTGGCCTTGGGCGGATGGGCTTTCATGACTTATGGCTCGGCCATGGACGGCTACGAGAAGGGCATTCTGGCGGGCGCGGTACCCAGCGTGATTGCCTTGGGCTGGTTCTGGCGTCCGCTGCGCTTGTTGCTGGTGTTGGTGGGCTTGGCGACTTGGGTTGCCATGGCCTTGTACCTGCGGCACACCGATGCGCATGGTGCGGACCTCGCTTATGCGGAGCAGGTGTTCTGGCTCAAGTACTTCTTGTCGAGCCAGAGTGCCATCTTGTGGATGAGCGTGCTCTTCTTCATGAGCACGGTGTTCTACTGGATCGGCTTGGTGGCACGCAGTGCGACGGCCACGAAGCTCGGTTCGCGCCTGACCTGGGCGGGGATCTTCATGGCCCTGGTGGGCACCTTGGTGCGCTGGTTTGAGAGCCACCAGATTGCCCCGGATATCGGCCACATCCCGGTGAGCAACCTCTATGAGGTGTTCGTGATGTTTGCGTGGCTGACCGCCGCGTACTGGCTGTATTACGAGGATCGCTTTGCCCGCATGGGACGGGATCTCGGCTCACTGGGCGCGTTCGTGATGCTGGTCGTGAGTGCGGCAGTGGGCTTCCTGCTGTGGTACGCGCTGGAGCGTGGCGCACACGAGATCCAGCCCTTGGTGCCTGCTTTGCAAAGCTGGTGGATGAAGCTGCATGTGCCTGCCAACTTTGTCGGCTACGGCACGTTTGCCCTGGCAGCGATGGTGGCCTTTGCCTACCTGGTGAAGCATCACGCTGATGAAACGCGCTGGTGGAAGCTAGCGCCGCTGTGGCTGGTGGGGGTGGTGCTGTGTTTCGAACCGGTGGTGTTCCGCAGCAAGCCCGGCAGTGAGCAGTGGCTCAGCAGCTTCTGGGCCGTGTATTTCGGCGTGGCGGCTTTGATTGTGGCGGCCATTGTGGCGGGGCGGCGTCGCGTTGCGGCGCAACTGCCGTCGTTCGAGGTGCTGGACGATGTGATGTACAAGTCCATTGCCGTTGGTTTTGCGTTTTTCACCATCGCCACGATTCTCGGTGCCTTCTGGGCGGCCGAGGCCTGGGGCGGCTACTGGAGTTGGGACCCGAAGGAAACCTGGGCCCTGATCGTGTGGTTGAACTATGCCGCCTGGCTGCACATGCGGCTGATGAAGGGGCTGCGGGGCACTTTTTCGGCCTGGTGGGCCCTGACGGGCTTGCTGGTAACCTCGTTCGCCTTCCTGGGTGTGAACATGTTCCTGTCGGGGCTGCATTCTTACGGCACCTTGTGACGTGATGCGGCCAGGCGACTGCATGTCGGCTGTGGGCCCGATACACTGCGGTCATTCTTGTGACGGGAGCTGTCTGCATGCGTTACGCCATCCGTGACCCCCAGGGTGCCATCTTGAGCCTGCACCGTGAGCCCGTGCCGGGGGCGGAGCCGGTGCCGGTTCAGCATCCGGATGTGCAGGCGTTTCTGGAGACGGAAGGCCGACGCTCGTTTGCGCAGATGGACGCGGACCTGGTCCGTGTGCTGGAAGACCTGATTGACGCGCTGATTCGGCGCAATGTGTTGCGCATCACGGACCTGCCCTC
>CAYOJR010000104.1:0-7807 GCA_964404335.1 uncultured Aquabacterium sp.
ACTTGAAGCCATCGGGCGTCACGTCCAGCACGCACAACTCGGTGATGATGCGATCGACCACGCCCACACCGGTCAGCGGCAGCGTGCACTGTTGCAGCAGCTTGTGCTCACCGTTCTTGGCGCTGTGCTCCATGAGCACCACCACGCGCTTGACACCTGCGACCAGGTCCATGGCACCACCCATGCCCTTGACCATCTTGCCCGGAATCATCCAGTTGGCCAGGTCACCCTTGTCAGACACCTGCATGGCGCCCAGGATGGAGAGGTTGATCTTGCCGCCACGAATCATCGCGAAGCTCTCGTGTGAACCGAAGATCGACGAGCCTGGCAGCACGGTCACGGTCTGCTTGCCCGCATTGATCAGGTCGGCGTCCACCTCGGCTTCGGTCGGAAAGGGGCCAATGCCCAGCATGCCGTTTTCCGATTGCAGCCACACGTCGATGTCGGGTGCGACGTGGTTGGCCACCAGGGTGGGCAAGCCGATGCCCAGGTTCACATAGAAGCCGTCTTGCAGTTCCTGTGCGGCACGCGCCGCCATTTCGTCATGGGTCCAGGGCATGGTCAGGCTCCAGCAGTTTCACGAAGGGTGCGCTTTTCGATGCGCTTCTCAGGGGTCGTGTTCAGCACAATGCGATGCACATAGATGCCGGGCAGGTGCACGGCATCGGGATCGATGCTGCCTGTCTCGACAATCTCTTCCACTTCCACAATCGTGATCTTGCCTGCCATGGCGGCAGCCGGATTGAAGTTGCGTGCGGTGCGGCGGAAGATCAGGTTGCCCGACTTGTCGGCCTTCCAGGCCTTGACCAGGGCCACCTCGGGCACCAGCGCACGCTCCATCACATAGACCTCGCCGTCGAACTCGCGGGTTTCCTTGCCTTCGGCCACCAGGGTGCCCACACCGGTCTTGGTGAAGAAGGCGGGGATGCCCGCGCCACCGGCGCGCAGTTTCTCGGCCAGCGTGCCTTGGGGCGTGAATTCCAGCTCCAGCTCGCCTGCCAGGTACTGGCGCTCGAACTCCTTGTTCTCACCCACGTAGCTGGAGATCATCTTCTTGATCTGGCGGGTGTTGAGCAGTTTGCCCAGACCGAACCCGTCGACCCCCGCATTATTGGAAATCACGGTCAGGTCCTTCACACCAGATGCCTGCAAGGCATCAATCAGCGCTTCCGGGATTCCACACAGGCCGAAGCCGCCCACTGCGAGCAATTGCCCGTCTTTCACAATCCCAGCCAGCGCACTGGCGGCGTCGGGATAGACCTTGTTCATCCACTCACTCCTTGGCAACAGGGGTTATTCATGCTGCATTGCACCAACGAAAGCGTACACCGGGATGTGATGGAAATCAGGCATCCGATTCAAAAACGACACCTTCGCAGCGTACGCGTGCTCGCCGTTCGGCATCACTGCGTCAATGCTGAGGCAAAGCAGGAGGCACATCTGCCCCCGGCAAGGCAGGATGCGGGCCCTGCAAGGCACGAATGGGCTCAGGCAAGGGCACCGGACGCCCGTCCTCATGGCTCACCCAGACCAGCGTGGCGCCCCCGGCTGCATAAAGCTCACCGGGCTCATCGCGGCGCTCAATAGAGACGAAGGTGTCGATGCTCGTACGGCCTGGCGACGCCACATAGAGCTTCACCACCATCTCTCCTGGAAAGACCAAGGGGCGGTAGAAGTTGAAGAACGCATTGGCGATGACCGGGCCCTCTTTGGCATGTGTGATGCTGCCGGTCATGGCCTCAATCCAGGTCACCCGCGCCTGTTCCATGTACTTGAAATAGACGGTGTTGTTGACATGACCCAGGCTGTCCATGTCGCCCCACAGAATCGGCAAGGCCATTTCGTGGACAAGGATTTTGTGTTCAGGAATATCCAATCTCATCTCATCTGCTCACTGGCTTGAGTTCCGTGGAATGCGCTGTCGGCACACATGGGGACACGACACGCAAAATCAAGCGCCGATCGAACTCAAGACGCCGCCATGCCGTCGTCGGCAGAGATCACCGCACCGTTGATGAAATCGCTCTGCGCCGAACACAGCATGACGATCAACGCATCCAGATCTTGCGGACGCCCGACGCGCTGCCTGGGCAACATCTTGATCAGCTTCTGCCCACCCTCGGTCTGCCAGTGGTGATGATTGATTTCTGTGTCGATATAGCCTGGGCAGATGGCATTGGTGGTGATGCCAAAACGCCCCCACTCGGCCGCCATCACCTTGGTCATGTGGATGACCGCCGCCTTGCTCATGCAATACACGCCAATCTGAGGCAAGGTGCGCAGGCCAGCCGCTGACGCAATGTTGATGACTCGGCCACCGGCAAACACGCCCGGCGCAGCCCCCTTGGCACGGGCCAGCATGCGCTTGGCCACTTCCTGAGCCATGAAGAACGCACCACGTGTGTTGGTGCCGAACACATGATCAAAACCCTCCTCCGTGACATCAACCAGGCGCTCAGTGGTGCTCACGCCCGAGTTGTTGATGAGGATGTCGATCGGGCCGACCTCGGTCTCGGCATGCGCCACCGCCGACTTGATGCTGTCCACACTGGTGACATCGAGCGCGACCACGTGCGCATCGCCACCCGCCGCCTCGATCTCGGACCGCAGATCTTTGAGCCGCTCAATGCGGCGCCCTCCCAGCACGACCGCCGCGCCTGCAGCAGCGAGGGTGCGTGCAAACTGCATGCCCAATCCGCTCGACGCCCCAGTGATCAAAGCCACGCGGCCCGACAGGTCAAGTGTGTAACTCATGACAGGAACCCCTTTCCAATGCGTGCTGGAACCTTAGCATGCCCGCACCACCGACGTGCCCGCACTCCTGCCCCACCCCTCAACAAGGGTTTACCCTTACGCAACCACATCAATGCAAAGCTGCCTTGCTTCAGTGGCAAGGAAATTTGGCGCTTCCACAGAATAGAATCCCGGCTTCGATTGATAACAACAGAACGCTGTTTGTCAGAACAGAAGGAATCACGATGACGCCCCAGGAAATCCTTGAGCAGTTTGGCCCCCGCGAGTCGATGGAATACGACGTCGTGATCGTGGGTGCCGGCCCTGCTGGCCTGTCCACCGCCATCCGCCTCAAACAACTGGCCGAAAAGGCCGGCAAGGAAGTCAACGTCGTTGTGCTCGAAAAGGGCTCTGAACCCGGCGCGCACATCCTGTCGGGCGCGGTGATGGACCCCATCGCCATGAACGAGTTGTTCCCCAACTGGAAGGAACTCGGTGCCCCCCTGAATCAGCCCGTCACCGAAGATCAGGTGCTGGTGCTGACCGAAGGTGGTGCCATTGCCACCCCTCAGGCCCTGATCCCCAACAATTTCCACAACCACGGCAACTACGTGATCAGCCTGGGTGCCGTCACCCGCTGGTTGGCCCAACAGGCCGAGAACCTGGGCGTGGAAATCTTCCCCGGCTTCGCTGCCGCTGAAGTGCTCTACAACGACGACGGCTCGGTCAAGGGCGTCGCCACCGGCAACATGGGCGTGGACAAGTCGGGCGAACCGACCGACAACTTCCAGCTGGGCATGGAGCTGCTGGGCAAGTACACCATCTTCGCCGAAGGCGCACGTGGTCACCTGGGCAAGCAGCTGATTGCCAAGTTCAAGCTGGACGAAGGCAAGGATCCGCAAAGCTACGCCATCGGCATCAAGGAACTGTGGGAAATCGACCCAGCCAAGGCCAAACCCGGTCTGGTGATCCACACCGCTGGCTGGCCGATGGACACCCAGACTTATGGTGGCGGCTTCCTGTACCACCTGGAAGACAACAAGGTCACCCTCGGTTTTGTGACCGGCCTGGACTACAAGAACCCCTGGCTGAGCCCCTTCGAGGAAATGCAGCGCTGGAAGACGCACCCGAGCATCAAGCCGCTGCTGGAAGGCGCCAAGCGCCTGAGCTATGGCGCCCGCGTCATCACGGCGGGTGGCATCCTGTCGTTGCCCAAGGTCGTGTTCCCAGGTGGCGCCTTGGTGGGTTGCGACGCTGGCTTCCTCAATGCCGCTCGCATCAAGGGCTCGCACGCTGCACTGAAGTCCGGCATGCTGTGCGCCGATGCCATCTTTGAGGCCCTGAACGCCAACCGTCAGCACGACGAGCTGGGCGCCTACCCTGCTTCGTTCGACAAGAGCTGGCTGAAGGAAGAGCTGGACACGTCCAAGAACTTCAAGCAGTGGTTCAAGAAGGGCATGTATGTCGGCATGATCATGACAGGTGTCGAGCACTGGCTGCTGCCTAAGCTGGGCATGAAGGTGGCCCCCTGGACCATCCACCGTACCGCCGCCGATCACACCTATCTGCAACCGGCGGCCTCGATGCCCAAGATCGAGTATCCGAAACCAGACGGCAAGATCACCTTTGACCGCCTGAGCTCGGTGTTCATCTCCAACACCAACCACGAAGAGCATCAGCCCGCTCACCTGACGCTCAAGAACGCCGACGTTCCTGTGCGGACAAATTTGGCCAAGTTTGCCGGCCCTGAAGCGCGTTACTGCCCGGCAGGCGTGTATGAGTTCGTCAAGACCGACGACAACCAGGACAAGCTCGTGATCAACGCGCAGAACTGCGTGCATTGCAAGACCTGCGACGTCAAGGACCCGACTCAGAACATCGTCTGGGTCACGCCTGAAGGCGGCGGTGGCCCGAACTACGCGGGCATGTAAGCCAGTCAAAAAAGGAGTCCTTCGGGACTCTTTTTTTTTGCCCCTGTGTGATCTCAGGTCAAATCCGTTGAATCGATCACCTGCGGCACCGGCAGCATGTCTGTCACAGGTTCGGCCGCCCCCCATTCGGGCTCGATCACATCCAGCCCATGCATGGCCTGGCGAGCGGCTGCCGCACGGCGCGCATCCCGATCAGCCTTGATCTGCGCACGACGCTCAGCAAAAAATTCCCTGAGCAATTGACTACTGGTATCGGCCAACACCCCGCCCACAATCTGCGTATGGTGGTTGAGTTGGGGGATGGCAAACAGATCCGTCACCGAGCCGGCCACACCGGTCTTCGGATCGGTGGCCGCGAACACCACGCGTTTGAAGCGTGCGTGCATCAGGGCCATGGCACACATGGCACAGGGCTCCAGTGTCACGAACAGCTCGCACTCCGGCAGGCGGTAGTTCTCAAGCAGCTGCGCTGCATGACGCAAGGCCACAATTTCGGCGTGAGCGGTAGGGTCATGCGTGGTGATCGGACGGTTGTAGCCCGTGGCGATCACCTGGCCTTGGCGCATGATGACCGCCCCCACCGGCACTTCACCGGCCAACCAGGCGTTGTGCGCCTGGTCCAGTGCAATGCGCATGGCGGTTTCATCGGAGGGCAAAATCATGACACGCTCAGCCTTGAGGCAAACAGATTGCCTATTATCAATGCCCAGTCGAGCGTTGAGGCACGGCTCAGTTTGCCAACTGCGGCGATCTCAACATCGCCCTCAAGCAAAATAACGTCACGCCGCAATCGCGCCGCGACACGCTGGATCACCTGGTGCCCTCCCCGTCTACAGAGTTACGCCCCCACGCAAGCTGGATCATTCATTGCGATGGCAGCGCCCTGCCCAACCCCGGTCGCATGGGCTTGGGCGCAGTGATCGTGGCACCTGATGGCACGCGCCAGACCTTGTCGCATGACACCCACCGCATCGGTTGCAACAATGAGGCCGAGTTGCGGGCCGTGATGGCCGCCATGCGCAGCGTTCCGTCCAGCGTGAACGACGTGATCGTTTACAGCGACAACAGCATTGTGGTGGCGCAGTTGACACAGAACGATGCGCCGCCCATTGCGCGTCTGGCGGACTTGTTTGACGAAGCCCGCGCCATGTTGGCGAACTTCAAGACATGTGATGTGCGTTGGGTGCCACGACATCGCAATCTCGATGCAGATACCCTGGCCCGGGCCGCGCTGGGGATGCCGCCCAAATCCTTGACCAAACCAACCGGGTTGCGGCGTCAGCGATAACCTTCGCGTGGCATGATCTCGTTTGATCATGAGAATCAAAACCATTTTCACAGGAATGGCGGCCTTGTTGCTGCTGAGCATGGCGTGGAAGTACATGGACGCAGAATCGGTGCGCAGTTTTCTGGCATCACAGCGACCCCAGTCACAACCGACCATTCAGTTCGACAATGATGCTCAAGCCCACACGGCCCCAGCGACCGACATAAGCCGCCCAGGGGGCCGCACAGGCATCCCTGGCGTGCGCAAGTGTCGCAAAGGCGAACAGGTGATCTACACCGATGGTGAATGCCCGAGCGGCAGCCGCGAACATGTGGTGAGTGGTGGCTCCGTCACTGTGGTCCCCGGCCAACGCTCCCTGCCTGCCCCAGAGCTGCCGAGTGCTTCTGAACTACCCGGCAACCGCTTGCCGAACGCTCGCGAGCTGCTGCTGCCCGACGATGGTCAGGCGCGGTTGCGCGACCAGGCCATGGAGCGCGTCATCAACCGCTGAGACGCAACCGGGTGAAAGCCTGAGGCCGGCCGGGTAGGCTGAGCGAGACTTCTGCGCTACGCTGCACAGGTCTTTTGTGTTCTCCACTTTTTCAAGGACGTTGGCATGCCTCACTCCTACAGCCAGAAGAACATCGGCCAGGCCGCTGCGCCCGCTGCAGATACAGACCAGGGGATGCGCCTGGTGGCCCCTCTTCACCTGCGCACCTCCACCTCGACCTGCTGGAAATGCAATGGCCTGACCCAGGTACACGCACTGGTGGCCAGCGATGTGGTGGATCTGGGCGAATCTGGCCAATGCCGCACTTATGTGCATGGCATTGCCAACCCGCCCGAAGAGTTGACACAAACCCTGCGCTTCCTGGCACCCAACCTGCGTGTGGACGAGCCCGATGCCGACGGCGAGTTGCGCCTGACCAACCACTGCGCACACTGCGGTGCTTTGCAGGCCGACGTCTACCTGTTCGAAGAGCCCGGTGGGCCCTTTTTCGGGCGTCCACCGGAAGGTCATCTCGGGGCAGAAGTCCTGGGGCACGACATCCGGGTCGATGACGCACATTACAGCACCTGACGCCCCATTGCCTGTCGGGCATCCCTGCTCGATAGGCCTCCGCGCACATGGACAATCTGTTTGCAGATCTGGCACCACCCCAGGAGGGTGAGCGCTTTGATGAACTCTTGCGCCACAAAGGACTGGTGATCGAGCGGATCATCAGTTCCTCGCGCATTGCGCATGAGCGTTACGTGCAGGCTCAAGATGAGTGGGTCGTCCTGCTTCAAGGCACGGCCACACTCGATGTCGATGGGCACACGGTAGAACTCAACGCTGGCAGCTACCTGTTCTTGCCGGCGCACACACCCCACACCGTTGTGCAAGTCTCAGGCGGTGCCTTGTGGCTGGCCGTTCACCTGCACCCGACATCATGATGCTGGTTGTTTTCACCACCCTTCCGAATGCAGACAGCGCCCGCGCCATGGCCAGAATGTTGGTCGAACGTCATTTGGTGGCGTGCGCCCAGGTGGAAGGCATCGAAAGTTTTTACCGGTGGCAAGGCGCCGTGCAACACGAGCCCGAACACCGATTGATGCTGAAAACCACTGCGAACCGCTATCCGGCTGTAGAAGCCGCCATTCGTGAACAGCACCCCTATGAACTGCCGGCAATCTACGCAGTACCCGTGGCGCAAGCGTTTGAACCCTATGCGAACTGGGTCACAGACCACTGTCAAAGCCGCTGATTCAGTGCTCGACAATCGACAAGACGACCTACCAAGCAAAAGGGCCCCGAAGGGCCCTTGTCGTCACGCAGGAATCATTCCCACTCTATTGTAAACAAGACATTTTTATCTTTTATATTCAATGGCTT
>CAYOJR010000105.1:0-3370 GCA_964404335.1 uncultured Aquabacterium sp.
CGTAGAGCTGACGTGTGCCAGGGTGAGCCGCAATCTTCTTGTACATCAGAGGCTGGGTCAGGCTCGGAGTGTCTTGCTCGTTGTGACCCAGCTTGCGGAAGCAGATGATGTCGACGACCACGTCCTTGCGGAAGGCCATGCGGTATTCGAGAGCCAGTTCGGTTGCAAAGACCACGGCTTCCGGATCGTCACCATTGACGTGCAGCACTGGCGACTCCACACCCTTGACGATGTCCGTGCAATACAGGGTGGAGCGCAGGTCGCGCGGGTCTGAAGTGGTGAAGCCGATCTGGTTGTTGATGATCAGGTGAACCGTGCCACCGGTGGTGTAACCACGGGTCTGGGCCAATGCCAGGGTTTCCTGGTTCACACCTTGACCAGCAAAAGCTGCGTCACCGTGCACCAGAATCGGCAGCACCTGGTCAGCACGGGCATCGCCACGGCGATCCATCCGGGCCCGTACCGAGCCCTCGACCACCGGGTTCACGATTTCCAGGTGAGACGGGTTGAAGGCCAGCGACAGGTGGACGGGGCCGCCACGGGTGGACACGTCAGAGCTGAAGCCCTGGTGGTACTTCACGTCACCGGCAGGCAGGTCTTCCGGTGCGGTGTGCTCGAACTCGGAGAACAGCTCCTTGGGCTGCTTGCCCAAGGTGTTGACCAGCACGTTCAGGCGGCCACGGTGGGCCATGCCGATCACGATTTCCTGGACGCCCTTTTCCCCTGCACCCTGGATCAGTTCGTCCATCGCGGCGATGAAGCTCTCACCACCTTCGAGCGAGAAGCGCTTCTGACCAACGTACTTGGTATGCAGGAAGCGCTCCAGACCTTCGGCAGCCGTCAGGCGACCCAGGATGTGCTTCTTCTTTTCGATGGTGTAGGTGGGCTTGGAGCGCACGCTCTCCAGCTTCTCCTGCCACCAACGCTTCTCACCGGGGTCGGTGATGTGCATGAATTCAGCGCCGATGCTGCCGCAGTAGGTTTCACGCAGGGCCTGCACGATCTCGCGCAAGGTCATGTGCTCGGCCTTGGTGAAATACGTGTTGGTAGCGCTGAAAGAGAATTCCTTGTCAGCCTCGACGAAACCGTAGAAAGCGGGGTCGAGTTCAGGAATGTTCGGGCGTTCCTGACGTTTGAGCGGATCCAGATCCGCCCAACGGGAACCGAGGAAGCGATAGGCAGCGATCAGGGATTGAACGTGAACCTGCTTGCGGGCCACAGCCAGATCTGCCGAGCTGGTCTTGACCATGAAGGCATTGGCCTTGGCGCGCTGTGCAAAGGACTCGACCACGGGGGCATGGGCCACATCGCGCTGGTCGGTACCGTCGGCTGCAGGGACGTTCTGGAGGGCGTCGAAGTAGGAACGCCAGTTGTCTGGCACGGAACCGGGGTTGTCGAGATAGGCCTCGTACAACTCTTCGACATAGGGGGCGTTACCCCCGAACAGGTACGAGTTCGACCTGAACTGCTGCATCATTTCGCTCACCTCACTCCCAGGTTTCCTAGGACATTGGCTGGTTGAAAAACCTTCCGCGACACGGCTTGACCGGTTGGCGGATTGCGACCCGCCTTGCTGACTGCTTCGAACAAAATCGAGCAAGGGCGACGGGAAGGGCCGTAAATAACCTTTTCAATGTAGCACCGAAGTCGAGCCCGCGCTAGCACGTCGGGTAAAACTTTTCAAACCTCGTATGCAGGGCCAAACGATCTGGGCAGTTCCAAACAAAAAAAGCCGGGACAAGCCCGGCTTTGATGCGCTGAAGGTCGGGGATCAACCGAAGTTCTTGGCAGCGAAGTCCCAGTTCACCAGGCTGTTCAGGAAGGTTTCCACGAACTTGGGGCGAGCGTTGCGATAGTCGATGTAGTAGGCATGCTCCCACACGTCGATGGTCAGCAAAGCCGTGTCACCCGTGGTCAGCGGGGTGCCGGCCGGGCCCATGTTGACGATGTCCACCGAACCATCGGTCTTCTTGACCAGGAAGGTCCAGCCGGAGCCGAAGTTGCCAACGGCCGACTTGGTGAAGGCTTCCTTGAACGCGTCGTAGCTGCCGAACTTGGCGTTGATGGCCTCAGCCAGCTTGCCTGTCGGAGCGCCACCACCATTTGACTTCATGCAGCTCCAGAAGAAAGTGTGGTTCCAGACCTGGGCGGCGTTGTTGTAGATGCCACCGCTGGACTTCTTGACGATCTCTTCCAGAGACAGGTTCTCGAACTCGGTGCCCGGGATCAGGTTGTTCAGGTTCGTGACGTAAGCCTGATGGTGCTTGCCGTAGTGGTACTCGAACGTCTCGGCGCTGATGTGCGGGGCCAGAGCGTCTTGAGCGTACGGCAGGGGGGGAAGCGTATGTGCCATGGTGCGATTCCTGATTGGGGTTGATATCAATCAGGATTGTAGGCATAGCCCAAAGATCTGGGCACGGGCGGGGGCATGGCCCGTGACAGCGCAGGGCTTAAGCGATTTTCACGTCGCACGGTCGGGCGCAACGTCAACAGTCGCGCCGGTAACCTGCAACTGCACCCGCCCATCGGCCAGGACCGCAGCAAGCTCCTGCCCGATCTCCACCTGCGTGACCCGCGTGATCGCGTGTCCATCCTCGCCAGCCAGCCAGGCATAGCCACGCTCGAGCACCCGCTGAGGACTCAAAGCCTCCAGCCTGCTGCCGCGAGCGTCCAGCTGAACCCTGGCATGGGTCAGTTGACTGTGCATGGCCTGTTGCAGGCGCGCATTCAACACGGGCAGCCTCTGCGCTTCTCGCTGCACCCGCGCCTGGCAGGCCGACAACATGCGGTGCTCGGCCAACGCCATCTTCTGACGGTGCTGCCCCAGCATTTGCGAAGGCCGCGCCAGCCGGAAGGCGAGCTGGTCCACCCGCTGAGCCTGAGCATCCAGCCGCTGCACCGTTCGGTGCGCGAGGCGCTGCGTCAAGGCGTCCAGCTGCGCCAATGCATCACTGCGATCACGGGCAACCATCTCGGCGGCGGCCGTCGGCGTCGGTGCGCGCAAGTCGGCGGCAAAGTCCACCAGCGTGACATCGGTTTCATGCCCGACGCCACTGATGACGGGCACGCCGCACGCCGCCACCGCACGCACCACTCGCTCGTCGTTGAAGGACCACAGATCCTCCATGGAGCCCCCTCCTCGGCACACGATCACCGCATCCAGGTGCATTCCGCCTCGATGCGCCAGCTGCAAGCCCGCGAGCGCATCCACCAGCTGCGCTGGCGCTTCAGCACCTTGAACGGCTGCCGGTGCAATCAGCACTTCCACATGAGGCACGCGACGCGCCAGCGCCGTCAGCACATCGTGCAAAGCGGCGGCGGCCAGCGAAGTCACCACGCCAATGCGCCGTGGATAGCTCGGAATCGGCCG
>CAYOJR010000105.1:3470-7625 GCA_964404335.1 uncultured Aquabacterium sp.
GCCTGTCCGCGCTCATCCTTGAGGGTGAAATAGCCATGACCACTGGCTGCGCGCGTGAAACCGCTGATCTCGCCACGCACCACACAACCAGCGAACCGGGTGGCCAGGGTGTCACCAATGGCCTGCACCAGCGCAGCCACGCCCCATACCCGGGCCAAAGGCCGTTCAGCCGACGCCTCCCAGCGACTCACCCCTCACCTCCATCGAGCGTCGCCTGCAGTACAAGTCCACAGCAGGGCGGATACCCCCACAGGCACACCTCAACAGGCGAAACTCGCATCAGAGCCGTCATAAGTTATTGATTTATATATGTTTTATGTTGCTTAAAAAATAAGCAAACTAAGGATTAGCACGTATTTTCGGGGCCCTGACCCGGCGGCGCACCGCTTACCCACAAAGTTATCCACAGGAACGGTGGATGACTTCAAAATCGGGACACGGGGAAATCCAGAGGATGAAACAGGGCGTCACAGAGGCGTGTCAGGCCAAAATTCCAGCCCATAATCATCGCTTCACCAAGTTCGCTCACAAACGCGTTCCAAGGGAGTTTTTCGTTGCTGTCGATCTTACAAGCTGCCGGCTGGCCCATCATCCCACTGCTCCTGTGTTCCATTGTGGGTCTTGCCCTGATCGTCGAGCGCTTCCTGAGCCTGAAGGCCAGTCGCGTCACCCCCCCTCGCCTCGTCGATGAAGTGATCACGGTCACTCGCAGCGGGCTGCCCTCGGCAGACACCATCGAGAAGCTTGCGGACAACTCCGTGATGGGCAAGCTGCTGGCAGAGGGTCTGAGCGCTGCGGTTGCCGACCCACGCATCAGCGAAGACAAGCTGCGCCTGGCCTTTGAAGCCGGTGGCCGCAAAGCTGTGCACGACATGGAGCGTTACCTCAACGCCATTGGCACCATCGCCAGCGCCTCCCCGTTGCTGGGTCTGTTGGGCACCCTGATCGGCATGATCGAGATCTTCGGCGCCTCGGCCGGCACCAACGGTGTTGGCGCCGACCCCACTGCGCTGGCCCACGGCATCTCCATCGCGCTCTACAACACCGCTTTCGGCTTGATCGTGGCCATCCCCGCGCTCATCTGCCATCGCCATTTCCGCACGCGCATTGACGGCTACGTCATGGAAATGGAAGCTGCTGCCGAGCGCATGCTGCAACACCTTGTGCGTCTGCCTGGCAAGCGCAACGGCGGGTAAGGCGAACGGCCATGTCGATGCATTTCCGCAAGCGGCGCCCGCCCGAAGACCCGGAGATCAACCTGATCCCGTTCATTGACGTGTTGCTGGTCATCCTCATCTTCCTGATGCTGACCACAACCTATTCCAGGGTTTCCGAACTCAAGATCAACCTGCCCACGGCCAACGCCCAGGCGAGCAAAGCCCGCCCGGCCGAGATCTTCGTTCTGGTGGCCGCTGATGGTCGCTACATGGTCAACCAGCGCCTGCTCGCAGGCCGTGGCGTCGAAACATTGGCCGCCAGCCTCACCCAGGCTGCCGGCAACGCCAAGGACACCGTGGTGATCATCAACGCAGACGCGCAAACCTCACACCAGAGCGTCATCAACGTGATGGATGCAGCGCGCCGCGCAGGCCTGACGCAACTCACCTTCGCAACGCAAGGCCAGCACGACGGCTCGACCAAGTCGGCCCCTTGACCTTGCGCCCTCTGTCATCGGCTGCCCAGGCAGCCTGACCCGACGCCACCTCCGCATGAGTCGCCTCGCAGAGCATCTTCAACGCGCCTGGCTGCATCGGGGTGTCGTGGCCTGTGCGCTGTGGCCCTTGTCGTGCGTCATGGGCATCGCGGTCAGTCTGCGCCGATTTGGCTTTCGGCAGGGCTGGTGGCATTCGACGCGCTTGCCGGTCCCGGTGCTGGTGGTGGGCAATCGCATCGTTGGAGGTGCGGGCAAAACCCCCACCACGATTGCCATCGTGCAGCACCTGCAAGCACGTGGCCTGCATCCCGGTGTGTTGACCCGTGGCTACAAGGCGCGCGCACATGCCCCCACCCTCCGCATCCTTGACCACCACACCGAGACACAGCTGACCGCCGCCGACACCGGCGATGAGCCACTGCTGATCTGGCGCCGCACTCACGCGCCCATGGCCATCGGGCGCAACCGCGCCCAAGGTGGGCAGGCTCTGCTGACAAACCACCCTGAAATCGACATTCTGGTGTGTGACGACGGCCTGCAACATCTGACCTTGCAACGCGACATTGAGGTCATCGTGTTCGACGAGCGCGGGCAGGGCAACGGCTGGCTGCTCCCAGCCGGCCCCTTGCGCGAACCCATCACCAGCCCGCCCACCCCAGGGCTGCTGGCACCGCCGCTGGTGCTCTACAACGCCGCCCAGGCCAGCACCGCCCTGCCCGGCTTCACCGCGCAGCGGAGCATGGTCCCCCTGGTCACACTGGAACAATGGTGGGCTGGCAAGGTCACGACGGTCAACGCCACTCCGCCACCTGTCGGTTCGTCTGTGATGGCGCTGGCCGGTATCGCCCAACCACAGCGCTTCTTCGAAGCACTGCAGACTCTCGGCTACCACGTACAAGGTCTGCCATTGGCCGACCACGCCGACTTCGCACACCTGCCCTGGGCCGACGCCGACGTGGACCTGATCGTCACCGAAAAAGACGCCATCAAGCTCGCCCCCCTTCGCCTCCGTCAAGAGCGCCCCCGTACACGAGTCTGGGTCGCGGGGCTAGACTTGTATCCTGAACAGGCCTTCTGGGCCCAATTGGACGAGGCCTTGAATCGCCTTCCCTTTCGTCACACGCGCGCCTGCCCACCGGCAACGCCTTTCACCTGACTGCCCCCGTCATGGACACTCGCCTCACCGAACTGCTGGTTTGCCCCGTCTGCAAAGGCCCTTTGCACCGCCCGCCCCAGTCCAATCACCTGATCTGCCGCGCTGATCGACTGGCCTTCCCCATCCGGGATGGCATTCCCGTCATGCTGGAAAACGAGGCACAGGCGCTAGACGAGAACGACATGCCCTTGCCTCCCTCTGCCTCCCCGGAGGCCTGAGCATGGGCTTCACCGTGCTGATTCCAGCCCGACTCGCCTCCACCCGCCTGCCTGACAAGCCCCTGGCCGACATTGCTGGACTGCCGATGGTGGTCCGCGTGGCGCAGCGCGCCGCGCAAAGCCAGGCCAGCCAGGTGGTAGTGGCGACAGACAATGACCGAATTCAACAAGCCTGCCAGACACATGGCGTGCGCTGCGTGATGACCCGGGCAGACCACCCCACGGGCAGTGATCGCCTTGCGCAGGCCTGTGAATTGCTCGGACTCGACGGTGACGATGCCGTGGTCAACGTACAGGGTGATGAGCCCTTGATCGATCCGAACCTGATCGATGCCTGCGCAGCACAACTGATACAGCGTCCGGATTGCGTGGTCAGCACGGCAGCGCACCCGATTGAAGAAGCGGCGCACTTCAGCAATCCCAACGTGGTCAAGGTCGTCATGGACGCACAAGGTCGCGCCCTGTACTTCTCCAGGGCGCCCATTCCGTGGTGGCGTGATGCGCCCACCACCGGCCAACCCGCCACCGGTGAAGACACGCCTTTGCGCCACATCGGCATCTACGGCTACCGCGCCGGTTTCCTGCGCCGGTTTCCCCAACTCTCGGTCAGCCCCCTGGAGCGACTGGAGTCGCTGGAACAGTTGCGCGTGCTCTGGCATGGCGAGCGCATTGCCGTGCACGTCACAGCCCAGGCGCCCGGCGCGGGTGTTGACACCCCCGAAGACCTAGCCCGAGTTCGTGCCCTTTTTGGTGCATGAGACCCTGCGTCGCCCACAGAAGTGCCAACATGCCCTCCCGATCCGAAGGGGCATGCATGCTATCCTGTAGCGTTGTAACGCAGCTCGATATTCACTCTGGCTGCAGACTCATCGGACACCAAGGATAGACATGAGACTGATTCTGTTGGGCGCGCCCGGCGCCGGCAAGGGCACGCAGGCGGCCTTTCTGTGCCAGAAGTTTGGCATTCCGCAGATCTCGACGGGTGACATGCTGCGTGCCGCCGTCAAGGCTGGCACCGAAATGGGGCTCGCCGCCAAAAAGGTGATGGACGCAGGTGGCCTGGTCAGTGACGACATCATCATCGGCCTGGTCAAGGAACGCATTCAGCAAGCTGACTGCGCCAATGG
>CAYOJR010000106.1:0-7607 GCA_964404335.1 uncultured Aquabacterium sp.
GAGGCGATGCGCAGCGCGAAGCACTTCTTGCCCAGCAGCGCGTTGCCGCCGTAGCCCGAACCGTAGGACCAGATTTCGCGGGTCGTGGGGTAGTGGACGATGTACTTGGTGTCGGGGTTGCAAGGCCAGGCTACGTCTTGCTGACCTTCAGCCAGGGGGGCGCCCACGGTGTGCACGCAAGGCACGAACTCGCCATCGGTACCCAGCACGTCGATCACGCCCTTGCCCATGCGGGTCATGAGCTTCATGTTGACGGCCACGTAGGCGGAGTCAGACAGCTCGACGCCGATGTGGGCGATGTTGGAGCCCAGCGGGCCCATCGAGAAGGGGATCACGTACATCGTGCGGCCCTTCATGCTGCCCTTGAACAGGGCGCCTTCGCCGGTTTGCAGCTTGGCACGCATCTCGGCGGGCTCACACCAGTTGTTGGTGGGGCCGGCGTCTTCCTTGCGCTCGGCGCAGATGAAGGTGCGGTCTTCCACGCGGGCCACGTCGGACGGGTGGGTCCAGGCCAGGTAGGAGTTGGGGCGCTTGGCAGGGTTGAGCTTCTTGAAGGAGCCGGCAGCCACGAGCTGGGCGCACAGGCGGTCGTACTCTTCGGTCGAACCGTCACACCACACGATGTCCTTGGGCTGGGTCAGGGCGGCGATCTCGGCCACCCAGGCAATCAGCCTGGCATTTTTGACGTAAGCAGGCGCGTTCACCTGTGCAGCAGCAGTCATGATTCACTCCAAAAATAAAAAACAGGGTCTCGGCAGCACTGCAACGCATGCAGTGCTCTCGACACCCCGCCCTAGCGAGAACCCTCCATTTTAATCCACTCACCCGTTTTTGACAGCCCCCCGATCTTGACCCCTGCCAAGGATAGACCCCTACCCCCCGAGAAAAGCGTGCCTTTGTGCGCATCTTTTTTGTATCCTGACACGCTTGTTCGCCCCGCCGGGGGTGCTGCTGGGGTCTCCACTGCCATGACTGCTCTCGACCGTCGTACCTTTCTCTCCGCGTCCGTGCTGCCGGGCCTGAGCCTGCTGGCTGCCCCCGGCCTCAGCCTCGCGCAGGGACGTGTGCCGACGCGTGCCGAGAGCCCGCGCATCGGCGCCGATCCACTGCTGATCAGCTCCGGCCTGACCGGTCGTTGGCAGTCCTCCATGCGTCAGGATCTGGGCTGGGCCGCGCGTTTCGAATCCATGGGCACCCGCAAAGTGCTCAGCGCCTTGGAGCAGGGCAGCATCGACGCAGGCCTGTTTCTCTCCCACCCGCGCGCCGACGCACTCGAAAAAGACGGCCTGATCTTCGATCGCCGCACGGTGGCCCGCACCGACGTGCTGCTGCTGGGTCCGGCCAGCGACGTCGCCGGCATCCGGGGTGAGACCAACGCGGCCCGCGCCGTGATGCAGGTGTTGGCCGCCTGCCGTGCCGGTGTGGCCAGTTGGCACCCGCTGGAAACCGACTCCGCCCTGGAAACGCTGGCCCATCGACTCAGCGGCGGCCAGTTGCGCGCCCTGCTGAGTTTGGCGACCAGCGTGCAGACCGGCGCGAACCTGCCCAGTTACCGGCTCATGACCCGCGCCCAGTGGCTGGCCACCCCACCCCAGGGTGAACCACGCAAGATCTGGATGTCGGGGGGGACCGATCTGGTGCTGGACGCGCAGATTGCCTGCGCCTTCCGCGCGCGCCACCCCGGTGCCAAGTTGCTGGTGAAGTGGATGCAGTGGCCCCTGGCCCAGCGTGCGGTCAAAGCCAGCCGCCCCGGTTGGCAAAGTCCTCAAGGATGACGACGATGGACGCCCTGCTGCGCGCCTGGCCCTGGTTGCCCACCCTGCCCGACGGGCAGATCGACCTGCCCCTGCTGGGCAACATCGTGGCCGCCAGCCTGATGGCCGTGCTGGCCTTGCTGATGTGGATGGGGCAGCGTGCCCAGTCCCTGTCGCCCATGAGCCGGCCGCTGGCCCACACGCTGGGGGCCTCGCGCTGGCGCAGTTGGTGGACCCTGGCCCTGCAGTTGCCCGCCCCTCGTCTGACACGCTACCACCCTGTCGCCACCCCGACCCAAGCCCTGAGTGTCGAGTTGCGCCTGCAACAGCCTGGGCTCGACATCCGGGCGCAGTTTCGCGTGCCGCCTGGTCGCGTCTGCGCCCTGGTGGGTCGCGAGCCCGGCAGTCAGAGTGCCTTGCTGCAGGCCGCCGCCGGACTCATCCCAGTGCGCGGCGGGCGCATTGCGGTGGGACAAGACACGCTCTATGACGGTTCGGCACGCATCAACCTGCCCGTGCACCAGCGGCGCCTGGTCTGGCTGGACGCCCACGCCCACCTGTTCACCCATCTGAGCGTACGGGGCAATCTGCGCTACGGCCTGCCGCGCGGCACCGCGCCAGCCGACGCCCCCGACTTCGATCAGGTGGTGTCGTGGCTGGAACTGAGCACCTTGCTGCCCCGCCGCCCGGCCCAGCTCAGCCCCGCACAGCGGGTGCGCGTGGCACTGGGCCGCGCGCTGCTGTCGCGCCCCCAGGCCCTGCTGCTCGACAACCCGCTCGGTGAGGTGCCCGCGCACGAGCACGAAGAGCTGCTGGCCCTGCTGGCCGAGATCCCGCGCCGCTGGCGCATCCCCATGGTGCTGGTGAGCCCGCGCATGAGCGAGGTGGTGCGCCTGGCCGACGATGTGCTGGTGCTGCACGAGGGCCGCATGGCCAGCGCGGGCCCGGCGGCCCAGGTGCTGTCGGACGTGTCGCTTTCGACCTTCCTGGAAGGCACCGACGCCGGCAGCGTGCTCGAAGGCGTGGTGCGCCGCCACGACCTGAACTGGCTGCTCAGTGAAGTGGACGTGGGCGGCCAGCGCATCACGGTGCCGGCCATGCTGCACCCCGTGGGCAGCCGGGTGCGCCTGAAGCTGCGCGCCCGCGACCTGAGCCTGCACCGCCAGCCCCCCAGCGACACCAGCAGCCTCAACTGCCTGCATGGCCGCATCACCCAGTTGATGTTGGCCGGCGAGCATGGCACCTATGGTGCCGTCGGGATCGAGTTGGACCAGGCACTCGGACTGCACGGCGAGGCGGAGCAGGCACCACCGGCGGTGTGGGCCTTGCTGACCCGCAAGGCCATCCAGCAGATGGACTGGCAGCCCGGTCAGCCCTGCGTGGTGGGCTTCAAGGCCATGGCCACCACGGTGTCGGCCTGGCACTGACCCCCGGCGAAGCGCGCGCCGGGTGAACGGGCGCATACTGCGGCCCTCAATCCCGTCCAGCCCCTGTTTGCACCTCGATCATGTCCACGCTGCTGCCGCGCCAGATCCTGTCGGTCAACACCGCCTTGGCCACCCCGCTTGAGATCGAGGGGCGCCGCGTACTCAGTGGCATTGGCAAACGCGCCGTGAGCACGCCTGCCAACCCACAGCGCATTGCCGTGCACAAGCTGGGCCTGGCTGGCGACGAGCAGGCCGACCTGACCGTGCACGGTGGCCTGAACAAGGCCGTGTACGCCTACCCCCACGAGCACTACGCCTTCTGGCAAACCGTGCGTGCCCAGGCCAGCGCACAGGCCTGGAACGACCCCCTGCCCCACGGCATGCTGGGCGAGAACCTCACGCTCACCGGCTTGCTGGAGGGCCAGGCCTACGTGGGCGATCAGTTGAAGTTTGCCGACTGCGTGCTGGCCATCAGCGAGCCACGCAAGCCCTGCTTCAAGTTCGACGCCATCATGGGCTTCAAGCAGGCCACCAAAATGATGGCCCAGTCGGGCTACTGCGGCTTTTACCTGTCGGTGATCCAGCCCGGCACGATCGCCGCAGGCGAGAGCTACGAGCTGATCCCTGGCCCCCGCGAGCTCAGCATCCGCGAGCTGTTCCGGGCCAAGATGAACCGACGGCACACCGACTGAGGACGCCGCGCCCGCCGATGCTGTCAACCCGGCGTGGGCTCAGCAGTACTGCCAGTCGGGCTCGGGCAGGGCCTCGACCTGTGGACGTGCCAGCAGGTAGCCCTGGAACATCGACACGCCCATCTGGCGCAGGGTGTCGAGCTCTTGCGGCGTCTCGATGCCTTCGGCCACGATCTGGCAGCCCAGGGCCTTGCAGGTGCCGATCACGCCGCCCACGATGGCGCGGCGCACCGGGTCGCGGTCGATGTCGCGCGTCAGCGCCATGTCGAGCTTGACGATGTGCGGCTGGAAATCGGCCAGCAGGTTCAGGCCCGAGTAGCCCGCCCCGAAATCGTCGATGGCGGTGCGAAAGCCCCGCTGCTGGTAGTCCTTGATGATGCGCAGCGCGTGAGCCGGATCGCGGATCTTCTCGCCTTCGGTCAGCTCGAAAACCAACCGGTCGGCCGGGAAACCAACCTTGCGGGCGGCCGCCAGCGTCAATCGGATGCAGGTGGACGGCTCGTACACCGCGTTGGGCAGGAAGTTGATCGACAAATGGGTCGTCATGCCCAGACGTTGGGCGGTGTCGATGGCCAGCACGCGGCAGGTCTGGTCAAACGTGTAGGTCTCGTCCGGTTCGACGGCCGCCAGCACCTCGCCCGCCGAGGCCCCGTTGGCGCCGCGCACCAGCGCCTCGTAGGCAAACACGCTGCGGGTGTCCACGTTCACGATCGGCTGGAAGGCCATTTTCAGCTGCAGGTGCAGCGGCTTGGCGTTGCGGCAGCGGATGCACCCGACCAGATCCTCCTCGGCATCGGCAAAAAAATCACTCAAGAACATGCGGGATCCTGGAAGCGGCAAACGTGACTTTTGTTTTTACCACGTCAAAGCCCGGTCAGCCCGATGCTGGGCACCGTTCAGCGGTCGTTCGTCACGCCGGCGGCGACATGGCCCGACGGCACATGCGGGGCGGCATTGTCCACGTGCCCGGTCTGGTCGTCGAAGAAGAAGTCGGGCTCGAACTCGCGCAGAAACTCGCCCTTGGGCAAGCCACCCAGAAACAGCGCCTCGTGGACCTCAATGCCCCAGTTCATCAGCGTGCGGATGGCGCGCTCATGCGCCGGGGCGCCGCGCGCGGTCACCAGGGCCGTGCGAATGCGCATGCCGTTCGCGCCGCCGCTGGCGGCGTGCTGCTGCAAGGTGTGCAGCGCCTGCAGCAGGGGCTTGAAAGGACCACCGGGCAGAGGTTGCTCGGCCCGCGCGACCTCGTGGGCCTGGAAGGCGTCGAGCCCGCCCCGTTGGAAGACCTGCTCGGCCTCGTCGGAGAACAACACGGCATCGCCGTCGAACGCGATGCGCACCTCGTGTGGGTGGGCCTCACCCGCGCGGGCGGCATGCGGCAGCACACGGGCAGCGGGCACGCCCGCGCCCAGGGCCGAGCGCACGTCGGCCTCGTTGGCCGACAGGAACAGGTGGGCCTGCAAGGGGCGCAGGTAGCGCCAGGGACTCTCGCCCCGCGTGAACACGCCGCGCTCGATGGGCAGGCCGTAGTGGCGCGCCGAGCGGAACACGCGCATGCCCGAGACCGGGTCGTTGCGCGAGAGGATGACGACCTCGACCCGCGCCTCGTCGGGCGTGTTGAAGGCCAGCAGCTTGCGCACCAGCGAAAACGCCACGCCGGGACGCGCAGGCTCATCGACCTGGGCGAGCTGTTGGGCCATGTAGGCCCGGTCGTCGGCCGCCTCGAACAGGCGGTTTTCTTCTTCGAAGTCGAACAGGGCACGCGAGGAGATCGCCACCACCAGCTTGCCGCTCAGGGATGCCGGCATCGCGTCACTTCACCCAGGTGTTCATCTGCATGATGGGCAGCATCACCGACATGACGATGAGCATGACCACCAGGCCCATGGCTACGATCAACAGCGGCTCCAGGATGGTGGCAATGGCCAAGGCCTTGCGCGTGACCTCGGCGCTCAGCTGGTTGGCGGCGCGCTGCAGCATCACCGGCAGCTGGCCGGTCTGCTCACCCAGGCGTGCAAACATTGCCAACAAGCCAGGGAAACGCTTCTTGGCGGCCAGGGCCGAGGCCAGCGGGGCACCTTCGCGCACCTGGTCCAGACAATCCATGGCGTCGGCGCGCATGGCCCGGTTGGAGAGGGTTTCAGCCGCCGCCTGCAAGGCCTTGAGAATGGGCACACCGGAGCCGGCCAGCATGGCCAGCGTGCCGGCAAAGCGGGCGGCGTTGTAGCCCTTGGCCAGACGCCCGATCACGGGCAGGCCCAGCCAGAACGCATCGAACTTCACCCGAAAATCCTCGTTGCGACGCGCAACGATCAGTCCCGCCGAACCGCCCACCAGCGCCAGCCCCAGCAGCCAGCCCCAATTGCGCATGAAGGCGCTCAGCCCCAGCATGAACTGGGTCAACATGGGCAGGGCCCGCTTGCTGCTGGAGAACACCTGGGCCACCTGCGGCACCACAAACACCAGCAGCGCCACCACGATGACCACGGCGAACACCGACACGATGGCCGGGTACAGCGTGGCACCGATGAGCTTGGAGGTCAGGGCCTGTTGCTCTTCCAGGTCGTTGGCGAGTTTCTCCAGCACGCTGCCGAGCTGACCGCTTTGCTCGCCGGCCGCCACCACACCGCGATAGACCTCGTCGAACTCGCGGGGCGAGCTGCCCAGCGCGCGCGCAAAGGTCGAGCCCGCATTGACTTCGGCACGCAGGTGGGCGACCAGCTCGCGCTGACGCGGGTCCTCGGCTTCGTCGGCCAGGGCCGTGAGCGCGCGCTCCAGCGGCAGGCCGGCCACGACCAGGCCGGAGAGCTGGCGCGTCCAGATGGCCAGTGCCGATGCATTGAACACACGGCGTGCGAACAACTGACCGGAGCCCGCCGCTTCGCCTTCGACCGCCACCGAGGCCTCCACCTTGAGGGGCACCAGTTGCTGACCGCGTAACTGGGCCCGCGCGGCCTTGGGCGTGTCGGCCTCGACCAGACCGTTGACGGTCTTGCCTGCGGCGGTGAGCGCTTCGAACTTGAAAGCCGGCATCGCCCGCCCTTATTCGCGGGTGACCCGCAAGACCTCTTCGAGCGAGGTCACGCCTTCGGCCACCAGGCGATCGCCATCGTCGCGCATGGTCTTCATGCCCGCCTTCTGCGCCACCTCGAAGAGTTGGGACTCGGCCGCCTGCGCGTGGATGAGCCCACGGATCTCGTCGTCGGCCACCATCAGCTCGTACACCCCGGTGCGGCCCTTGTAGCCGCTCATGCCGCACTCCGCGCAGCCGACCGGGTGCCAGCGGCCCTGCTCGTCCTGGCGCTTGCAGTGCGGACACAGCTTGCGCACCAGGCGCTGGCCGAGCACCCCCAGCAGCGAGGACGACAGCAGGAAGGGCTCGATGCCCATGTCGGTGAGGCGGGTGACGGCGCTGGGTGCGTCGTTGGTGTGCAGCGTGGCCAGCACCAAGTGACCGGTCAGCGAGGCCTGCACAGCGATCTGCGCGGTTTCGAAGTCGCGGATTTCACCGATCATGATGACATCCGGGTCCTGACGCAGGATGGCGCGCAGGGCCTTGGCGAAAGTCAGGTCGATCTTTGCGTTGACCTGGGTCTGGCCGATGCCAGGCAGCTCGTATTCGACCGGGTCTTCCACCGTCAGCACATTGGTGGTGGAGGCGTCGACCGTGCTCAGGCCGGCATACAGCGTGGTGGTCTTGCCCGAGCCGGTGGGGCCGGTGACCAGCACGATGC
>CAYOJR010000107.1:0-7593 GCA_964404335.1 uncultured Aquabacterium sp.
CAGACCCTGGCCAGCGTGACCGCGTTGCTGAGCCAGTCGGAAGAGCTGGTGCGCGCCCGCCTGGCCTCCGAGCAAGCATGGATTGCCTCGCAAGGCGAGCGCATGGACCAGCTGAGCACCCTCTGGCGCACCGAGCTGCAAGCCCTGCGCGACGAAGAGGCCCAACGTGGCCGCGCTGCCGTCGAGCGCCTCGACACCCTGCAAGCCGCCGTGGCCGAGCACCTCGCTACCCTGGGCACCGCGCTGGAAGCGCCGCTCAACCGCCTGCTGCAAACCGCCTCCGAAGTGCCTCAGGCCGCCGCCGAGGTCATCGTGCAACTGCGCCGCGACATGGCGCAGATCAGCGAGCGGGACAACCTCGCCCTGTCCGAACGCACCGCCATGATGGGCCAGCTCGGCACCTTGCTGCAGTCCGTCAACGAGGCCACCGGTCAGCAGCGCGCTGCCATCGAGTCCATGGTCCATTCGGCCACCACCGTGCTGCAAGAGGCCGGGGCCCAGTTCACGAACGCCCTGAGCCAGCAAGCCGGTCAGGTCGACGAGGTGGCCGCCCGCGTGGCCGCCAGCGCTGTCGAACTGTCCAGCCTGGGCGAGTCCTTCGCGCATGGCGTGAACCTGTTCAGCGAGACCAGCGACAAGCTGGTGAGCAGCCTGCAGGGCATCGAAAGCGCCATCGGCCAGTCCCTCACCCGCAGCGACGAGCAGCTTGCCTACTACGTGGCCCAGGCCCGTGAGGTCATCGACCTCAGCATCAGCTCGCAGCAAGGCATCGTCGAAGACCTGCGCCGCCTGCACGGCAAGGCCCTGGCCTCCGCCGAAGGGGGCGCCCGATGATGGACCTGGACGACCGGGACGACGCCATCGAGCAGACGGCCCCAGTCTGGGCCGTCTTCGGTGACCTCATGTCCGGCCTGCTGGGCGCCTTCGTCCTGATCCTCGTGGGCATGCTCGTGGTGCAGATGGACCTCGTGAGCAGTCTCAAGCAGGAGGTCGAAAAGCGCCAGCAGGAAGAGCAGCGTCGCATCGCCCTGGAGCACGCCTTGGCCGGTCCGCTAGCCAGTGGGCGCGTCACCCTCAACGACGGCCGCATCGGCATCAGCGGCAGCGTGCTGTTCGATGCCGGCTCGGACCAGCTGCGTGCCGACGGTCGCCAGTTGCTCCAAAGCCTGGTGCAGCCCCTGCGCGTCTACCTGGGGGAGCGCCAGGAAATGCTGATGGTCAGCGGCTTCACCGACGACACCCTGCTGCGCGACGGCAACCGCCGCTTTGCCGACAACCTGGAGCTGTCGGCCCAGCGCGCCTTGACCGTGACCCGCGCCCTGATCGACGCCGGCATGCCCTCGTCCCAGGTCTTTGCGGCCGCCTTCGGCGCCGAACAGCCCGTGGCGCCCAATACCGATGAGAAGGGCAGGGCACTCAACCGGCGCGTCGAAATGGCACCTGTGCCCAAAACGGCGTCCCAAGCGGCGACCCCAGCGGCGCCCACCTCGTCTGCCCAGCCATGAGCGAACCCACCCTGGCCGCGCTGCGTGAAGCGGGAGCCGATCGCCACGACCCGGCCCGCTTCCATTACCTGGAGGTGCTCGAACGCCGCCTGGCCGCCCAGCCCGAGGCCGTGCGGCAGTTGTTGACAGAGCGCCTGCAAGCGGCAGTGCACGACTACGCTCAGCGCTTCGCCCGCGCCACCTCTGTCGAGGCGTTCACCTCAGAACCAAGCGCTGGCACGCAGGAGATGCCTGTGGCGCATGCCGCACCGCTGACCCGCTTGAACCGCTACATCCATGAGCGTACCCAAGCGCAGGTTCGACAGACAGATCAGGACGAGGGGCGCAGCGCCACCGAGCTCAAGAGCGTGCGAGGTTTCAGCGCTGTCTGGACCAAGATCGCTGCCGATCAGCAAGTGGCGCAGGCCATGCACCGTGGACCCGACAACGCCGGCCCACTCAATTCGCACCGGCTCATGTTGCGTGCCCTGGCCCTCATGCGCAGCGTCTCACCCGATTACCTGGGACATTTCCTGACGCAGATGGACACCTTGCTCTGGCTGGATCAGGTCAACCAACAAACGGCCCTGAAGGACAGCAAATCCAAACGACCGATTCGGACCAAAAACTGAGCCGCGCGTGACTTGGCCGCGATTTCAACAATCAGGTCAGATAGGTGATGGCCTTCAGCACCGCCACCATGGCCAGCACCACCATCAGAATCAGCATCAACACCCACGACGGTTTGCGACTGCCGTGGCTGCGACGCGAGGATGATCGCTGACGTTGCCGATCATCCCCCAGTCGCGAATCCAGCGTGCTGGAGTGCGTGAACCCCGACTGCTCGAAAGTCGAGACCTCGTCGGTTTTCTGTTGTTGCCACTGGCTGTCCCTGTCTTTGCTCATTGTGTGTCCCTGAAATGGGTGAGTGCGAACCCGCCGCGCCATTGTCTGACGCGAGCGATGTACATGCCAAGCCTCAATCCACGCTGTAGCCTTCTTCCCGGATGATCTCGCGCACGGTGTCCTCGCCCAACACGGTGGCCACCGTCACCAATCCCTCGTCCAGGTTCACCGACACCTGCGCGCCGCCGTCCTGCGCCTGAACTGCCTGTGTGACCGCTTTGACGCAGTGCTGGCAACTCATGCCGCTGACATGCAGTTGATAGGTGGCAGGGGTTGTCATGGCCGTAGTCCTTTCAAACGGTGATACTGGTGCCATTGTGAATCGAACCCGCTATGCGCGCCATGCCTGCAACTGAAGTTTCCTCTCGTGCCGCAACCGGTGGGGCCGAAACACGTGATGAGCACACTGTGCAACTGGCCGTGCGCGGCATGACCTGTGCGGCCTGCGTGGCACGTGTCGAGCGTGCGCTCAAGAAGGTGCCCGGGGTTGCGCAGGCTCAGGTGAACTTCGCCACCGAAATGGCCACCGTGGCATGGGCCTCTGAGGCAGCGGCGTTGGCACCCCCCACCGCCAACACCGAGGCCTTGCTGGCTGCCATTGAGCGTGCCGGTTACCACGCCCAGATACAGCACGCCGACGACACCGTGGTGGAAGAGGCTGTGCCCTGGTGGGACGTGTGGGGGGCGGTGCTGCTGGGCGCCGTTGCCAGCCTTCCTTTGGTGCTGCCCATGCTGTGGGGCGCTCACCACTTCTGGCCCGCGTGGGTGCAGTTTGCCCTGGCCACTCCGGTGCAGTTTCTGCTGGGCGCACGCTTTTACAAGGCGGGCTGGGCGGCATTGAAAGCCGGTAGCGGCAACATGGATCAGCTGGTCGCACTCGGTACCTCGGCTGCCTGGGGGTTGTCGGTGTGGTTGTGGTGGCGCCATAGTCACAGCACCAACCCGCATGCCGCGCACGGAGCCCCCGACCTGTACTTTGAATCGGCTGCGGTGGTGATCACGCTTGTGCTGCTTGGCAAGGCGCTGGAGGCCCGCGCAAAGCGCCAGACCACTGCCGCCATCCGCTCCTTGCAGTCTCTGCGACCCGACACAGTACATCGCCAAGGCCCGCAAGGCGAGGTCGAGGTGCCGCTAAAGCAGGTACTGGTCGATGACATCCTCATCGTGCGCCCTGGTGAGCGCATCCCCACCGATGGCGTGGTAACCGAGGGCAGCGGCCATGTCGACGAATCTTTGCTCACCGGTGAACCTCTGCCTGTGAGCAAAGCGCCGGGCGACCCCGTCACCGGCGGCGCCATCAACACCGAGGCTCGCTTGTTGATGCGCGTCACGGCAGTGGGCGGGCAAACCATGCTGGCGCATATCATCCGTCGCGTGGTGGACGCACAAGCCGTCAAGCCACCCATCCAGCGTGTCGTTGACCGTGTCTCTGCGGTGTTTGTGCCCACGGTGCTCGTCATTGCTTTGCTCACGGGGCTGGGGTGGTGGTGGGCGGGACTCGGCGCTGAAGTGGCGTTGATCCGTGCCGTGGCCGTGCTCGTCATCGCTTGCCCTTGCGCACTGGGACTGGCCACCCCTGCGGCCATCATGGCGGGCACCGGTGCCGCCGCCCGCCACGGCATCCTCATCAAAGACCCGGAGGCGCTGGAAGTGGCGCATCGCGTCCAGGTGGTGGCCTTTGACAAGACCGGCACCCTCACGCAAGGACGGCCCAAGCTGCTCGATTGGCAGGTGGCTGACAACAGCAGCCTGGATCGCTCGCAGGCATTGCAAATGGCAGCAGTCTTGCAAGGCGGCAGTGAGCACCCTCTGGCACGAGCCGTACTGGATGAGGCCCGACGCATGAACCTGAGCTTGCCCTCGGTGCATGACCTGCAGGCCGTGGCAGGGCGTGGCATTCAGGGCAAGGTCAACGTAGGTGAAGGCGCCATGCAAGCCTGGGCTTTGGGCAGCACCCGTTGGATGACGGAATTGTGCGCCGATGCGCCGTTGGGCTCCTGGCAAGACACCCTCAACGCCTGGCATGCGCACGGCCACACCGTGTCGTGGTTGCTGCGCCAAAGCGAGGCAGCAGAGTCAGCAGACACCGGCTGGCAGGTGGTGGCCCTCATGGCCTTTGGCGATGAGATCAAACCCGAAGCGGCGGCGGCCGTGCAGCGTCTGCACACACTCGGTGTTCGCACCGTCATGATCTCGGGTGATAACCGCAGTGCAGCCGAGCACATCGGGCAGCAATTGGGCATCCAGCAGGTCATTGCCGAGGTTCTGCCCGGCGACAAGGCTGACCACATTCAGCGCCTGCAACAAGGGCAGGGCGGTGTGCCCTTGGTGGTTGCCATGGTGGGCGATGGCATCAACGATGCCCCCGCGCTGGCGGCAGCCGATGTCGGCATGGCGATGGCCAACCCGCAAGGCGGTGCCGATGTGGCTTTGAATGCTGCAGGCATCACCCTGATGCGCGGTGATCCGACACTCGTGCCGGCGGCACTGGATATCTCCCGGCGCACCTCGGCCAAGATCTGGCAGAACCTGGCGTGGGCGTTTGGCTACAACATCATCGGCATTCCGCTGGCGGCCTTCGGCGGCCTCAGTCCGATGCTTGCGGGGGCGGCCATGGCCTTGAGCAGCGTCAGTGTCGTCAGCAACGCCTTGCTGCTGTCGCGCTGGCGGGCATGACGTAAAATCTCCGATTCAGTCTGCCAGTAGCTCAGTTGGATAGAGCACCCGCCTTCTAAGCGGGCGGTCGGGGGTTCGACTCCCTCCTGGCAGGCCAATCAGCATCGGCAGACCGACGCCACTTCGGCAGGCACCCGTGTCAGCCTTGTGCGGTGACCGCCACGGGCTTGAGAGCGGCCGACATGCCCGGCGAGATCCAGCGCTTGCCCGGTGCATGCGCCACCATCACTTCCACGCCTGAGTGTTGTGCATGCCAGGCCGGCGCATGAGTCGGGCCGCGCACCATCAGTGCGGTTCCCCATCCATTGACGGCCTCGATGTCATTGGCCAGCAGCGCCACACCCTGCACACCCTGGGTAGGCCATCCGGTTCTGGGGTTCAAAATATGATGCAAACGGCGGCCAGCGCGGACGAAACTGCGCTCATAGTCGCCAGAAGAGGCCACCACACCGCGCCCCTCCAGTTCCAGCACCCCCACCAACTCCGATGGGGCAGAGGGATTGCGTACGCCCACACGCCAGGGGCGACCGTGCTGATTGCCGAGCACCAGCACATCGCCCCCACCATTGATGAGGGCGTGAGAAACGCCAGCCCGCTCCAAAACCTGCAGGCCGGCTTGCAAAATGGGCAACTTGGCCACACCGCCCAAGTCCAGGGCCATGCCCCGTTGGGTCAGATAGGCAGTGCCAGCCGCTTCGTCAAGCACCAGGGCGCGGCCATCGACCAAACGCAGTGCCTGATGGATCTCCGCCGCTGCCGGGGCGGCTTCCTGGCCGGGTTCAAAATGCCATCCGCGCAGGGCGCCGATGGTGGGGTCAAATGCGCCCGCACTCTCGCGATGCAGGGTTTGCGCCTGGCGCAAAACGGCCATGACTTCCGGCGCTACCTTGATCGGGCGCACACCGGAAGCAGCGCCAATGCGCGACACATCGCTGTCGCGACGGTAGCGGCTCATCAGCGCCTCCAGACGTTCCATTTCTGCAAACGCCTGCTGCATGGCCACATGCAGGGCTCCTGCGTCACTCGGACCTGTCCCGACGGTCACCACGTCGATGCGTGTGCCCATCAGGACGCGACTCGCGCGTTGCACCTTGGGGTCGGTGTTGGCCCAAACCCCTCCTGGTGCGGCGATTGCACATGCACCCAGCAGTGGCAATGCGAGGGCAAAGCGCCGTCGCGACAGGCGGCCACCAACAAAGGGCATGTGCAGATCCGGGTTCATCACGAGCCTCCTGCAGGTCAGATGGATTGGTCAGCCATGAAGTCCACAGCGGCCTTCACTTCATCATCGGTCAGAGAAGCTGCGCCACCGCGAGCAGGCATCACGCCCTTGCTGCCGGTGAAGCCTTCGATGGCGTGCTTGTAAAGGGTGTCCTTGCCTTGAGCGATACGGGGAGCCCAGTCAGCCTTGTCGCCAGGCTTGGGAGCGCCAGCCACGCCAGCGGCATGGCACAGTGCGCAGGTCTTGCCATAGGTGCTCTTGCCGGCGGCTGCGTCCACAGCGGCCACAGGCGCGGAGGCAGGGGCTTCGCTCACGGGCTCGGAGGCGGGGGCGCTTGCCGGTGCTGCTTCCGAAGCTTCGACGGCAGGGGCAGAGGCAGTTTCAGGGGTTGCTGGTGCTTCGCTCTTGCCACAGGCTGCCAGAACCAGGGTTGCGGCAGCCAGTGCCATCGCGAGAGTTGTTTTTTTCATGAAAGTCTTTCGTTACGGATTCAGGAATAAAAAGCCACAAACACCCTGATCGATACAGAGGGCGCGGCATCCAGGGGGCGCATCATGAACATATTTCAATACGACTCCCTTGACAGTCATCAATATTGACCGAATCATTTTAGGTGAACATGCCCCAAATTGATGCACGACCTTACGGTCGATGGTGTCATAACCCCCATTCGACATAAACGCCGCCATGCACACCCTTGATCACCTCAGACGCCTGCGATCCATGATCGCGGCTTGGGTGTTGCTGGCCATGGGGGTGGCCATGGCATCGCCCCTGGTGCAGCCACGTGCGTTTGAGCTGATTTGCTCGAGCGCTGGTGCTTACCTGCTGGTCGCCCATTCTGACGACGGTGGCGCGGGATCTCACACCCAAGATCTGAATTGCGGCTTGTGCCTCATGGGCGCTGCCCCGCCGCCTTCTGCCCTGGACGTGCTGCCCAAGCTGCACGCGCCTCGCATCGAACTTGCGCATTTCCATTTTGGTCACAAGCCAGACACCACGGCGGCATTGCCGCCAGCGCGAGCCCCTCCCTGTTTCCATTGCCACTCTTGAAAGAGGTCATCATGAGCAACAAAAAAGACGATATGAGCACCGAAGCCGCCGGCATGGGTCGTCGTCGATTCCTCAACACCGCAGCTTTGGCTGGTCTGACGATCGGCGTCACTGCCTGCAACGACAAGCCTGAATCTGCGCCCGCAGCTTCTGCGCCGTCCACGGCCGCTCCGTCTGCGCATGCTGGCGCCAGCGTTCACCTCAAGCCCGGCGAACTCGACACCTACTACGGCATCTGGAGCGGTGGCCACA
>CAYOJR010000108.1:0-7572 GCA_964404335.1 uncultured Aquabacterium sp.
GGCCCGGCTCGTCCTGATTGACCTCGACAACATTGCCGAGTCCAACATCAACCGCCAGGTCCATGCTCTGGACAGCACCCTGGGACAGGCCAAGGTGCTCGCGCTCAAGGAGCGCATTGCCCAGATCCATCCCGAGTGTGACGTTCAGGCGATTGAAGACTTTGTAGACGAGGCCAATGTGGGGAGCTTGCTGGATGCGCAAGGCCTGGATGGCGTCATCGACTGTTGCGATCAGGTGCGCGCCAAAGCGGCTCTGGCGGCCTGGGGTGTGGCGCATGGCAAACCGGTGGTGAGCGTGGGAGCGGCCGGTGGCAAGACCCGCCCGCAACTGGTGGAAGTGGCCGATCTGTCTGAAGTCACGCATGACCCCTTGCTGGCTTCGCTGCGCCAGCGCTGGCGGCAACGTCATGGCGGTGCGCGCCGAGGCAAGATGGGGCTGCCTTGTGTGTTCTCCCGCGAAGCGGTGCTGCCGCCGCAAGACAGTTGTGACGTGGGGCGGGGCGGTGATGGTTCGCTCAACTGCGCGGGCTACGGCTCCAGCGTGACCGTGACGGCAACCTTTGGCATGGTGGCTGCTGCGCAAATGATTGAGCAGTTGTTGCGAGCTGACCGAAAGTAAGGCGCAAGAAATAGGCTATACTAGTTGGCTCTGCGGGGGTCGGTAGCTCAGTCGGTAGAGCAGCGGACTTTTAATCCGTTGGTCGAGGGTTCGAGTCCCTCCCGACCCACCAATGACATTCCTGACTCAGGCCACTCCACAAGAGTGGCCTTTGTTTTTGGGGCGTCGAATGTCGGAGCAGATGTCAGCGATTTCCGGCTTTGTCCGCGCACGCCGCGCAGATGCAGGACACGCCCTGCTGCACATCCGGCACCTGCGCCAGCAACTCGGCAGAGAACGTCACGTTCTGGCACCAGCAGGGCGCATCGGGTCCGCCACCTGCCACTTGCGCGCAAGCATTGGTCTGGCCGCACAAGGGACACAGACCAGGGTTAGGGGCGGGTGAAGGGGGGAAGGCTGAGGGTGGTTGGGCAGACATGCCGCAAGCCTAAGTGATTCTGGGTGTATCAGTCCAACCCAGTGTGCACAGATGCACACCTGTCCCCTTGAAGATCATCCGATCGAGCAGGACAACAGCGCGTAAACTCACAGGGATTCGGATCGGGTCATGCCCGCCGTGTGCGCCGCTGTCGCCCCAGTTTGATTCGTGATGATTGACAACGAAGAAGCTCGCTCACTGATCAGTCGACCCTCTGCTGCGCTGGCCGCCGCAGATGGTGCGGCGCGTGGCATCTTGATGCGAATGACATCGGGGGTGTTGGCGGTGGCGCATGCCCAGCAGGCCCTGAGCGAGCAGCCCACCCGGCAGATCGGCGCCTACCAGTTGCGCGAGACTGACCACCGGCAGGTGCTGATGTGGGCGCAGGCTCTGGCACTGTCTCCCGAGGAAGTCCTGGCACGGCTGGCCGAGGCCAGCATCGACAACGCTCATGGTGAAGCCATCGCCTTCGCCATCGACAACGGCGCCCTGAGCAGCCTGGTCTGGGATTTCGATGCCTTGCCCTTGACCCATTTTGAATGGGTGGATGGCTTGCAGATTCGCCGCCTGGGTTTCAAGCAGGCTGGCACCCCGACACCTCGTCAACTTGCCATCCGCCTGCCTCGGCTGGAGTTCCTGTGGTGCACCCGCGTGGGTTTGACCGAGCTGCAACTGCAGACCGCACCGGCGTTGACCCGTCTGTTTTGCGCCTACAACGAACTCACGTCGCTGGATGTGCGTGCTGCACCCAACCTGACCATGCTGGCCTGCGACAACAACCAGTTGCGCGAGCTGCGGCTGACGGGCGTGTCGGCGCTCACCACGCTGTGGTGTCAGGAAAACCAGTTGTCCGAACTGGACCTGACCGAGGTTTCGCCCTTGCAGTTGCTGGTGTGCGACTACAACCGCCTGAGCGCGCTGCAGTTGCCGGAAGAGTCGGCGCTGACCGAGCTGTGGTGCAGGGGCAATCAGCTGACCCGCCTGCCGCTGTCGGCCATGCCTGGCTTGCGTGTGCTCAACTGCAACCACAACCACCTGCGTGAGTTGGATCTGACCGCCACGCCACGCCTGACCGAGCTCTGGTGCCGCCACAACCTGCTCACCAGCCTCGACCTGGCAGCGGTGCCGGGTTTGCTCACCCTGGCGTGTGACCATAACCAGCTCAGCCAGCTCGACCTGGCCGTCGTGCCGCACCTGACGATGCTCAGTTGCAACCACAACGACCTGCCGGAGCTCGACTTGGCTGCCGTGCCGCAATTGCGTGAGCTGTGGTGTCGCGAGAACCAGTTGACCGATCTCAGCTTGCAGGCCGTGTCGCAGCTCAATTTGCTGGACTGCAGCAGCAACGCCTTGACGCAATTGACGCTTGCCGCTGTGCCGGGGGTGACCAAACTCTGGTGTGCCGACAACCAGATCGTCGGTCTTGATGTGTCGGCCCTGCGGGACTTGAGCCTGCTGGTGTGCGACAACAATCAACTTGCCGCACTGAGGTTGGGCGATCAGCCTGAACTCAAGGAGCTGTGGTGTCGCCACAATCAGCTCACGCAACTGGACCTGTCTCGCGTGCCACAGCTCACGGCCCTGGCCTGTGATCACAATGCCCTGCGCACACTGGACTTGTCTGCCGTGCCGGGCTTGACGCTGCTGGGTTGCGCCCACAATCAACTGCGTCAGCTCGCCCTGGGTGGGGTGCCGCGTCTGTCCAAACTGTGGTGCCGTGGCAATCAGTTGATGGCGCTGAACCTGCCAGCGGTCCCGCAGCTCAGCTTGCTCGATTGCGGGGGTAACCGGCTGACCTTGCTCGATATCCGGACCCTGTCGCAGCTCACCGTGTTTGCAGCCGACCCAACGGTAGCCCTGCTGGGCACGCCGCCCGGTCGACGGCGCTGAGGGTGAGGCATGGAAGAACGCGACTGGGTATTGATCGACATCGAAACGGCCGGCCTGAGCTCTCCCGTGATCGTGGAACTGGCGGCGCAACGCATGCGAGGCTGGTTGCCGCAGGGACAGGCTTGGCATCGTCTGATCAACCATGGGCCGGACATGGGCCAGGACCGCTCGCTTGTGCATGGCCTCAGCCGTGCGCTCATCGAGCGTGATGGTGAGCCTCCGGCTCAGGCCTACCGCGATCTGGCGCAGTATGTGGACGGCCTGCCCCTGGTGGCGTTTGACTTGCCTCAGGTGCTGCACCGCAGCCTGCAGCCTGAATGGGTGCGCCTGAATTTGCCACCCATCGGCACGGAAGGTTTCTGCGCATTGCGCCTGGCGCAACGCCTGCTGGATCCGGTGCCGGTCGTGCGTGGCAAGTTGCAGACCTTGCGACAGTATTACCGTCTGCCTGAACGCACCCTGGCATCGGCCCTGGGCGAGCTTGAAACGGCTGTGGATCTGCTGGGCACAGTGATCCAACCCCTGGCACAGCGTCGCGGTTGGCACACCTGGGAAGAGGTGAGCGAGCAGGCACTGGCGCCCTGGTATCCCTCGCGCCTGACGTTTGGCGAATTCAAGGGCCGACACTTCCGTGAAGCGGTGAACGATGCGGCCTTGCGCGCCTGGCTGGAGTGGCTGGCAGGTTCATCCAGTCCACGATCGGCCAGCATGGGCCGCTGGTACCTGGCGCAGCTGGCCGAACCCGCTCCCGAGATCGACGATACGCTCGCGCAGGTCGAGGCCATCGCGACACGCGGTCCCCAGGGGGAGCCCACGGCCAGCGAGGCGGCGCCATCGGGCGTGCTCGTGTTTGTCAAACCCGAGGCTGAGGAGTTGAAGGCCCTGATCGCTTCGGCACGCGTGCGTCTGGCTGATCTGGAGGCACGCTATACCCAGGAGCGGCACGATGTCGAGGTGACGCAGGCGCGCCTGTTCGGCCTGTTGCGACCGCACTACCAACAGCGTGACCGCCTCCGCTTGCTGGTCAGCTACCGCCGCCAGTACCTCGACGCCCTGGTGTACGAGGGGGAGGCGGCCGCCGAAGCCGTGGCACGGCAATGTGAAGAGGCCTGGCAACAGTCGGATGCCGAATACGAGCAGGTTGCCTGCGAGGCGGCGGAACAGAAGGCCTTGCCCGAAGATGAGGCCCGCGAGCTGAAAAGCCTGTGGCGCAAGCTGGTGCGCCTGTTCCATCCGGACCGCTTTGCGCACGATGCCGCCAAGCTGGCCATCTTCCAGCAACTGACCAGCGAGATCAACCGCGCGCGCGACAGCGGTGATGTGCAACGCCTGCGCGAGATTGCGCAAGACCCGAATGGCTTCTTGCTCAAGCAGGGATGGGGGCACCTCGATTTCACGGACTCCATCGAGACCGCCAACCTGCGCAAGCTGTTCGAAACCTTGCAGCTGCAGATCGTGATGATGCTGGACGCGCTCAATGAACTGAGACACGACGTCCGCTATGAGCTGCACAAACTCAGCCAGGAGCGTGCCGGCTATCTGGAGGACGTGGCGCAGACGCACGCTGAGGCTTTGGACGAGGAGATCCAGGCCTTGGCCCTGGAGTCAGGTGCCTTGAGTGAGGAGATCGAGATGTTGACCGGGCGTCCGGCGCCCGGTGCCTTGTTGTGAACACGCGATGCGCAGCGCGGCGTGAGGAAGGGCAGGGCGATTTGACGTGTAGAATCGCGCACTTCATCAAGGTAGTGAAGCGGAACGGACGCCGGATCGCAGTGCACGAAGTTGATGAAATTTTGCAAGAGACTTGAATCTTCACTTGCTTTGTGTATATAATTCAAGTCTGCGCTAGATAACCACTTCTAGCGGTCTTCTTCAGAAGATAACAGGTGCGGGCTCTTAGCTCAGTTGGTAGAGCAGCGGACTCTTAATCCGTTGGTCGAGTGTTCGAGTCACTCAGGGCCCACCAAATTTTCAAAAGGTCTGAATCGCAAGGTTCAGACCTTTTTGTTTTGCGTGCTCGGTTTTTGCGGCACGTTCAGCGTTTGCGCCAGGCTTGCGGTAGTGTGGATGCTTTGCATCCTTGGCGGTGAGACCATGTCCGTTTCCTCCCTGTTGAACGCCCGTTATGGTCGGCAGGTACCTGCCGTGCCGGAAGTCTGGTCCCCCCTGTTGGATCAGTTGTTGACGCACCGCTCGGTCCGCCATCACTTGCCTGATCCGGTGAGCGAAGCGCAGTTGACGGCCATCGTGGCCGCAGCCCAGTCGTCGGCTTCTTCGTCCAACCTGCAGCCCTGGAGCGTGATCGCGGTGCGCGAACCGGCCACGCGTGCACGTCTGGCCGAGCTCGCTGGCGATCAAGCGCATGTGCAGCAGGCGCCGCTGGTTCTGGTCTGGCTGGCGGATCTGGCCCGACTGGAGGCGATGGCGCAAGCGGAGGGGCTCACCCACGATGCGCTCGACTACCTGGAGATGGGTTTGGTGGGGGTGATCGACGCCACCCTGGCCGCCCAGAATGCGATGGCAGCGGCCGAGTCGCTGGGCTTGTCGGGCTGCTACATCGGTGGGTTGCGCAACCACCCTGAAGCGGTGGCTGAGTTGCTGGGTCTGCCGCCACGCGTGTTTGCTGTGTTTGGCATGACGCTGGGCAAAGAGGATCCGGCGCAGCCGTCTTCCGTCAAGCCGCGCCTGCCGCAAGCGGCTGTGTTGCACCACGAGCGCTACCGCCCGGTGGCCGAGCAGCAGCCAGATGTCGCCTCGTACAACGAGGCGATGGCGGCGTTTTACGCCCAGCAACAGATGAAGGTACGAGGCACCTGGGCGGTGCATTCAGGCAAGCGAGTGGCCACACCGGAAGCCCTGACGGGCCGTGATCGCCTCAAGGCGGCACTTCAGGCACTGGGATTTCCCTTGAAATAGGCATGTTTGCGACGAATCCGCGTCAACACCAGTGTTCATCGGGCTTTGTGCAAGGCACAATCGTGTTGCCCGAGATTTGCGGGTGCTTTCAGAACATCATTCATGAACAAGACTGATCTCATCCAGCGCCTTGCTGACCAGCACCAACTGTCCAAGGCTGAGGCTGGCCGCATCCTCGACACGTTGCTTGACACCGTGGTGGCGGCCGTCAAGAAGGGCGACGCCGTGACCATCCCCGGTTTCGGTTCGTTCAAGCAACACGCCCGCGCCGCCCGCAATGGCGTGAACCCCAGCACCGGCGACAAGATCAAGATCCCCGCCGCCAAGCTGCCCAAGTTCACCCCTGGTGCCACCTTCAAGGCTGCGGTCGATCCCAAGGCCGCTGCACGCAAGGCTGCCAAGGCGCCTGCTGCGCCCGCCAAGAAGGCTGCCAAGCCTGCCGCCAAGAAGGCTGCTGCCAAGAAGAAGTGATCTCTGCATGGGGCCCGCTTGGGCTCCGCAGCGTAAAAAACCGGTGTCGCCCGACAGGGCCGCACCGGTTTTCTTTTGGGCATCCGTTCTGTGCCGACGTCAGAGAAAGCGCTCCAGCAGCTTGCGCGAGTGCTTGTCCAGACGCGTACGGTCGGCAATGCCGAAGTTCAGTCCCTGCGCACTGTGGATCAGCAGGCGGCCATCGCCGAGGCGGCGGATGTCGTCTTCGGACTTCAACACCAAGCTGGTGCGGCCTCGGTCGGTGTCCACCGTCCAGGTGCTGGGGGTCGAGAAGCTCGACACGTCGAGCAGGGCAGTGACCTGCGGGGTGAGTTCGCGCACCGCCAGTTCGCCCTCCAGCAGCTGGCGCCAGGCCGCTGGCAGGGCGCTCAGCCGGTCGATCCAGACCACCTCGTGGCCGTCGGCGTTCATCAGGGATACGCCTTCGTCGGGGGCGCTCAAGGGGTAGGCGCGCACGGGCACGATGCCCACGTGGGTGCTGCCATCGTCCAGCGTCAGGGTCAACTGGCCCAGGTCGTTGCGGTTGAGGTCGCGCATCGTGTCAGTCCTTGTTGGCGGCATCGGCGGGGGCGTCGTCGATCAGGGCGTCTTGTTCGGCTTTGCGGGCCTGGGCTTGGTACAGGCGCCAGTACGCGCCTTCGCGGGCCATCAATTCGTCGTGCGGGCCCACTTCCACGATGCGGCCCTTGTCCATCACGACCAGGCGGTCGGCCTTGCGCAGGGTGGACAGGCGGTGCGCAATCGCAATGGTGGTGCGGCCCTTGACCAGGTTGTCCAGCGCCTTCTGGATTTCCTTTTCGGTTTCGGTGTCCACGGCCGAGGTGGCTTCGTCCATGATCAGGATGCGCGGGTTGATCAGCAGGGCGCGGGCGATGCTGATGCGCTGGCGCTCGCCGCCGGACAGACCCTGGCCGCGTTCACCGACCAGGGAGTCGTAGCCCTGAGGCAGGCGCAGGATGAACTCGTGCGCGTGGGCAGCGCGGGCGGCGGCGATGATCTCCTCGCGGCTGGCGTCGGGCTTGCCGTAGGCGATGTTCTCGGCGATGGTGCCAAAGAACAGGAAGGGCTCTTGCAGCACCAGCCCGATGTGGCGGCGGAAGTCGGCCACGGCGATGCGGCGTACGTCCACGCCATCGACACGGATGCCGCCGTCACTGACGTCGTAGAAACGGCAGATCAGGTTGACCAGGGTGCTCTTGCCCGAGCCGCTGTGGCCGACCAGGCCGATCATCTCGCC
>CAYOJR010000109.1:0-7501 GCA_964404335.1 uncultured Aquabacterium sp.
CTGGCGCTCCGTGACGTCCTGCAACATGCCATACCAGATGCGGTGGCCGTGGTCGTTGCGCTGGATGCCCAACTGCATGGCAACCCAGCGCTCTGTGCCGTTGGCGCACTGGATCATGAAGTCGCCCGACAACTGTGGTGCGCCCTGGTTGGCCTGCTCCTCCCACCTGACGATCTTCTCGCGGTGATCGGGATGGAGCCGTCGCACCAGGGCCGCGAACAGGTTATCCGGGTCATGCGCCAGGGCCGGGTCGAGATCAAACAGCCTGAACAGGCCTTCACTGGCATAGGGTATGCGACGGTGTCCGCTGGCAAGGCGGTCGAGCACCATCAAGCCGCCCGGGACGTGGCGGCTCAGGCCCTGAATCAGTTGGGCCTGCTCCTGCAGTTGCACGCGCAATGCTGTTTCGCGGGCTTGACTGGCGGCCAGGGCGGCACGCAACGCAGCGAGCTCGTTCTGAGCTGCCGTGCCATCCGATTCTGGCGAACCGGAGGGGGGAGAAGCGCCGTGTGCATCCATGATGCGTGATTATGGGATGCCAGACGCGGCAATGGGGATGAAACAAGGGACAATCCTCATCTATGGCGACCAAGAAATCCAAAGGCCTGGGCATGGGCCTGGAGGCCCTGCTGGGCCCCAAAGTCAGCGACACCGCACCGGCCACGGCCGAGGGCGCGCCTTCGGTGCTGCGCCTGGACCTGATGCAGGCGGGCAAGTACCAGCCGCGCACGCGCATGGACGAGGGCTCGCTCTACGAACTGGCCGAGAGCATCAAGGCCCAAGGCATCATGCAGCCGATCCTGGTGCGCCCGATTGGCGAGGGGCGCTACGAGATCATTGCCGGTGAACGCCGCTCACGCGCTGCCAAGCTGGCGGGCCTGACCGAGGTGCCCGTGCTCGTGAAGGACGTGCCCGACGAGGCCGCCGCCGCCATGGCCCTGATCGAGAACATCCAGCGTGAAGACCTCAATCCGCTGGAAGAAGCCCAGGGTTTGCAGCGCCTGACCACCGAGTTCGGCCTGACCCATGAACAGGCCGCCCAGGCCGTGGGACGTTCGCGCAGCGCCGCGTCCAACCTGCTGCGCCTGCTCAACCTGGCTGAGCCGGTGCAGGCGATGCTGATGGCAGGCGATCTGGACATGGGTCATGCCCGTGCCTTGCTGCCGCTCGACAAGGCCCAGCAGATCACCGCTGCGCACGAGGTGGTGGCCAAAAAGCTCAATGTGCGCGACGCCGAAAAGCTCGTTGCCCAGGTGCAGGGCATGGGTCGTCAGGCGCCGCTGTTGCGCGTGAAGAGCGAGAAGTCACGCGACGTGCAACGGCTGGAGGAGCAGCTGTCGGACCTGCTGACCGCGCAGGTCGAGATCCACATCAAGCGCAAGACACGGCGCGGTGAACAGGGCGAGATCAGCATTCAGTTTGGCAGCCTCGACGAGCTCAACGGTTTGATCGACAAGCTGCGCGGTGGGCGCGGCGAAGCCTGATCCTGCCTGACATGGCACTGGGGCACCCCTGCGCATGCATGCCGGGCTGAGACGTCTGTTCACCTGGCCACTGGTTGCCTTGTGGGTATGGGGGCTGGCCTGGGCGCTGGCCTGGGTCTTGCGCGCCTTGGGTGCGCCGCTGTGGGTGTGCCTGGGCCTGCCGGCGGCCTGGGGCGCACTGGTCAGCCTGTGGCCAGTGGTGGCCAGCACCCCGTGGCGTCGACTCTGGTTGGCTGCCGGCTTCCCCTTGAGTGTGCTGGCCTTGGGGCAGGGGGCCGGGATGGCTCCCGGGTGGTGGTTGCTGCCCCTCGCCATCTTGCTGCTGGCCTATCCCCTGCGCGCCTGGCGCGATGCCCCGGTGTTTCCCACCCCGCGCGGAGCGCTGGCGGAACTGGCCCGTCACGCCCCCCTGCGCTCACCCACCGGGCGGGTGCATGATGCCGGTTGTGGCCTGGGCGACGGCCTCCTCGCCTTGCACTCGGCGTATCCGCAAGCGCAGTTGAGTGGGGTCGAGTGGAGCCGTTTGTGGTGCCTCGTGGCGGCCTGGCGCTGCCGTTTTGCCGAGGTGCAGCGGGGCGATATGTGGGCGCAGTCCTGGGCCGACTGCGAACTGGTCTATCTGTTCCAACGCCCGGAAACCATGCCCCGGGCCTGGGCCAAGGCCTGCGCGGAGATGCGCCCCGGCACCTGGCTGGTGAGTCTGGAGTTTGAGGCGACCGATGCCGATGGACGATCGGTTCCCTCGCACGCCACACTGGTGCTGCCCGGCGGGCGCGCCGTGTGGGTGTATCGGCTTGGTCCGGCACGCCACCGCTGAGCGCACTACACTGTGCCCCTTGCCAAGAAAGCCCTCATGAGCCAGTCGTCCGATTCCACCCCCTTCACTGCCGATGAGTTGCGGGCGTCACTGGGGCAATTTGCCACCGGTGTGACCATCGTCACCGCGCGGGACCCGCAGGGGCAACTGGTGGGCCTGACGGCAAACTCTTTCAACTCGGTGTCACTGTCGCCACCGCTGGTGCTGTGGAGCCTGAGCCGCCAGTCGAGCACCTTGTCGGGTTTTCGTTCGGCCACGCATTACGCCATCAATGTGCTGGCGGCCGACCAGCGTCTGCTGGCCGAGCGCTTTGCGCGCCGTGGCATTGACCGCTTCGAGGGCACGGCCTGGCATCCTGGCCTGACCGGGGCCCCGGTCATCGACGGGGCTGTGGCCGTGTTCGAGTGCAGCCACCATGGCCAGCATGAGGCGGGCGATCACATCGTGTTCGTCGGCCAGGTCAACCATTGTCGCCGCCGCGTGGGCGTGGCCCCGCTGGTGTTCCATGGTGGGCGGTTTTTCACCGAGCTGAGAGACTGAGGGGCGCACGACACGCCCTGAGCCGTGGCTCAGGCCGCCTTGCGTTGGGCCACGCGATCGAGCAGTCTCAGCAGGCGTTCCACATCCAGCGGTTTGGTCAGGTAGTCTGCAAAACCCTGTGAGCGGGCTTCGCGGATGTGATCGGGCAGCACATCGGCCGACAAGGCCACGCGCGGAATGTCGGCTGTGTAGGCCTGGCGCGCCAGCACATTGGACACATCGAGCCCACTCATGTCACCCAGATGCATGTCGAGCAGGAGCAGGTCGGGCGGGTCGCGCATCGCCATCGCGATGGCATCCTGGCCGCAGTAGGCCACCTCCAGGCGCCATTGGGGGCGCATGCGCATGACCTGACGCACCAGTTCGATGTTGACCACATTGTCTTCGGCGTAGAGCACGGTCAGGGCTTGTTCGCCGGGTTCCCCATCGAGGTCGGCAAAGGCCGACACGGGGGGCGGTGGCTCCTCACGATGCGCCTGGGTGGTTTGTCCCTGGGGCAGCCAGATATGCAGCCGCGTGCCCATGCCCGTCGCGCTGGCCACTTCGATGCGCCCTTGCATCAACTCCACCAGACGCTTGACGATGTGCAAGCTCAGATGAGCACCATCGGTGGTCCTGGTGCCACGTTCAACCGAGGGGTGACCGAACAGCTCGGCCTGCTGCGCCGCGCTCAGTGCATGCAAGGTGTCGCTCACCGTGATGGCCACCTGATGGTTGAGAACCTGGGCTTCCAGCAGGATTTGACCACCGTGGACGGGCTTGCTCAAGGCATGCTGGAGCAGTTTGCGCAGCACCTGACGCAGACGTTCGCGGTCGGCCCAGACGCACAGGGCTTCATCATCTGGCGTCGGGCTGCGCAGCTGGGCGCGCAGCAACACTCCGGCTTGTTCGGCGCTGGCGGCCACGCTGCTCAGCGCCTCATCCAGAACGGGGCCAACCGGCAAGACCTCGATCTGCAGCGGCAGCCGCCGAGCCTCGATGCGTGCCAGGTCGATGACGTCGGACAGCAGGGCCAGCAACTGGGAGCCAGAACGTTCGATGTGGCCGATCTTGTCTTGCTGCGCTTCGCTCAGACTCTGGGTTGGATCGACCCGCAGCAACTGCGCAAAACCCAGTATGGCATTGAGGGGGGTGCGCAAAGCATGCCCCATCCCGGCGATGACGTCGAACCCGACCGGAGGGATGGTGGGAGCGCAAGACGATGCGGCAGGGCCGGCGGCGGTGACCGCTGGCTGTGCCACGCCCAGAAACTGCAAGGGGGTGCCGTCGGCATCGCGCAGCAAGGTGCCCTGGATGCGCACTGGGGTTTCCCGTCCATCTGCCCTGAGCATCCGGGGGAGCAACTCGAAGGGCTGGGAAGCGCTGGTCAGGGCCGCATCCATGTGAGCCAGCGCCACAGCCAGGTCTTCCGGGTGGGCCATGTCGGCCAGATGCCGACCGATCAGTGCGTCTGCGGGTTCGCTCAGCAGCGTGGCAAAAGGCTGGTTAACCTCCAGCAGATAACCCTCGAGGTTGATCCTGACCAAGCCGATGTCAAGCGCGTGAAAAATCGGCGGGTAGGTGCCGCCACGAGCGGTGGCGTTGTTGGAGGGCGCGAAGGCGAGCATGTGCAAAAGCTCCGGCGAGCAGGCTGGGCTGGTAACGCCTCAGTGTGCCGCTTGCAGGCTCTTGTGTGTTGTCCCCCCCTCATGAGGGGGGGGGTACGTCGATCACGGTGCGATTGCGTCCTTCGTGCTTGGCGCGGTACAGGGCCCGGTCGGAGCGTTCGATGCAAACGCCCAGATCCTCGATGTCGTGGTAGCCGGTCAGGCCCGCCGAGAAGGTCACCTTGAGGTCCGGCATGTGAGGCAGCAGGGGCTGGGCGGCCAGCAACTCGCGTGCCCGCTCAATGCCGATGCTGGCCAACTCGGGGCTGGTGTCGTTGATCAGCAGCAGAAACTCCTCGCCGCCCCAACGGGCGATCACATCGGTGTCGCGCAAGGCGCGCTGGATGGTTGCAGCGAACTCGCGCAGCACTTCGTCACCCACGCCGTGCCCGTGGGTGTCATTGATGCGCTTGAAGTGATCGATGTCGAGCAGCGCGAGGCAGAAGCGGTGATGACCCGAGCGAATCAGGCGTCGTTGATGCTGGGTCAGCACTTCCAGCATGTGGCGGCGGTTGAACAAGCCGGTGAGTTCGTCCCGGGTGGCCAGTATCTGGATGCGGGTGAGGGCCTGAGCCAGTTCGTTCTTCTGGTTTTGAAGTCGCGTGCGCATGGCGCTGAGCTGACCGGCCAGGGTTGAAATGGTCGGCAAGATGGCCATGATCAGGATGAAGTGGGCGAGCTCAACCTGATACGGATAGTTGTTCGGGTCCGTGAGGGTTTTGTAGAACATCGCGATGCCCATGACCACCAGGCTGAAGATGCCGGCGATGAGCGATCCGCGCTGACTGAGGTTGAAAATGCCGAACACCTGCACCAGGGTCAACAGCATCATGAGCGAGCCGTGAATGCGCCCGGTGACCGAGTAAGCGTAGGTGATGATCACCATCGCAGACAGAACCTGGGGCAAGGTGAGAGCTGGATCACGGAAGCGCAGGTTCAGACCCGAGCGCAACATGCCGTACCAGAACACGATGTTGAACAGGATCAGGCTCGACAGCTGCCAAGCGTTCTCCTTCTCCATGAAACCGGAGCGGTACGCATAGATCTGCAGCCCGATGCAGGCCAGGAAGACAAAAGCGGCGGTCAGGGAGCGCGACACGCGAAGGCGCTGCTTGCGCTCGGTGCCCAGGACCACGTCTAAAACTTTGCGAAAGAAAGCAGGTGCGTGCATGTTGACGGTTTTCAGCCCATCATGAAGGGTCGGCGCTGCCTCTGCAAGCCCGAATCAGGGGATAGGGAGGGGGGTAAAACCCTTGGGCAAACCGGACGCCCCTTCAAAAAGATTGAATCATGGCGTGAACCGGGCGCAATCCGGTGCGCGCAGGGGCTCGCTAGAGTACGGAGCATCATGCTGAATGTTTGGAAAGGGCTGCCATGACCTCATGCGTCAACGCCGAACCACGCTACGGCCGAATGGCCATGGCGCTGCACTGGTTGCTCGCTGTGCTCATTGTCTCCGCCTTTGGGGCAGGGATGTACGTTGCCGACCTGCCGTTTTCCCTTGCCAAGCTCAAATGGATCAATTGGCACAAGTGGGCCGGGATGGTCATCCTGGTCTTGTCGGTGTGGCGGTTGGCGTGGCGCCTGACTCATCGTCCGCCGGCCTTGCCCGTGCGCATCGAGCGGGCCATGCCCGGTTGGCAGCGCGCGGCCTTTCATGGCACGCATCACCTGATGTACCTCCTGTTCCTGGCTGTGCCTTTGTTGGGTTGGAGCTACAGTTCGGCCAAGGGCTACCCCATTGTGTGGTTCGGCGTGCTGCCTTTGCCCGACTGGGTGCCCGTCAGCGAATCCCTGGCGCAGGTGCTCAAGCCCTTGCACGCCTTGTCGGCCTATGGGCTGATGGGCCTGGTGGCCCTGCACGTGGCGGCCGCCCTGAAGCACCAGTTCATCGACCGCGACGGTCTGATCGACCGCATGCGCCCCGGCCGTTGAGTTGAGCCGGTTGTCTTTCCTTTTTTATGACCCAGGAGACCCTCATGTTCTCTCGCCGTACCCTGTTGCGCGCCGTGGCGCTGAGTGCCGCCGCCTGGGGCCTGTCGGCCCAGGCCGCTGGCCAGATCCTGGTGCCCGCTCAGAGCGAAGTCACCTTCGTGGCCAAGCAGCTGGGCGTGCCCCTGCAAGGGCGCTTCAAGCGTTTCCAGGCGCAGGTTGCTTTCGACCCCAAGGCCCTGGCCACCAGCAAGATCGCCTTCGAGCTGGACCTGGGCAGCGTCTCGCTCAATGCCGATGCGGACGCCGAGCTGCCCAAGGCCGAGTGGTTCAATGTGCCCAAGTTTCCGAAGGCCACGTTTCAGTCCAGCGCCATCCAGGCCCTGGGCGGTGGCAAGTTCCAGGTACGCGGCAAGCTGTCCATCAAGGGCCAGGCGCGTGACCTGGTGGTGCCGGTGACGCTGACCCAGGCCAAGGGCCTGAGCACGGCCTCGGGCGCCTTCACGCTCAAGCGCCTGGACTACCGCATTGGCGAGGGTGACTGGACCGACACGTCCATCGTGGCCAACGACGTGCAGGTGCAGTTCAAGCTGGTGCTGCAGGGCGTGCCGGCCCTCTGATCGGCTGGCTTTCGATTTTTCTCGTTTCGTTGGTGTTTTTTTCAGTGCCCTCCGGCACGCATTCTTCTCAGGAGATCTGACATGACCCGTACCGTGATCGCTTCCCTTGTGGCCGCTGCCACCCTGGCTGCCGTGGGTGTGGCCCACGCCGCCCCGGCCACCTACGCCATCGACCCCACCCACACCTTCGTGACCTTCGAAGCCAAGCACTTTGGCACCTCGACCAACCGTGGCCGCTTCGACAAGAAGTCGGGCACCGTGACGCTGGACAAGGAAGCCAAGACGGGTTCAGTGGACATCACCCTGGACATGGCTTCGATCAACACCGGCACCGCCAACTTTGACGGCCACCTCAAGGGCAAGGACTTCTTCAATGCCGAAGCCTTCCCCAAGGCCACCTTCAAGAGCAGCCGCTTCATCTTCAACGGTGACAAGGTGAGCGCCGTGGTGGGCGACCTGACC
>CAYOJR010000110.1:0-5622 GCA_964404335.1 uncultured Aquabacterium sp.
CCGGTGGTGGAGGAAATCCTCTACCCGGCACTGGAGGACTACCAGATCGACATCATGATCGGTGAGGGTCCTGCCGCCCGGTCGATCAAGCTGGATTTGCAGCCGTTCACCTTGGTGGGTGCCACCACCCGCGCCGGCATGTTGACCAACCCGCTGCGCGACCGCTTTGGCATCGTCGCCCGCCTGGAGTTTTATTCGGCGCAGGAGTTGCAGCGCATCGTGACCCGTTCAGCGGGTTTGCTGGGCGCGCCGATTGACGCGGAAGGGGCGATGGAGGTGGCGCGGCGCTCACGCGGCACCCCACGGATTGCCAACCGCCTGCTGCGCCGGGTGCGTGACTATGCCGAGGTGAAGGGCGATGGCCGGATCACGCGCGAGATGGCGGACAAGGCCCTGGCGATGCTGGATGTGGACCCGGTAGGGTTTGACGTGATGGACCGCAAACTGCTGGAGGCCATCATCCACCGATTCGATGGGGGACCGGTGGGCCTGGATAACGTGGCCGCCGCCATTGGCGAGGAGCGCGACACGATCGAGGACGTGATCGAGCCCTATCTGATTCAGCAGGGCTATTTGCAACGCACGCCGCGTGGGCGCATTGCCACAGCCACGGCGTTCCGGCACCTGGGACTGCAAGCACCTCAGGGAGACAGCCTGCTGGACTGATCTGCCTGTGGATCAGCGGCGGCGCAGGATGTGGATGAATTCCTCGCGGCCATCGCCCTGCAGGGCTTGCTGGTCGATCAGGTCGTTGCCGGTCTGGCGTGCAAAGGCCTGAAAGTCGCGCACCGAGCCGGGGTCGGTCGCCAGAACCTTGAGGACCTCACCGCTGTGCATGTCGGACAAGGCTTTCTTGGCCTTGAGGATGGGCAAGGGGCAGATCAAGCCGCGTGCGTCGAGTTCTTTGTGGATGTCCATGGCGATGCGGGGCGGTTGGTTCAAGCAGGGTGGCAGGGTTCGGTCTGAGCGGGTCAGGCCGGGAAGACTCCGGTGGAGAGGTAGCGGTCACCCCGGTCACAGACGATGAACACGATGGTGGCGTTGCTGAGATTCTGCGCCAATTGCAGGGCAGCCCAACAGGCACCTGCCGCCGAGATGCCGCAGAAGAGCCCCTCTTCGGCAGCCAGGCGGCGTGCCATGTCTTCCGCATCGACCTGGCTGACGTAGATGAGCTCGTCCACCCGACTGGGGTCGTAGATCTTGGGCATGTAAGCTTCCGGCCATTTGCGGATGCCGGGGATGCGTGAGCCTTCCTGCGGCTGGGCACCCACGATGCGCACTGCCGGATTCTGCTCCTTCAGGTATCGGGAGACGCCGGTGATGGTGCCGGTGGTGCCCATGGCACTGACGAAATGGGTGATCTGCCCTTGCGTGTCCAGCCAGATCTCCGGTCCGGTGGTGTCGTAGTGCACGGCCGGGTTGTCGGGGTTGGCGAACTGGTCGAGCACGACGCCCTTGCCTTCGCGCACCATTTGGTCAGCGAGGTCGCGAGCGTATTCCATGCCGCCGCTCTTGGGTGTGAGGATGAGCTCGGCACCAAAGGCTTTCATGGTCTGGGCACGCTCGATGCTGAGGTCCTCCGGCATGATCAGGACCATGCGGTAGCCTCGGATGGCGGCGGCCATGGCCAGGGCGATGCCGGTGTTGCCCGAGGTGGCTTCGATGAGGGTGTCGCCGGGCTTGATCTCGCCACGCTCTTCGGCGCGACGGATCATGTTGATCGCGGGGCGGTCTTTGACGGAGCCGGCCGGGTTGTTGCCTTCAAGCTTGGCCAGGATGACGTTGCCACGGGCGGCGTTGTCTGCCCCCGGGACGCGCTGCAGGCGCACGAGGGGGGTTTTGCCAATGGCGTCTTCAAGCGTCGGATAAGTCATCGCGGCCAACCGTTCTCTGCAAACAAAAAGAGCCCCTGGATCGGAGCTCTTGATGGCATTGCGTGGTGCCCCGGGCCGGACTCGAACCGGCACTCCTTGCGGAACCGGATTTTGAATCCGGCGCGTCTACCAATTTCACCACCAGGGCATCTGTGTGAAGACCGAAAGGATAGCACAAGCCAGCATGCCTTGAAGTGACGCGCATGGTGTGCGGCGTTCTATGATGCGATTTTGCAATCTGACCGACGTACCGCATGCCTTCTTTGCCACCCATCACCCAGGCTCTGCTTTTGATCAACGTGGCTTTGTTCTGCCTGGATCTGGCGTTTCGTCACCTGCTGTCGCAGTTCATGGCCCTGTGGCCCTTGCAAAGCGGCTATTTCATGCCCTGGCAGGTGGTGACCTATGCCTTCATGCATGGATCGATGGGGCACATCTTCTTCAACATGATGGGCTTGTGGATGTTTGGCAGCGAACTGGAGCGCATCTGGGGTCCACGTCGCTACATGCAGTTCCTGCTGGCGAGCGTGCTGACCGCCGCAGCCTGTCAGTTGCTGATTTCGATGTTCGGCGGATGGGACAATCCGACAGTGGGCGCATCGGGCGGTCTGTTCGGCCTGTTGCTGGCCTACGGGATGATGTTCCCCAATCGCACGATCATGCCTTTGTTCCCGCCCATTCCAATGAAGGCCAAGGTGTTCGTGGCGGTTTACGGCGGCTTGGAGTTGTTCCTGGGCGTGACCGGCACCACGTCGGGCGTGGCGCACTTTGCGCACCTCGGTGGCATGCTGGGAGGCTGGTTGATGATGCGCTATTGGCGTGGCCAGCCCCCGTTCGGACCAGGACGCGGCCCGCGTCGCCTCTGAACGAGTGCGCGCGGTCGCCTGGCAGGCTGAGAGCGATCAGCCTTCGATGGCGGTCAAGGCCTGATCGAGTTGTTGCAGGGTGCGCGGCACGTTGTGCCACTTCTCCAGGCCAAACAGACCGAGACGGAAGGTGCGGAAGTCAGCAGGCTCGTCGCACTGCAAAGGCACACCGGCGGCGGTTTGCAGGCCCAGGGCCAGGAATTTCTTGCTGGACTGGATGTCGGGGTCGGTGGTGTAGCTGACGACCACGCCAGGCGCCTGGAAGCCCTCGGCCGCCACGCTTGTGTAGCCGTGGCGAGTCAACAGGGCTCGCACCTCACTCCCCAGGGTGATCTGCTCCTGGCGTACCTTTTCGAATCCGTAAGCCTCGGTTTCAGCCATGGCTTCGCGCAGCCGCACCAGCGCGTCGGTGGGCATGGTGGAGTGGTAAGCGTGGCCGCCGCCCTCGTAGGTTTCCATGATCTGCAGCCACTTCTTGAGGTCCATGGCGAAGGTGCTGCTTTGGGTGACATCAATGGCCTGGCGGGCGCGCTCGCTGAGCATGACCATGGCGCAGCAGGGTGAACTGCTCCAACCCTTTTGCGGCGCCGAGATCAGGATGTCCACGCCGGTGGCCTTCATGTCCACCCACATGGCGCCCGAGGCGATGCAGTCGAGCACGAACAGGCCACCAACGGCATGGACGGCATCGGCCACGGCCTTGAGGTAGTCGTCGGGCAGGATCATGCCAGCGGCGGTTTCGACGTGGGGGGCAAAGGCCAGGGCAGGCTTTTCGCGAGCGATGGTGGCCAGAACTTCGTCGATGGGAGCGGGTGTCCAGGGACTTTGCGAGTCATCACGCAGGCGGCGCGCCTTCATGACGGTGTGGCTGGCCGGGATCTGGCCCATGTCGAAGATTTGGGTCCAGCGGTAGCTGAACCAACCGTTGCGGATGACCAGCACATGCTGGCCGTGGGCAAACTGGCGGGCCACCGATTCCATGCCGAAAGTGCCACTGCCGGGCACCAGCGCCACCGAGTGCGCGTTGTAGACCCGCTTGAGCATGGCCGAAATATCGGTCATCACGCCCTGGAAGCGCTTGGACATGTGGTTGAGCGCGCGGTCGGTGTAGACGACCGAGAACTCGAGCAGACCGTCAGGATCGATGGAGGGAAGCAGTCCAGGCATGGCGGGCAAAGAGGCTGAAGTCAATGAGTGAGCTTCAGCGTAGCACACCGCCCTGCCCTTGCCTGGCAGGCGCATCCCTGAAGAAGCGGGGGGTCAGCCCCCGCGCCGCACGCGCAGGATCTCGTCGAGGATCAACAGCACGGCCCCCACGCTGATGGCGCAGTCGGCCACGTTGAAGGCCGGGAAATGGCCACCGTGGAAGATCCCCGCCAGGAAGGCCCAGTGGAAGTCGAGAAAGTCCACCACATAGCCATGCACCAGGCGGTCGATGACGTTGCCGATGGCGCCGCCCAGGATGAGCGTGAGCGCCCAGGCGAAGAGCCGCTGGCTGCCGTGCTGGCGCAGCATGTAGATGATGAAGGTGGTGGCCACGGCTCCGAGGCCGACAAAGAACCAGCGTTGCCAGCCGCCCGCCTCCGCCAGGAACGAGAAAGCCGCGCCGGTGTTGTGCGCCCGCACGATGTTGAAGAAAGACCAGACCTCGCGGCTGTCACCGTGCTGCATCCAGCCAACGATGAGCACCTTGGTGAACTGGTCGAGCAAGATGATGATGGCGGCAATGCCGAGCCAGGGCAGCAAGCCCTGGTTGCCGCCACGCGCGGCGGCGCCGGAAGACTTCTTGGTGACCATCAGGCGTGCTCGCGGTGTTCGCCGTCGCCGTGCAGGTTGCTGTCGCAACGGCCGCAGATCGTCGGGTGCTCGGGGTTGACGCCCACGTCGTCGCGGTAGTGCCAGCAGCGCTCGCACTTCACGGCCTTGGAGGGGTTGACCTCGATCTGGGTGCTGTGGCCTTCGGCCAGCTCGACGCTGGAGACGATGAGCACGAACCTCAGGTCGTCGCCCAGGCTGCGCAGGTCGGCCAGCAGGCGCTGGTCGTCGGCGTTGATGGTGACGAACAGGTTGGCTTGCAGCGAGGCGCCCACTTCACCGCGGGTGCGCACTTCTTCGATCTGGCGGTTGACCTCTTCGCGGAAGGCGCGGATGCGCGACCACTTGGCCAGCAGCTCGGTGTCCTTGTCGGCCTCGTGGAAGTCCCAGTAGGTTTCGGTGAAGATCGTTTCGCCACCGTTGAAGATCTTCCAGGCCTCTTCGGCGGTGAAGCTCAGGAACGGGGCCATCCAGCGCAGCATGCCGTTCGTGATGTGCCACAGCGCGGTCTGCGCAGCGCGGCGAGCCTTGCTGTTGGTGGCGCTGGTGTAGAGGCGGTCCTTCAGGACGTCGAGGTAAAAGGCGCCGAGGTCTTCGGAGCAGTACACCTGCAGCTTGGCGACCACGGGGTGGAACTCGTAGCGCTCGTAGTGGGCCAGGATGTCTTCCTGCAACTGCGAGGCACGGGCCAGGGCGTAGCGGTCGATCTCGAGCAGCTCGCTCAGCGGCACGGCGTCGGTCGCCGGGTTGAAGTCGGACGTGTTGGCCAGCAGGAAGCGCAAGGTGTTGCGGATGCGGCGGTAGCCATCGACCACGCGGGCGAGGATCTTGTCGTCGATGCCCAGGTCACCGGAGTAGTCGGTGGAGGCGGCCCACAGGCGGATGATCTCGGCGCCCATCTTGCCGGACACCTCTTGCGGAGCGACGACGTTGCCGACTGACTTGGACATCTTGCGGCCCTGGCCGTCGACGGTGAAGCCGTGGGTCAGCAGGCCCTTGTAGGGCGCGCGGCCGTAGATGGCGCAGGCGGCCAGCAGGGAGCTGTGGAACCAGCCGCGGTGCTGGTC
>CAYOJR010000110.1:5722-7449 GCA_964404335.1 uncultured Aquabacterium sp.
GGGCGGTTGGCGATCATGTCGCGCAGGCGGGCGCGGCCGTTCTCGGGGTAGAAGGTGGTGTGGTCGATGGCGTCCAGCGCGGTCTGGCGCAGGGTCTTGTCGGCCTTGTCTGTGGTGAAGACGCCCTCGCCTTCGTCCATGCGCACAAACCATTGGGCGGCGGCGCGGAAGATGACGGGGGTCTTGTGGCGCCAGCAGTGCGGGTAGCTGTGGACGATGTCCTGGGTGGCCAGCAGGCGGCCGTGCTCGCGCAGGGTCTCCAGCACGACTGGGGCGGCCTTCCAGATGTGCATGCCGCCGAACAAAGGCAGCTCGGCTTCGTAAACGCCGTTGCCCTGCACGGGGTTGAGGATATCGTCGAACTTCAGGCCGTGGGCGATGCAGGAGTTGAAGTCGTCCACACCGTAGGCGGGCGCGGCGTGCACGATGCCGGTGCCGTCTTCGGCGCTGACGTAGTCGGCCAGGTAGACCGGGGCTTCGCGGTTGTAGCCTTCATGCACGTGGGCCAGCGGGTGCTCGAACTTCAAGCCTTCGAGCTTGGCGCCGGTGGTCGTTGCGATGACCTTGCAGTCGTCGGCCGCAAAGCCGTAACGGGTCACAGCCTTTTCCACGAGAGATTCGGCCAGCACCAGCAGGCCCTTGGGCGTATCGACCAGGGCGTAGCTGAGTTCGGCGTGGACGTTCAGGGCCTGGTTGGCGGGGATCGTCCAGGCGGTGGTGGTCCAGATCACCGTGAAGGCGTCTTTGCTCAGGCTGCTCAGACCAAAGGCGGCAGCCAGCTTGACGGGCTCGGCGCTCGGGAAGGCCACGTCCAGCGTTTGCGACTTCTTGTCGGCGTATTCGATCTCGAACTCGGCCAGCGAGGAGCCGCAGTCGAAGCACCAGTACACGGGCTTGAGGCCACGGTAAACGTAGCCGCGCTCCATGATCTTCTTGAGCGCGCGGATTTCGTTGGCTTCGTTGCCGAAGTCCATGGTGCGGTAGGGATGGGCCCAGTCGGCCAGCACGCCCAGGCGCTTGAAGTCGGTGCGTTGGCCGTCGATCTGCTCGGCGGCGTAGGTTCTAGCTTTGGCCTGCACGTCGTCACGGCTGAGGTTGCGGCCGAAGGTCTTTTCGATCTGGTTTTCGATGGGCAGGCCGTGGCAGTCCCAGCCGGGCACGTAGATGGCGTCCATGCCCTTGAGCTGGCGCGCCTTGACGATCATGTCCTTGAGGATCTTGTTAACGGCGTGGCCAATGTGGATGTTGCCGTTGGCGTACGGCGGGCCGTCGTGCAGCACGAACTTCGGAGCCCCTTGACGGGCCGCGCGCAGTTTGTCGTACAGACCGTTTTGCTCCCACTCGGCCACCCAGGCCGGCTCACGCTTGGGCAGGTCCCCCCGCATCGGGAAGGGGGTGTCCGGCATGTTCAGCGTGGCGCGGTACTTGGACTCGGGCGCCGCATCGGCGGATTTGGCGCCGCCCTTTTTGGCTTCTTGTTGGCTCTTGCCGGGCTTGGCGGTCTGGTCTTGGCTCATGGGGGCTCAGGGTTCGGCTTAAACGCCGCGCCGCTGAGCCTCGAAAAACCCGCGCGCGTCGGCAATGTCTTGGTGGATGGCGGCCTGCAAGGCCTCCAGGCCGTCGTAACGGGCCTCGTCTCGCAACTTGTGCAAGAGCTCTACGCGCACGATTTTACCGTAGCCCCCTTCCTTGCCGAGGGCGGCGGGCCAATCAAAGCAGTGGACCTC
>CAYOJR010000111.1:0-3838 GCA_964404335.1 uncultured Aquabacterium sp.
GATGTCTGCATCATCCCGCCCAACAGTTTCGCACTGGCCCGCACGGTCGAATACTTCCGCATCCCGCGCAATGTGCTCACCATTTGCCTGGGCAAAAGCACCTACGCGCGTTGCGGCATCATCGTCAACGTCACGCCGTTCGAACCCGAGTGGGAAGGCTACGTGACCCTCGAGTTCAGCAACACCACGCCGCTGCCAGCCAAGATTTACGCTGGCGAAGGCTGCGCGCAGGTGTTGTTTTTCGAGAGCGACGAGGTATGCGAGACCAGTTACCGTGACCGAGGTGGCAAATATCAAGGTCAGACGGGTGTCACGCTGCCCAAGACGTGACATCATCATGACAGGCGCTCTACACCCCAGCGAACCCTGGGGTTAAGGTGGCCTCGTTAAAATTTAGACACGGGTAACCATGTGTTGCCCTGTTTGAATGCGCTCGCGCTCACATAAAAAATTCCAGAAGGATGTCGCACGGGCAGTGCACCTACGGCCGGGTCTTCAGATCCAGGGAGGGGGTGGGTGTGGGTGCACAAGACGGTTTTTTGTTGTACCTCACTTATTGAGCACCCCCGATGCGCCGACCGCTCCAATCTCCTGCGTTGATCAACGCGTTTTACGACAGCCTGCGACCCGAGCAGCGCGAAACGGCCATGGCCATGCAGCGGGCCATCCTGGCTGTGGCCCCCCATCTGCGCCCTGAGGTGAAGTGGGGCAACCTGTGCTTCATGAACGAGCACGAAAATGTGATGGCCATCGCCCTGTTCAAGATGAACGCCCACTTGCAGATCTTCAACGGTGTGGCGCTGGTGCCGGACTTTCCGGAGCTGGAAGGGGCAGGCAAGGGCATGCGCCACATCAAGTCGCGCTACCGCCAACCCGTCAACGAGCAACTGGTGCGCGAACTCACCCTGGCCAGTTTGCAGGCGTCGGAGGAGGCAGCCCGTCGGGCGAGTCGCCGATGGGGTTAATGTCGCCAGCCCATCAGCCACGCTGGGCGCCTTGCTAGCATTCCTCGCATGCAAACCTTGAATGCAGACCTGCACTGCCACTCCAATGTGTCCGATGGTACCTTGGCTCCCGAAGCCGTGGCGGCACGAGCACACCAGAACGGGGTCGAGTTGTGGTCGCTGACCGACCATGACGAGATCGGTGGACAAGATCGCGCGCGTGAGGCCGCCCATCGCCTCGGCATGAGTTACCTGAGCGGCAGTGAGATCTCGGTCACCTTTGCGGGCGAAACCGTGCACATCGTGGGGCTGGGATTTGACACGACGCATGAGAGGCTGACGCAAGGCCTGGCCGCGACGCGGGGAGGGCGTGAGCAACGCGCCCGCAACATGGCGGCCGATCTGGAGCGCGTGGGCGTACATGGCGCTTTCGAAGGTGCGCTGAAGTACGTCGGCAACCCCGATCTGATCACACGTACCCACTTTGCCCGCTACATGGTCGAAATCGGCCTGTGCAAGGAGTTGCCGGATGTGTTCAAACGTTATCTGACCGAGGGCAAGCCTGGCTACGTCGAGCACAGGTGGGCCAAGTTGAGTGATGCCGTGAAGTGGATCACCGACGCGGGCGGTGTCGCCGTGATTGCCCACCCCGGCCGCTACGACCTCACCCCCAACGAAGAATTTGCCCTCTTCACCGAGTTCAAGGCCTTGGGCGGCTTGGGTGTCGAGGTGGTCACCGGCAGCCACACCGTGCCCGAATATCAGAAGTACGCCGACCTGGCGTGCGAACTCGATCTGCTGGCCTCGCGCGGTTCTGACTTTCATGACCCCAGTGAGAGCCATACCGATCTCGGCACACTGCCCCCCTTGCCCAAGCGCGTCACGCCGGTGTGGGAGGCTCTGGCGCATCGTATTCAACACCCCTGAGCGCGCGCGGAGGGCCAGCAACCTGCAGGTGGCACTCGCCATCGGCGGCGTAAAGCGTTAGGCTTTCAGCCTATGGCTCAATTTTTCGAAGTTCACCCGGTTCAGCCTCAGGTTCGCTTGCTCAAGCAGGCTGCGGACATTTTGTCCAAAGGGGGCGTGGCCGCCATTCCGACCGACTCCAGCTACGCGCTGGTCTGCCGCCTTGACGACAAAGCGGCCGTCGATGCGCTGCGCCGCGTGCGTGGCGTGGACGATCGCCACCTGCTCACGCTTCTGTGTCGTGACCTGTCTGAGCTGGCCACCTACGCCCGCGTTGACAACCAGCAGTACCGCTTGCTGAAGCTGGGTACGCCCGGCCCGTTCACATTCATCCTCGAAGCCACCAAGGAAGTACCGCGTCGGGTCTCACACCCCTCACGGCGCACCATTGGCCTGCGCGTGCCCGATCACCCCGTCTGCCAGGGCCTGCTGGAGCAGGTGGGCGAACCCCTGTTGGCCACCACCCTGATCCTGCCGGATCACGATGACCCGCTCAACGATGCGGACGAGATCCGCGAGGCGCTCGACAAGCGCATCCAGGCGATCGTGGACGCGGGCGCCTGCGCCATGATGCCCACCACGGTGATCGATCTCAGCAAGGGCGGTGAGCCCGAAGTGGTGCGTCAGGGGCGTGGTGACCCTGCATCGCTCGGCTTGGGTTGACGCCCCTCAGTCTGCAGCGCACGGGCCAGCCACTGGGGATCAAAGCCGAGGTGCCAATGCCCTTTGACGTTCAGCAAAGGCACACCGGGTGAGCCTTGCGCTTCAAACGTGGTGCGGCAACTGGCCTTCTGGTCGATGTTGCACTCCTGCCAGGGGATGTCATGCCCGTTCAACCACACCCGCGCTTTGGCGCAGTAGGGGCAGGTATTGGTGGTGTACATCGTGATCTGACCGGCCTGTGCAGCGGCTTTCACGGCGTCTGCCTGACGCTCTTGCCGCCACCAGGTCCAGGCCTGCATGCCACCGGCCACCAGAACCAACACCAGCGCCAGCCCCCACAGCGACGGGCGCGACGATGGGGTCGCTTCAGGCGGTGTCACTGCGGTTCAGCCGGTGCAGCTGACTTCGCCTTCTGGCCCAGCTTGCTTTCCTGCCCGGCCAGCAACTTGCGGATATTGGCCTCGTGGCGCCAGATCAGCAGCGCGCTCATCACGATCACGCCCACGCTCAATGGGCCAAAGCCCCAGCCCACGATTTGCACGATGGGTGCTGCCACGGCTGCTGACAAAGACGCCAGCGAGGAATAGCGGAACACCACCGCCATGCCCAGCCATACCAGCAACACCATGCCTCCAAGGGCTCCAGAAAAACCCATCAGCACGCCGGCCGCCGTGGCCACACCCTTGCCGCCTTCAAACTTGAAGAACACCGGCCACAAGTGGCCCAGAAAAGCGCCCAGGCCCACCAGCGTCACCACCGTTTCATTCAAGCCCATTTGCAGGGCCAGCACCACCGGCACATAGCCCTTCAGTGCATCGAACACCAGGGTCAGAATCGCCGCACCCTTGTTGCCTGAACGCAGCACATTGGTGGCCCCAGGGTTGCCAGACCCGTAACTGCGGGGGTCAGCCAAACCGAACAGTCGGCTCACGATCACGGCAAATGACAGGGAGCCGATCAAATAACCGACGACTGCACCCAGTACGCTCAGCAACAAAGGGTCAACGCTGGACAGATTCATGCTTTCACAACAAAGATCGCAACAAGCCGACAGTGTAGTGGGTGGTCTGTGACAAGCTGACTGCCCCCGGATGCGTGGCGGGTTTTTCCCATGCCGGGGGCGAGGTTCGCTGGTGACAATCGCGGCCACACTCACATCCTGTGACTGAGGAAACGCGCGTAACCAGGCCATGATTTCATACGAGCAACCCAAACTCTGGCAACGCCCCTGGGTGATGGCCCTGACGATTGGTGCCTTGGTGCTC
>CAYOJR010000111.1:3938-7426 GCA_964404335.1 uncultured Aquabacterium sp.
GCCCGACGAAACAAGCCGACAGCAACGTCTGAGCCAGGCTCAGGCTGAGCTGGCTGAGGCCGCACCGGCTGTCGATGCCACGCAACAGGTACGTGCGGATGCGCAACGCAACGAATACAAGCGCCGCGAAGCAGCCATCGTGGCCGACTACCAGAGTCGTCCCGAGGCCCAGCGCAATCCTGCCCAGCTCGAAGCGGCCCTGGAAGAGGCCCGCCGCGCGGTCTACGCGCCTGCCAATTGAGGCAAGCAGCCCTCATTTGTCATCTTGACCAAGCGTTGAGGGCTTTCGGCAGGGGAGGTCGATAGAATCCCTGCCAGATGAATCCAATCCGATCTTCTCCCTCTCGCTGGCTGTGGGGCCTGCTGGCCGCTGTCGTGGCCGGCCTGATCTGGTGGCACGCCGCCATCGTGCTGCCCTTCGTCGTCAGCCTGATCCTGGCCTACGTGCTGCGCCCCGCCGTCGATGCACTCGCCAGGCGCCGCATTCCTCGTGCGCTCGCGGCCTTGGCCTGCCTGCTCGCCGTGATGCTGGCCGGTGTGGTGGTGTTCGTGCTGCTGGTGCCCATCGTTTCCAAACTCGCGCCCATGCTGAGGGCACAGTTGCCCGACCTGCTGGTGGGCTGGTGGCTGCAGTTGGCGCCGCCCCTGGCCAAGCTCGGTCTGCCGGTGCCAGTGAGCATGGCGGAAGTCAAAACCCAGTTGATGGACCTGCTCCACAACCACGGGGCAGAGTGGGGCGCCACGCTGTGGCAGTCCTTGGTCATTGGTGGCGGCAACCTCATGAACCTTGTGGGCCTGGCCTTGCTGATCCCGATGCTGGCTTTCTACTGGCTGATCGACTGGGACCGGATGATGCCGCCACTGCGCGAGCTGATTCCCCTGCGGTGGCGCGTCGGCTTCACCCGCTTCATGGACGAGGCCGACTCGTTGATGGGTCAGTATCTGCGCGGCCAACTGTGGGTGATGCTCATCTTGGCGGCTTACTACAGCCTGGGCCTGATGCTGTTCGGCTTTGAGTTGGCTTTGCCGATCGGCGTGTTCACCGGCCTGGCGGTTTGCATCCCTTACCTGGGCTTTGGCCTGGGCATGGTGCTGGCCGTGCTGGCCGGTGTCCTGCAGTTCACGGCCGCTGGCGAAGGCCTCTGGCTGCCCCTCGTCGGTGTCGCCGTGGTCTACGGCGCCGGGCAGGTGCTCGAGAGTTTCTACCTCACCCCTCGCCTGGTCGGTGAACGCATCGGCCTGCACCCGCTGGGCGTCATCCTGGCCTTGATGCTGTTCGGGCAGTGGCTGGGCCTCTTGGGCCTGCTCATCGCCTTGCCCTGTGCTGCGCTGGCCACGGTCCTGGGACGGCACCTCCTGAACGCCTACCGCCACGGTGCTTTCTTTCTGACCGAATGATGTTGTTTTCGAGCGTGTCCGGGCCCGACGAAGCCGGTGTGGGGGGCAGCGCCGCCCCCATGCGCCAGATCCCGCTGGATCTGGGGCCCACCAGCGTCATGGGGCTCGATGAGTTCGTGCAAGGCCGCAATGCCGAGGCCCTGAGCTGGCTGCGCGCCTGGCCCGAGGTGGAAGGGCCGCGCTCGCCAGCCTACTTCTGGGGCGACCCAGGCTCAGGCAAGACCCATCTGTTGCGCGCCATGATCGAGCCCACCCTGGCCCGTGGCTGGGGCGTCATCTGGCTCAATGCCCACACCTGCCAGATGTGGGATGCGGTCACGCCGGCCTTGCCCACCCTGGCCCTGATCGACGATTGCGAGGCGCTGGACGCCAATCACCAGCACCTGGCCTTCAACCTCTTCATCGAGTCGGCGGCCACCCAGGCAGCGCAGGCTGTGCGCGCTTCAGACGCGCAACAAAGCTCATTCCTGCCTGAAGCAGGCGCCAGCGAGGAGGCCTCCGGCCCTCTTTACATCCTGGCGGCAGGCGCCACCCCGGCGGTTGATTTGCCCGTGCGCGACGACCTGCGCACCCGCCTGGGCTGGGGCCTGACCTTTGCCCTGTCCCCGCTGGACGAAGACGGCCTGCGTGCCGCCTTGCAGCGCGAGGCCAAGCGACGCGGCATGGCCCTGGGCGACGATCTCATCTCCTACCTGCTCACGCGTTACAGCCGCGACCTGGCTTTCCTCATGAATCTGCTGGACCGACTGGACCGCTATGCCCTGGCCGAGCATCGCGTGTTGACGGTTCCCTTGCTGAAACAAATGCTGGCCGCGGAGACCCCATGAACCTGTGCCTGTTCGACCTTGACCACACCCTGTTGCCGCTCGACTCCGACCACGAGTTCGGTGAGTTCCTGATCCGCCAGGGCCTGGCCGACGGCGACGCCTACCGCCAGACCAACGACGGCTTCTACCAGCAGTACTGCGAAGGCACTCTGGTGCTGGCCGACTACATCCGCTTCACCACCAGCGTGTGGCGCCAAATGGACGAAGCCGCCCAGCAGGCGCTGCAGCAGGCCTTCATGGAGCAGGTGATCTACCCCGCCATGCAACCCCAGGCGCTGGAGCTGGTCGAGCAGCACCGTGCCCAGGGCGACCTGATCTCCATCGTCACCGCCACCAACGAGTTCGTCACCCGCCCGATCGCCGACGCCTTCAACGTCAGCGACCTGATCGCCGTGCGCCTGGTGCGCGATGGGGCAGGGCGCGTTACCGGTGAAATCGATGGCGTGCCGTCCTTCCGAGAAGGCAAAATCACGCGTGTGGAACAATGGCTGTCCGGCATGGGCCGGCAACTGAGCGATTTCGGTCGCGTCAGCTTCTACAGCGACTCCCCCAACGACCTGCCCCTGCTGGAGCGTGCCAACGATCCGGTGGCCACCAATCCCAGCCCGGCGCTGGAAGAAGTGGCCCGCGAACGCGGCTGGCGCATCCTTAGACTGTTTGCATGATCAAGAGCTTCATAGACAAGATCCTGGGCAAAGACCCGGCCAAAAAGCGCAGCCCCGCATCGGGCGGCCGCGCTGCCAAGGCGCCCCGCATCCCGGTCGGCAAGCGCGTGGACGTTCCGCAAAGCGAGCATGGCATCGACCCCAGCCTGGTTGATGACCGCGCACGCCGCGTCGTTGAAACCCTGCAGGACGCCGGTTACGAGGCCTACATCGTCGGCGGCGCGGTCCGTGACCTGATCCTGGGCCACCGTCCCAAGGACTTCGACGTCGCCACCAACGCCACGCCCGAGCAGGTCAAGAGCCTGTTCCGCCGTGCCTTCATCATCGGCCGACGCTTCCGCATCGTGCACGTGGTCTACGGCCGTGGGCGCGAGAACGAAGTCATCGAGGTCTCCACCTTCCGCGCCTACCTCGACGCCACCGCCGCCGAGCAGGTCACTGGCAACGAGAAGACCTCGCGCAAGGAGCTGGCCGACAAGACCCACGTGGTGGACGCCAGCGGCCGTGTGCTGCGCGACAACGTCTGGGGTCCGCAAGATCAGGACGCCGCCCGCCGCGACTTCACCGTCAACGCCATGTACTACGACCCGCACACCGG
>CAYOJR010000112.1:0-7167 GCA_964404335.1 uncultured Aquabacterium sp.
CTGCTTGAAGTAGTTGTACAGCGGCTTGTTCTTGTCCGACAGCACGGCCAGGGGCGAGTCGTTGCCCATGGAGCCGGTCGCCTCTTCGCCGTTGGTGGCCATCGGGGCCATCAGGAACTTGATGTCTTCCTGGGTGAAGCCGAAGGCTTGCTGGCGGTCGAGCAGCGATTCGCTGAACTCACCCAAGCCACCGGCCACGTCGATGCTTCCCAGCTTGATGCGGACGTTCTCGATCCACTGACGGTAAGGCTTGGCCGAAGCGTACTGGGCCTTGAGCTCTTCGTCTTCGATGATGCGACCTTGCTCAAAGTCGATCAGGAACATCTTGCCCGGCTGCAGACGCCACTTCTTGACGATCTTGTTCTCAGGGATGGGCAGCACGCCGGATTCGGAAGCCAGCACGACCAGGTCGTCATCGGTGATGATGAAACGGGCGGGGCGCAGACCGTTGCGGTCCAGCGTGGCGCCGATCTGGCGGCCGTCGGTGAAGACCATGGCGGCGGGGCCGTCCCACGGCTCCATCATGGCAGCGTGGTACTCATAGAAGGCGCGGCGGCGCTCGTCCATGGTGCTGTGCTGTTCCCAGGCTTCCGGGATCATCATCATGGCAGCCTGAGCCAGGGGGTAGCCGGACATCGTCAACAGTTCGAGCGCGTTGTCGAACGTGGCGGTGTCGGACTGGCCGTCCAAGCTGATCGGGTACAGCTTCTTCAGGTCATCGCCCAGCACGGGCGACTTCATCACGCCTTCGCGGGCGCGCATCCAGTTGAAGTTGCCCTTGACGGTGTTGATTTCACCGTTGTGAGCGACCATGCGGTAGGGGTGAGCCAGCGGCCACTCGGGGAAGGTGTTGGTCGAGAAGCGCTGGTGCACCAGTGCCAGGGCCGAAACCACGCGCTCGTCGCGCAGGTCGAGGTAGTACTTGCCCACCTGGTCGGCCAGCAGCAGACCCTTGTAGATGACGGTGCGGCACGACATGCTGGGCACGTAGTACTCGTGGCTGTGCGTCAGGCTCAGGCTCTGGATCTTGGTGGACGCCGTCTTGCGGATGACGTAGAGCTTGCGCTCCAGGGCGTCTGGCACCAGGATGTCGTGGCCACGGCCAATGAAGACCTGGCGGATGACCGGCTCTTTTTCGCGCACGGTGGGCGACATGGGCATGTCGCGGTCCACCGGCACGTCACGCCAACCCAGCAGCACCTGACCTTCGGCCTTGATGGCGCGCTCGAGCTCTTGCTCGCAAGCCTGGCGCGAAGCATTTTCCTTGGGCAGGAAGATCATGCCGACGCCGTATTCGCCGGGCGGCGGCAGCTCAACGCCCTGCTTGGTCATTTCGGCACGGTAGAACTCGTCGGGGATCTGGATCAGCAGGCCCGCACCGTCACCCATCAGCGGGTCGGCACCCACGGCACCGCGGTGGTCGATGTTTTCCAGGATCTTCAAACCCTGCTGGACGATGTGGTGCGCCTTGTGGCCCTTGATGTGAGCGACGAAGCCCACGCCGCACGCATCGTGCTCGGCGTTGGCATACATGCCCAGTTCGGCTGCGGCTTTGATTTCCTGCGCGGTGGCCACGGAGGTGGCGGCTGCGTCAGACACGGGGAGGACGGGGAACGAGGTTCCCGAAGTCGCCTGGGTCATGGGGGCGCTCCAGAGTAAGTGTGGAAAAACAACACGAGAGCCGCGAGGATACTCTCGTTCCCCCTCAGCTTCAAGCAATAAAAAATAGGGTCAGACACCAATTAATAGCAGGCACACATTTGGTGCATTATTAAATAGGGTCAGATCACTGATCGGTTGAAGCGTCCGACGTCAAAAGCGCCTTGCGAGGGCGTCCTCGAGGACGGGGGGCGAGGCGCCGCCCTGCCACCGCCTCCACTGCGGGCAGCACTGCCGCCGACAACAACGCCCAACCCTTGTGCATCGCCTCCGCCAGCTGACGCGCCTGCGACACCGACACACCCGCCTCCAGACGACGGCGCCACGCTGCCTCGCGCTCGAAAGGGGTGTTGCCCAGAGACCAGAACACGGCCAGATCGCTGATCAAGGGGTCTGAACACCGCCCGAGGTGATGCCGCGCACTGGACCAGGCATCGTCTTGCAGAGGTGAAGCCCCCCCCGCCCGCTGGCCGTGCGTCTCCACCCACACCATTGCGTCAAGCCCATGCACTGCCGGATCCAGCACGGTGGCACGGTAGCGTCCCGCCCACAAACCACCCTGGCGGCCATGACGACGGTTGTAAGCACTCACATACCGACGTCCCACCGTCTGCATGAACAGACGCAGGGACGTGTCCTGCGCTGGCGTGAGCAGCAGGTGAAAATGATCGGGCGCCAGGCAATAGGCATGGATGCTGACCTCGTGGGCGCGCGCCGCCTCCCGCAAGGTTTGCAGCAGCAAGGCCCGATCGACATCGTCGCGTGCCAGAAGTTGGCCATCGTGCACCCTCTGCACGATGAGATGTGGCCAGTGGGCCACCTCCAACCGGGGCAATCGGGCCATGGTGTTGATCCTCGCTAGATGGTGAGCAGGGCCGATGGCGGGGGCCACGCCCTGCTGAAGTGAACACGGCGTCACCCAACCCGCCGCAAGTTGACGCTCAAGTCGCAGATTCTGCGGCCGATAAATCTTCACCAGTGTCTCTGATACAGGAAAGCCCTCGCTATTGCGAATGCCCGCTACAGCAGACAGGCAGAACGGTTAGGATGCCGTTTAACACTTGAGCGCGCGACCACGTCCACCATGATTGTCTTCATTGGTTATCTCCTCTGTCTCGGCAGCATCTTTGGCGCCTTCATCATTCACGGTGGCAACATTTCCGTGATCCTGGCGGCCTTGCCCACCGAAATGATGGCCATCGGCGGTGGGTCCATCGGGGCCTTTCTGGTGACCAACCAACCCAAAGTGGTGAAGGCCGTGCTGAGCGGTTTCGGGCCTTTGCTCAAAAGCTCGAAGTATTCCAAGGCCCGCTACATGGAACTCATGGCCATGCTCTATGAGATCCTGCAGAAAGTCCGCAAAGAGGGTTTGATGTCCATCGAAAAGGATGTCGATGACCCGGAGAATTCCCCTCTGTTCAAGAAGTATCCGATCGTGGGCAGCGATCACCATGTCGTTGAATTCATCACCGATTACCTGCGCATGATGGTTTCGGGCAACCTCAACTCGCATGAGATCGAGGCCTTGATGGACAACGAAATCGAAACCCACCACCACGAAGGCCATCAGCCCGTCGCCGCCATTGCGCGTCTGGCTGGCGCCCTGCCCGCCTTCGGCATCGTGGCCGCCGTGCTGGGGGTGGTCAACACCATGGGCTCGGTGGGGCAACCACCGGCGGTGCTGGGCGCCATGATCGGCTCGGCCCTGGTTGGCACCTTCCTGGGCATCTTGCTGGCTTACGGCGTGGTCGAACCGATCGGCGGTCTGATGGAGCAGAAACTCGACGAAGCCACCAAGGAATTCCAGGTCATCAAGACCGTCCTGCTGGCCAGCATGCAGGGCTATGCACCTCAAGTGGCCATCGAGTTCGGTCGCAAGGTGCTGTACTCCACCGAGCGCCCCACTTTCATCGAACTCGAAGCCCACGTGAAGAAGAAGTAAGCCATGGCCGGAGATTCGAAGAAGGTCCAGCCGATCATCATCAAGCGCGTCAAGAAGGGCGGCCATGCCGTTCATGGTGGTGCGTGGAAGATTGCTTACGCCGACTTCGTCACGGCCATGATGGCTTTTTTCCTGCTGATGTGGCTGCTGGGCTCCACCACGGAAGGTGATCGCAAGGGCATTGCCGACTACTTCAGCAATCCGGTCAAGGTTTCCATGATGGGTGGCTCAGGGGCAGGCGATGCCACCTCCATCATCAAGGGAGGCGGCACCAGCCTGTCCGAAACCACCGGCCAGCAAAACAAGGGTCGCTCGGAAACCGTCGACGAGAAACTGCGCGTGAAGGCCTTGAAGGCTGAAATGATGCGCCAGGAGCAGGCTCGCCTGAACGCCCTCAAAGCCAAGCTGCAGGAGGTGATCGCCAACGACAGCCGCCTGTCGAAATACCAGTCTCAGTTGCGTCTGGACCTGACTGCCGAAGGCCTGCGCATCCAGATCGTGGATGACCAGAACCGGCCGATGTTCGCGAGCGGCTCGGAGACGGTGGAAGGCTATATGCGTGATGTGCTGCGCGCCATTGGTTTTGTGCTCGCCGATGTGCCGAACCGCCTGACCATCGAAGGTCACACCGACGCCAAGCCCTTCGTCGGCGGCGAAGCCGGCTACAGCAACTGGGAATTGTCGGCAGACCGTGCCAACGCCTCCCGCCGCGAACTGATTGCAGGTGGCCTCAAGGGTGAAAACGTGTTGCGGGTGCAGGGCCTGGCCGCCAGCATGCTGTTCGATACCCAGAATCCCGAGAGCCCCCTGAACCGTCGCATCAGCATCATTGTGATGAACCGAGAAGCCGAAGAGCGCTTCTACGAGGCCGCCCGCACGGCTTCCGGTACCTCCACAAACGCCGAAGACGAGACAGAAGCCACACCTGAAGGGTCACTCCCACCCGGCACAGGCGCGCCGAACCGATAAACTCCTCTTCCGAAGGCATCCACGGAGAGATGCCGGCTTTTAGGACACAAGGACGAGCCATGAGCAACCCCGCTGACTTCAAGTTTTTGATCGTGGACGATTTCTCGACCATGCGCCGCATCGTTCGAGGTTTGCTCAAGGAAAGCGGGTACGTCAATGCAGACGAAGCCGAAGATGGCGTGGTCGCCCTGAACATGCTCAAGAACAACAAGTTCGACTTCGTGGTCAGCGACATCAACATGCCCAACATGAACGGTTTCGAGTTGCTCAAGGCCATCAAGGCCGATGACGCACTCAAGCACATTCCCGTGCTGATGGTGACCGCCGAGGCACGCAAGGAAGACATCGTGCTGGCCGCCCAGACGGGCGCCGCTGGCTACATCGTCAAGCCTTTCACCAAAGCAACGCTGGAAGAAAAGGTTCAGAAAATCCTGCAAAAGCTGGCCACCACGGCTTGAGGGAGCGCCACGTGCAGCAAATCGACTTGCCCGACAACATGACGATGCCTGCGGCATCGCCCGAAATCTTTCAGCAACTGGGTACCCTGACCCGGCAGCTGCATGACACCCTCAACATGCTGGGCGTGCTGCCCAGCCTGAAGAACACGGTGGACAACCTGCCGGATGCCCGCAGCCGCCTGAACTACATTGCCACCAAAACGGCCGACGCCGCCGAGAAGGTGCTGAACCTGGTGGACACCGCCAAGGCCGACCAGGAGCACATTGCCCAGGAAACGCGCAAGCTGGCCAAGTTGATCACCGCCGATCCCGTGAAGGCGGTGGCCAGCGGGGCGGTGTTCAACTTCGTGCAGGATGTCGAAGCGACGACCCGACGGGTGGACAGCCACCTCACCGACATCATGATGGCGCAGGACTTTCATGACCTGACCGGCCAGGTGGTCGCCAAGGTCGTGAACCTCGCCAACGACCTGGAAGCGCAGTTGGTGAAACTGCTGGTGCAAGCGGCGCCGCCGGAGCAGGCCCACAAGGTGGAAGCCGCGCTGACGCACAGCCACGAGCCCGTTGCGGGTGAGCACAACCTTGACGGCCCGGTCGTCAACGCGGAAGGTCGCACCGATGTGGTGGCCAACCAGAGCGAGGTTGACGACCTGCTGGCCAGCCTGGGTTTCTGAGCCCTGAAGGCGACGGCCTTTCAGTGGCAGTCGCTCATCGCTTCTCGCACTGCCGTGACCTGACGGCGTGACACCGCCAGCCACGCCTGGGTCGGCATGATCTGCACAGCCCAGGTTTCCCCCCCGTCTTCGTCATCGCCGTCCGCGCGGCGTTGCAGCGATTTCATGGCCCGGCGCGCGACCAGCGCATTGCGATGCACCCGGATGAAGCGCTCGCCCACGCGGGACTCCAACTCGGTCAGTGACTCGCTCACCGGATGCACTTCTTCGGCCGTGTGCAGCGTGACCACCTTCTGTTCGGCCTTGAAATACAGCACATCGGCCACCGGAATGCGTAACATGCGGCCCCGGTCATGCACCACGATCACGTCGGCATCCAAGGCTTGCAGGCGCGGTTGCGCCTGCCGCCAGCGCTGCACACGGTCAAGGCAGGCCTGCAAACGCTCCACCCGCACAGGTTTGGTCAGATAGTCGAGCGCAGCCACATCGAACGCCCGCACCGCATGTTCAGCGTGTGCGGTCACGAACACGATGGCTGGCGGGTCGCGCAACTCGCGCAATCGGGCGGCCAGCACCATGCCGTCGAGTCCCGGCATCTGGATGTCGAGCAAGATCATGTCCGGCCCCTGCCCGACGGCGTCCTGCTCGCGCAACCACAGCAAGGCGGCGACCGATTCGCCAAACTCCCCCACCACCTCGCAGCCAGCTTGCACCTGGGCCAGCAAGGTGCGCATGCGCAAGCGTGCCAAGGGTTCGTCATCGATCAAGGCCACCGTCAGCTCCGTCATGCGGACCCTCCTTTGGACCAGGGCACCCTCACCCGCACCTCATAGCAGGCGGAGGCATTCGCCATGTCTGACGGCACCAGACCTGCAGCAAACTCGGCCTGCACATCGTGCATCAGCTGCAGGCGCTGGCGCACGTTGCGCAAAGCCATCCCATGTCCGGTCACAAATGGCAAGGCACCTTGCCGGGGCACGCTGTTGCGCACCGTGAGCAGCACATGACCTGCCTGCACCTGTGTGCGCACCTCCACCCACCCGCCATCGGCGCAAGGCTCTACCCCATGGCGCACGGCGTTCTCCACCAGTGGTTGCAGTGTCAGCGGTGGCAAGGCTGCATCGGCAGCAGTGGGATCCAGATCCCAGCGTACCTGCATGCGCTCACCAAAGCGCAACTGCTCGATGTCCAGATAGCGACGCGAAAGCGCCACCTCCGCAGCCAGAGTGGTCCGACCCTGCGGCCCGTCCAAGGCCTGCCGGAACAACTCGGCCAAATCCTCCAGCACCCGCTCGGCCCGAGGCGGATCCACCTGCACCAGGGCAATGGCTGTGTTGAGCGTGTTGAAAAGGAAATGCGGCCGGATGCGCGCCTGCAATTCAGCCAAACGGGCCGTGGTGTGGGCAGGCAACACGCTGCGATCGCGGTGCTTCAACCACGCCAGGCACAGGGCCCCCATCACCCC
>CAYOJR010000113.1:0-4433 GCA_964404335.1 uncultured Aquabacterium sp.
CGCAGTGTGTGCAGGGCGATTCCCGCCTGACCCAGTTCGCTGCAGTGCCCCACCAGCCAACGTTCGATTTGGCTGGCATCGGCTTCCAGGTGAAATTGCAAGCCCAGAACGGCATGGCCGTAGGCGAACGCCTGCTGGGCGCACAACGCGGTTTTAGCCAGCAAATGGGCGCCAGCGGGCAGCTCAAATCGGTCACCATGCCAGTGCAGTACGGGTACATCCGCCAGCGGGGACAGCACCGAGTGTTGCCCATCTTCCGTCAGGGTCAAGGGGGCAAAACCGATCTCCTTGTGTCCCATCGGACCGACGTGGGCCCCGAGCAGGCGTGCGATCAATTGCGCGCCCAGGCAGATGCCCAGCAGCGGGCGTCCTGACTGGAGGCGCTGTGCAATGAGGTCAAGTTCGTCTTGCAGGAAGGGGTAAGCGGCTTCGTCGAATGCACCCAAGGGCCCGCCCAACGCAACGATCAGGTCGGGCTCTGCGGCGTTGACCGAACTGAGATCCTCGACAGAGGGATCAAGGTATTGCACGTTGAACCCACGTTCGCGCAGCAGCGGTTCGAGGGTGCCGAGATCTTCAAAGTGAATGTGGCGCAGTGCCAGAGCAGTTTTCACAGGCGCAAGGTTCGATGAAATCAAGGTTAAGTCGTTGAATCCACTGAAGGCCAGTAATGGCTGTCGGGCAGGGCGCGGGGGCCAAAAATGGCCTGTCCCACTCGCACGATGGTGGATCCTTCTTCAATGGCTGCTTCAAAGTCGCCGGACATGCCCATGGACAAGTCTGTCATGTCGATGCCGTCTGGTGCCTCTTGTCGCAGTTGATCACGCAGATGCCGCAGTTTGACGAAGCAGGGACGAACCAGAGCGAGATCGGATGAGAAGACCGCCAAGGTCATCAAACCGTGCACGCGCAGCGATGAGAACGCGGGCAACTGGCGAACAAAAGCCGGTACTTCTTCGGGCGGCAGACCAAACTTGCTCGCTTCACCGGAGGTGTTGACCTGTACCAGCACATCCAGGCTGCGACCTTGCGCTTGCAGGTGTCGGTCAAGCTCTTGCGCGACACGCAGGCTGTCCAGAGCCTGAAACTCGCTGGCAAAACGTGCAACGTACTTGGCTTTGTTGGTTTGCAGATGCCCGATCACCGACCAGCGCAAGTCGCGCAAGTCCGAGAGCGACTCGGACTTGCGAAGGGCCTCCTGCACCTTGTTCTCGCCCATCTGATGGCACCCTGCAGCGTAAGCCTGGCGAAGCCGGTCTTCCGATACGGTCTTGCTGACCGGCAGCAGACGCACCGATTGAGGATCACGTCCTGCCCGCTGGCACGCGTCTGCGATACGCCGTTGCACGGCCGCAAGGTTGTGCTGAAAGTCCGCCACGCTGTGAGCTGTGCAATACGTAGCGGCTCCCGTCATGGTGGTCAGAATTCAGCTTTCACGCACATAGGTGCCAGGTGCCGGCGCCAGTTCCGGGAACGCGGCGGTGGCGGCAGGGCGAGCATTCACCAGCTTGCCCGCACGTGGTTTGAGCCACGCCATCCAGTCTTCCCACCACGACCCCTCGTGCTGCTCGGCGCGCTTGAGCCAGGCTTCGGGCTTGTCGGAGCGGTGCGCTTCGGCTGCACGATAGCTGCGCTTCGGTGGCTTCACGATCGGATTGACGATGCCCAGAATATGGCCCGAGGTGGACAGCACATAGCGCTTCGGCCCGGTGAAGTGGTTGTTGACGTGGAACGTCTGCTTCCAAGGCGCTACGTGGTCGTCTTCTGCCGATACGGCATACAGCGGCTGGTTGATGCGTGCCAGGTCCAGCGGCTCGCCCGCCACCGTGAGTGCATCGGGCTGGATCAAGCGGTTCTTCAGGTACAGCTCTTGCAGATACCAGCTGTGCATGGCCTGGGGCATGCGCGTCGTGTCCATGTTCCAGTACAGCACGTCAAACGGTGGGGGCGGCTCACCATTGAGCCAGCCTTGCTCCACGTAGTGCCAGATCAGGCTGTTGGAGCGAAGCAGGCGGAAGGAGGCCGCCATGTCCTTGCCATCGAGATAGCCGGTGCGGGCCATCTTGCGGGTCAGGTAGTTCACGCTCGATTCGTCGATGAAGACGTTGATGTCGCCCGGCGCATGGAAATCGACCAGGGTGGTGAAGAGCGTGACGTCGCTCACTGGCACGTCTTCGGCGGCGAAGTGCTTGTTGGCCCAGGCCATGTACATGCTCAGGCCTGTGCCACCAATGCAATAGCCCACCGCATGCACCTTGTCGGCACCGCTCATCGCCCGCGCGGTCTCGATGGTGGCGTGAATGCCGTCCATCAGGTAGTCGTCAAAGCGGATGTCGCGCATCGACGCATCCGGGTTCTTCCAACTGGTGATGAACACGTCGAACCCCTGGTCGAGCAGGAAGCGCACCAAGCTCTTCTTGGGCGTCAGGTCGAGCACGTAGAACTTGTTGATCCAGGGCGTGACGATGACGATGGGCTGGGCATGCACCTTGGCTTGCGTGGGCGCGTAGTGGATCACCTCAATGAGGTGGTTGCGCATCACGACCGAGCCGGGCGTGGTGGCCAGGTTCTCTCCCACCTTGAAGTCTTCCGGGGTGGTCATGCGGATGTCGCCAGCCTTCATGTCTTCGAGGAAGATCTCGAAACCCTTGCGCAGGCTCTCGCCTCGGGTTTCCATGGCATGGCGCATCGCGACCGGATTGGTCAGCAGGTAGTTGGAAGGCGCCATGGCGTTGATCCAGTTGCGCCACCAGAACGCAGCCTTGCGCCGCTCGCGGGTGGACATGCCCGGTGTGTCGTAGAGCATGTCCTGAGTGTGGTGCGTGACGGCGAGGTACCACTCCTTGAGCAGGTCCCAACTGGGCGCCTCGGTCCAGATCGGATCGGCAAAGCGCACGTCTTCGTCGTTGACCTTGATGGGGTCCTCGCTGGGCAGGCCCAGCAGCCGGTTGACCGAGTGCCATTGCAGGCGCCACAGGTCGGTGGACAGCCGCAGCATCCGATCCGTCAGCTCCTGCGGGTGCGTCAGCCATGCGAGCTGGGCGTGGACCATCGGGGCGCTCATGCCCAGCGGGTCCACGGTGTCCTCAACCATGTGATGAAGCAGTTCCAGGGTGTCGGCCACCACCTCGCCAGGCGCTCTGAAGGCGGGCTGCAGGCCCGCCACGGGCGCGGTTGTCGCGGTCGAAGCGGGTGGGGCTGTTTTGGTGCGCACTGCGCGGGGCGTCTTCGCCATGAGCACGGACTCCTGTCGGTTTCACGTCGGTTCTGTCTCTGCCTGACAGTATGACCGACGATCCGCGCAGAAACCCTCAGATGTTCAGGCTACCCAGGCACAGGTACTTGATTTCGAGGTAATCGTCCATGCCCTGACGGGCACCTTCGCGACCCAGGCCAGATTGCTTGACCCCGCCAAACGGCGCTTCGCAGTGCGAAATCATCCCGGTGTTGACCCCCACCATGCCGTACTCGAGTGCTTCACCCACGCGGAAAATCCGGCCAATGTCGCGGCTGAAGAAGTAGCTCGCCAGGCCGAACTCGGTGGCGTTGGCGGCGGCAATGGCCTCGGCCTCGGTTTCGAACTTGAACACCGGGGCCACCGGACCAAAGATCTCTTCGCGGGCCACGCGCATGTCACGGCTCACATTGGCCAGCACCGTGGGCTGATAGAAAGCGCCGCCTTCGAGTTGGGCCGGGGCGCCACCGGTCAACACCTTGGCCCCCTTGGCCACGGCGTCGGCCACCAGGGTCTCCACCTTGTTCAGGGCTTCGGCGTCGATCAGCGGGCCTTGCACCACGCCAGGCTCAAAGCCGTTGCCCACCCGGATCTCGGCCACACGGGCCGCCAGTCGGCTCACGAAGGCGTCATAGATGCCGGCTTGCACATACATGCGGTTGGCGCATACGCAAGTCTGGCCTGAGTTGCGATATTTGCTCGCCAGGGCGCCTTCCACGGCCACATCCAGGTCGGCATCGTCAAACACGATGAGGGGGGCGTTACCCCCCAACTCCAGCGACAGTTTCTTGATCGTGGGCGCGCATTGTTGCATCAGGATGCGGCCGACCTCGGTGGAGCCGGTAAAGGACAGATGGCGCACCGTGTCGCTGGCGCACAAGACCTTGCCGACCTCGATGGAGCGCTGCGCATCGGCCGTGATGACGTTGAGCACGCCCGGCGGCATGCCGGCGCGCTGGGCCAGTTCGGCCACAGCCAGGGCCGACAGCGGGGTGGCTTCCGCCGGTTTGATGACGACCGGGCAACCGGCCGCCAAGGCCGGGGCGACCTTGCGCGTGATCATGGCCACCGGGAAGTTCCAGGGCGTGATCGCCGCGCACACGCCCACCGGCTGACGCAAGACCAGCAGGCGCTTGGTCGGGTCGGGGCTCGCGATGGTCTCGCCATAGACCCGGCGCGCCTCTTCCGCAAACCACTC
>CAYOJR010000113.1:4533-7140 GCA_964404335.1 uncultured Aquabacterium sp.
CTGAGCAAGGTGGGGTCTTGCAAGGTGGCCAGCGGGGAGGAGGTGTTGCTCATGTCGTTCTCGCTTGCTGATGAGGGACCGTAGGCATGCCCAGCGGGCAATCATAGGCGTCCGGGCGAAATCTATAATCTAAGGTTATTTATGCCCGGCGTGTCCACGCTGCGGACACTGCGCCTGAGCGCACCAGATCAAGAGAGAGTCCCTCCCCATGAAAGCCGCAGACATCCGCAAGACCTTCCTGGAGTACTTCCAGTCCAAGGGCCACACCATCGTGGCGTCCAGCCCCGTCGTGCCGGGCGATGACCCGACCCTGCTGTTCACCAACGCCGGGATGAACCAGTTCAAGGACGTGTTCCTGGGCTTCGACAAGCGTCCGTACAGCCGCGCCACCACCTCGCAGAAGTGCATCCGCGCCGGCGGCAAGCACAACGACCTGGACAACGTCGGCTACACCGCGCGTCACCACACCTTCTTCGAGATGCTGGGTAACTTCTCGTTCGGTGACTACTTCAAGCATGACGCCATCAGCTATGCCTGGGAACTGCTGACCGAGAAGTTCAAGCTGCCCAAGGAAAAGCTGTGGGTCACCGTCTATCACGAGGACGACGAGGCTTACGAGATCTGGAACAAGGTGGTGGGCGTGCCCGCCGAGCGCATCGTGCGCATCGGTGACAACAAGGGCGGCCGCTACATGTCCGACAACTTCTGGATGATGGGCGACACCGGTCCCTGCGGCCCCTGCACCGAGATCTTCTACGACCACGGCCCGGACATCGCCGGCGGCCCTCCCGGCAGCCCCGATGAAGACGGCGACCGCTACATCGAGATCTGGAACAACGTCTTCATGCAGTTCAACCGCACCGAAGACGGCGTGATGCACCCGCTGCCCAAGCCCTCGGTGGACACCGGCATGGGCCTGGAGCGCATTGCCACGGTGCTGCAAGGCAAGCACAGCAACTACGAAATTGACCTGTTCCAGGCGCTGCTGGCTGCCGCCAAGACCGCCGTGGACGCCGCCGGTGGCGAGAACTGCGACGCTGCCAGCCCCAGTCTGAAGGTGATTGCCGACCACATCCGCGCCTGCTCGTTCACGGTCGCCGATGGCGTCATCCCCAGCAACGAAGGCCGTGGCTACGTGCTGCGCCGCATCACCCGCCGTGCCATCCGTCACGGCTACAAGCTGGGCGCCCGCACCCCCTTCTTCCACAAGCTGGTGTCGGCCCTGGTCGAACAGATGGGCGAGGCCTACCCCGAGCTGCGTCAGAACGAAAAGCGCATCACCGACGTGCTCAAGACCGAAGAAGAGCGCTTCTTCCAGACCATTGCCCACGGCATGGAAATCCTGGAAGGCGCCCTGGCTGCGGGCGAGAAACAGATCGACGGCGAAACCGCCTTCAAGCTGCACGACACCTACGGCTTCCCGGTCGACCTGACCGCCGACGTCTGCCGCGAGCGTGACGTGACCGTGGACCAAGCCGGTTTTGACGCCGCCATGGCCCGCCAGCGCGAGCAGGCCCGAGCCGCCGGCAAGTTCAAGATGGCCGCTGGCCTGGAGTACTCCGGTGTGCCCACCGGCTTCCACGGCTACGAGCACCTGACGGTGGACGCGGCCAACGTCACCGCCATCTACGTGGACGGCGCCCAGGTGCAAGAAGCCCAGGCCGGTGACGACGCCGTCATCGTGCTGGACCACACCCCGTTCTACGCCGAGTCTGGCGGCCAGTGTGGCGACAGCGGCGACCTGCGCAACGCCACCAGCCGCTTCATCGTCGAAGACACGCAAAAGATCCAGGCCGACGTGTTCGGTCACCACGGCCGCGTGGTCGAGGGCAGCATCAAGGTCGGCGACAAGCTCAACGCCAAGGTGGATGCAGAACTGCGCGCCAAGACCGTGCGCAACCACAGCGCCACCCACCTGATGCACAAGGCCTTGCGCGAAGTGCTGGGCGACCACGTGCAGCAAAAGGGTTCGCAGGTCACCGCCGACCGCACCCGCTTCGACTTTGCCCACAACGCGCCGATGACCGCTGAGCAAATCCGCGAAGTGGAAGAGTTGGTGAACGCCGAAATCCTGCTCAACGCCGAAGCCCAGGCCCAGGTGATGGCATTGGACGACGCCCAAAAGTCCGGCGCCATGATGCTGTTCGGCGAGAAGTACGGTGACACCGTGCGCGTTCTGAGCATCGGCTCCTCGAAGGAACTGTGTGGCGGCACGCACGTGCAGCGCACCGGTGACATCGGCCTGTTCAAGATCGTGGCCGAAGGCGGCGTGGCCGCTGGCGTGCGCCGCGTGGAAGCCATCACCGGCGCCAACGCACTGGCCTACACCCAGAACCTGGAGACCACGCTGGAAGGCGTGGCCGCCCTGCTGAAGGCCACCCCGCACGAAGTGCCGGCCCGCGTGGCCGCCGCCCAAGAGCAGATCCGCGCGCTGGAAAAGGAAATCGCCGCCCTCAAGGGCAAGCTGGCGTCCAGCCAGGGCGATGAGTTGATGGCCAAGGCCGTGGACGTGAACGGCATCAAGGTGCTGGCCGCGACGCTGGAAGGCGCCGACGCCAAGACCCTGCGCGAGACCATGGACAAGCTCAAGGACAAGCTCAAGACCGC
>CAYOJR010000114.1:0-7037 GCA_964404335.1 uncultured Aquabacterium sp.
GACATCGGCCGTGACGGCATGCTGTCGGGCGTCAACATCGAAGCCACCGTCAAGCTGGCACAGGCATTGAGCATCCCCGTGATCGCTTCGGGTGGCCTGTCCAACATCCAGGACATCGAGCGCCTGTGCGCTGTCGAATCCGAAGGTGTCGAAGGCGTGATCTGCGGACGTGCCATCTACACCGGCGACCTCGATTTCGCTGCCGGCCAGAAGCGCGCCGACGAACTCAACGGCGGCGTCTGAGCGACTGGTTTGCGGTGGTGCCAGTCACCACCGCAGAAAACGCATCTTGCGTTCGCTTCAGCGGCCGAACAGCCCGCGCAGCGAATTGATGCCTTTGATCACTTCGTTGGCGGTATTGATCACCTCACGCGGCTGACCCGCAGTGTCTTGCTTGCCAGACTGCGGTGACGTGGTCGAGTTCCGGTTTGACGGTTGGGCAGTCTGGGTGGGTGCCTCGGGCACGGCCACAATTTCCACGCGGCGGTTGCGCGCACGGTCTTTTTCGCTGGCGTTCGGCGCAACTGGTTGGCTTGCTCCCATGCCCAGCGCTTCCAGGCGTGTACCGTCGATACCTTGCTGTTCGCTGAGCGCATTCACCACCGATTGCGCGCGCTCTTGCGAGAGGTGCTGATTGTCGGCGTCCTGTCCCACGTTGTCGGTGTGCCCCAGCACCTGGATCTTGAGTGTGGGGTTGTCCTGCAGCACCTGGGCGAGCTCGTTCAGCGTCTTCTCGGAGCCTTTTTTCAGGCTGGATTTGCCGGTATCGAAGTAAAAACCGTAGAGATCCACCCGCCCTTGGGCGCTGAGGGCCTTGGCAATCGGGCTGTCACCCGAGATGCCCATCTTGCTGTCATCGAGCTGGCCCTTGTCGATCACAAACAACCAAGCGTCGGTGCTGCCGCCCATGCTGTTGACCGCCAGGGACACATAGGTGTTGCCGCGCTGAGCCGCCACGTACTGAATGTCCTCCGCCCCGTTGAGGTAGAGGCTGCGAGCGCCCAGCAACTCCTTCAACGCCCCCAGGTTGCTACGGATGCAGGGGCGCTCGCACACGAACAGTTCCTTGAAGCCGCTGCGGCGCAGCATGCTCTGGTAGTTGCGGAACACCTGCAGGGCCGAGGCCTGCTTGTCGATCTCGTAATGGATGTAGGTCACGGTCCCTTCGAGGGGCAAGAGCTTGTCGGCCACATAGGTGCCATTGCGCTCATAGGGTTTGCTCAGAATGAGCTGGGCCTGCTCGTATTCCTTGAAATCGTAGTGCTCGATCTGCGCGCCGGGATAGCGCGTCACGGCCGGGTGATCCTGCCCCTCTTCACGGGCCAACACTGCACCGTGGCTGAGCATCAGGCCTGCCAGGCAGGTGACAGACAAAAAATGGCGATGCAGGTGTGACTTCAAAATGGACATCCTCTGATTGATTTGTGCTGTCTGAGACAATGGCGACACTCTAATTCAACCAGTCAGCTAGCAATGCTTGCCAAACGCATCATCCCCTGTTTGGACGTGACGGGCGGTCGTGTCGTCAAGGGCGTCAACTTCGTCGAATTGCGCGACGCGGGTGATCCGGTCGAGATCGCCGCACGCTACAACGACCAGGGTGCCGACGAACTCACCTTCCTCGACATCACAGCAACCAGCGATGGTCGCGATGTGATCCTGCACATCATTGAAGCCGTGGCCTCGCAGGTTTTCATCCCCTTGACGGTGGGGGGCGGCGTGCGCACGGTCGAAGACGTGCGTCGCCTGCTCAATGCCGGCGCCGACAAGGTCAGCTTCAACTCGGCCGCGCTGGCCAACCCACCAGTCATCCGCGAAGCGTCCGAGCGTTACGGCTCGCAGTGCATCGTCGTGGCCATCGACGCCAAGAAGCGCCAGGGCGAAGACCTCGCTGCACGCGGACCGGGCTGGGATGTGTACAGCCACGGTGGTCGCAAGAACGTCGGCCTTGATGCGGTGGCTTGGGCCAAGCAGATGGCCGAGCATGGCGCGGGCGAAATCCTGCTGACCAGCATGGACCGTGACGGCACCAAGTCGGGTTTCGATCTGGAACTGACCCGTGCCGTGAGCGATGCCGTGGGCGTGCCGGTGATCGCCTCGGGTGGTGTGGGCAACCTCGACCACCTGGCCGACGGTGTGCAGCAGGGTGGGGCGGACGCGGTGCTGGCCGCCAGCATCTTCCACTATGGCGAGTACACCGTGGCCCAGGCCAAGGCCTTGATGGCGCAGCGCGGCATCCCGGTGCGGCTCTGAGGCCGTGGCGGGGGCAGATGCTCTCAGCCGTTGCTACCCACAAAAAAGGCCGCGTTCACTGCGGCCTTTGTCATTTTTGGGCGTTTCTCACGCGGGGTTGTCGATCTCGATGAAGGCGTGCTGCACGCCCAGTTGCTCGGCCAGATGTTGGCCCACCGCCTGCACCCCATAGCGCTCGCTGGCATGGTGTCCACAGGCCAGGAAGGCCACACCGGTTTCGCGCGCATAGTGCGCCTGCGGCTCGGAAATCTCACCGGTGAGGAACACGTCGGCCCCCGCCGCAATCGCGCCCTCGAAGTAGCTCTGTGCCCCGCCGCTGCACCAGGCCACGCGCCGCAGTGGACGCCCATCACCCGGCAGGCCCACCGCTTCGCGCCCCATCACCGAGCGAATGCGTGCATGCAGTGTGGCCAAGTCCAGGCCCGCTGGCGCCGAACCGATGAACCCGAGGTCCTGCTCACCAAAGCGTGCATCGGCCTGCAGTCCCAGCTTCTCGCCCCACTGCGCGTTGTTGCCCAGGCTGGCATGGGCGTCCAGCGGCAGATGGTAGGCCAGCAGGTTGATGTCGTGGGCCAGCAGGCGCTGCAGGCGCTGCTTCATCCATCCGGTCACCCGGCCATCCTGCCCCTTCCAGAACAGGCCGTGGTGCACCAGGATGGCGTCCGCCCCAGCCTCGATGGCCGCCTCGATCAGGGCCAGGCTGGCGGTCACCCCGGTCACCACCTTGCGAATGACCTGCTTGCCCTCCACCTGCAGACCGTTCGGCCCATAATCGCGAAAGCGTTCGGCTTCCAGCAGTTGGTGGAGGTGGGAATGCAGGGTGTCTCTATCGATCACGGCGGGCCCTTTCTGGCTTGTGATGTTCATGCGCAAAACCTGGTTGATTTTCTCGCAGACGGTGACTGTTGCCGTCGGTGTGCTCTTTGTGGTGGCCACATTCAGGCCCCAGTGGCTGTCTGCCTGGACCTCTCGACAAGGATTGCCCGTGCCCACTGTGGCCACTGCCCCGATGCCTGCTGCCAGCAGTGTGGGTGTCGAGCGATCGGGATTGACCAGCTTCCGTGACGCCGCCCGCAAGGCTGCACCGACCGTGGTCAGCGTGAGCGCCAGCAACACCGCCGTGCGCCAGAATCGTCGCAGCGACCCGTGGTTCAGGTATTTCTTTGGCGACCAGGAGCCACAGCAACAGTCCGGTGTGGGCTCGGGGGTGATCGTGTCGCCCGAAGGGTATGTGCTCACCAACAACCATGTGGTCGATCGCATGGACGACATCCAGATCATGCTCACGGATGGGCGCAAAGCGGCGGCCAGGGTCATCGGCACCGATCCCGACACCGATCTGGCGGTGCTCAAGGTCGAGCTTGATCGCCTGCCCGCCATCACCTTCGGCAGCTCGGACAGTCTGCAGGTGGGCGATGCCGTGCTGGCCATCGGCAACCCCTTTGGTGTCGGCCAGACTGTCACCTCGGGCATCGTCAGTGCCCTCGGGCGCAACCAATTGGGCATCAACACCTTCGAGAACTTCATCCAGACCGATGCGGCCATCAACCCCGGCAACTCGGGCGGAGCCCTGGTCGACATCGACGGCAATCTGGTGGGCATCAACAGCGCGATTTACTCTCGCTCGGGTGGCAGCATGGGGATTGGCTTTGCCATCCCCGTGTCCACCGCCCGTCAGGTCATGGAGAGTCTGATCCGTGACGGACAGGTCACGCGCGGCTGGATCGGTGTCGAACCTCGCGATCTGACGCCGGAGATCGCGGAAACCTTCAACTTGCCTCTTCGTGAGGGCGTGCTCATCACCGGCGTGTTGCACAACGGGCCGGCCGCTCTGGGAGGGGTTCGGCCCGGCGATGTGGTGCTGGAAGTGGCGGGGCAAAGGGTGGCGAACACCGCGCAGTTGCTCAATGCCGTGGCGGCACTCAAACCTGGCGAGCCCGCCCAATTGCGTCTGCTGCGCGGTGGCCAGAGCCTGACCGCCACCGTCATGGTGGCCAAACGCCCGCAGATGAGCCTGCCAGCGCAGGCGCAACAGGACGACAGCGAAGAGTGAACCCCAAGCCCGCCAATGCGGGCTTTGTTTTGGATCGTGAAAGTTGACAGCGACGAGGTGTTGGTTTTTTTGACACACACCCGTAAACGCGGGGTTGCCAAGATGAGAAACGCATTAGTTTTCAATAGCTTGGCGTGCGGCTGGAGCCTTGGCACGGTCTATGCCTTGTTTTGAGTGCGGGGGGCAGTTCTCAGCCCGTCAACAAGGCGCATCGATCAACGATGCGGATTCAACATCATGCAGATGGGGTTCGAAATGAAACACTTGACGTCAGCGGCAGTCACCGCCGCCGCTTTACTGGTGGCTTCACAGGCCAGTGCAGATATGGTCGAAACTTGGAGTGTGGACATCAGCGGGACTTGGACGGATTACGCGCCCGGGACCGTCATTCGGGACCAGGGTGACACCCGCTTGCGCTGGGGTGCCGTACCGGAGGCCGATCAGAGTTCTCTGAAAGTCACCAATCCGCTGGCCGATCCTTCGGTGAACACCTGGGTGGGTGGAGGTCTGCCACCTGCCGGACCCACGTACATCGCTCCAACCCTCACCCTCACACACACCAACAAGGTGATTCCGGCTGGGCAATCGCTGGGCTCTGCCACGCTCACGGTGGCCTTGTCGCTCACGCCGACGGTTCCGGTGGGGGTGACGCAAGCGTTGGTTCCGCTCGATTACACGATTCAGTTTCTGGAAACGTCCAATGATGGCAGTTGCGAGGCGACCAGCCCTCCCGGTAACCCTTGCAACGATATCTTCGTCTTGACCAGTGGCCTGTTGAATGAGTACTTCGACTATGACGGCTTCACCTATTTTGTGAATGCCTACCCCATTGGTGGCACGGGGACTTTGTCCGTGCTGGATGACGGAGTCTGCGAAGCTGCGGGTGCAGAGGATGGCTGCGTTGGTTTCACGACGGTGGAAGGGCAGGTGAACGACCTGTTGTTCGGTCTGACCATTTCGACTGAACCCCTGTCGGTGCCTGAGCCTGCTGGTGTGGCCCTGCTGGGCTTGGCGCTGGCAGGTGCTGGTGTGGCGCGTCGCCGTGCGACCCAGGCTGCGTGACCTCCGGAGTGGGGGGCGGTTGCCGACACATTGCTCCTCCGCGAACACCAAGGCCCGCCAGTGGCGGGCCTTACGCATGGTGTTGCCGCTTGATGAACGCTTGCACTCAGGTGGCGGCGTCGTCGCTGTCGGGGACCTTGGTGTGTTTGACGAACAGTTGCGCCGCCCAGATGCCGACTTCGTACAGCAGGCACATCGGGATGGCCAAGGCGAGTTGTGACACGACATCCGGTGGGGTCACCACCGCAGCGATCACGAACGCGATCACGATGAAGTAGCTGCGGAAGTCCTTGAGTTTCTGGACCGACACAATGCCCATGCGCGCCAGAATCACCAGCACCACCGGCACCTCGAAAGCCGCTCCGAATGCCAGGAACATGTTGAGCACAAAGCTCAAATAGGCCTCGATGTCGGGGGCGGCCGTGATGCTCTTGGGGGCAAAGCTCTGAATGAAGGTAAAGACCTTGCCAAACACAAAGAAGTAGCAAAATGCCACCCCCACGAAGAACAGCAAGGTGCTCGACACGATCAGGGGAATGACCAGCTTCTTTTCGTGGCTATAGAGACCTGGGGCCACGAAGGCCCAGATCTGATACAGCACCACCGGCAGGGCCAGCATGAAGGCCGCCAACATGGTCACCTTCACCGGAACCATGAAAGGCGAAATCGGATTGGTGGCAATCAGTGTGGCGCCCTTGGGCAGGTGTTCAACCAGGGGCATGGCCAACAGATCGTACAGGCCCGAAGGGGATGGGTAGATGGCCAGTACCGCAAAGGCGACGGCAATCGCGATCAAGGCGCGGACCATCCGATCGCGCAGTTCGATCAGGTGGGACACAAAGGGCTGCTCGGAGCCATCCATCTGATCTGGATTTGGTTTGGAATCACTCACGGGATGTCAGTGTTGTCGTGGTCTGTGGGCCGCCGGAGGGCGGAAGCGGGCCACGCGTGCAGCGCCGGACTGAACATGACGCTTCACGCCGTGCTGCTGCTTGTACCAAAGTGGCATGGCGCCTCGTTTGATGCGCCAGTTCTTGCGCACCGGTTTGGCGCTGGCGTAGAAAGGCTGTTCGTCATTGAAGCTCGCGGTGGTGAGCTGGCCTGACTCACTGAGCGCCTGACCAGCTTCCTGCAAACCATCAGAGACGCTCTGACCGATGTCTCTCGCAGCCTCTTCCAGGCCTTCCTTGGCTTTCTTCAACTCCTCCAGCTCAATGGAGCGGTTGACCTCGCTCTTGACCTCGGAGAGGTAGCGCTGCGCCTTGCCCAACAGCAAACCCACAGTGCGGGCCACCTTCGGCAATTTCTCGGGCCCGATGACCACCAGGGCCACCGCCCCGATCAGGGCCAGTTTGTCGATACCGAAATCAATCATGGATCAGGCCACTCCCGACAGCCGGCGGGGCGAACCCATCAGGACTTGGTCTTGGTTTCGACGTCGACGGTGTTGGCGTCGTTGCGGGTGGCGTTGGTCACCTTCTGCGGGTCCGTGGACTCGGTGGTGGTGCCGTCGCGCATCCCGTCCTTGAACCCCTTGACCGCAGCGCCCAGGTCGCCACCAATGTTCTTGAGCTTCTTGGTGCCAAACACCAGAACGACGATGGCCAGCACGATCAACCAGTGCCAGATGCTGAATGAACCCATGATGTACTCCGAAAAGAAGGGGGTG
>CAYOJR010000115.1:0-5702 GCA_964404335.1 uncultured Aquabacterium sp.
CTCAGCGTGTCCCGCCCTGGCGGCGCTGCAATTCCTTGAACAGCCCGGACTGATCCAGATCGGCAAAGCCGTGCTCGGCTGCCTGGGCATACAGATCGGTCAGGTGCTGGGTGATGGGCGCGTCAAACCCGAGCCCGGCAGAGGTGTGCAGCGCGTTGCGCAGGTCCTTGAGCTGAATTGCCAGCGAACCGCGCTTGGCGAAGTCGCCCTCGACCATGCGCTGGCCATGCACCTCCAGGATGCGACTCTCGGCAAAACCGCCCCGCAATGCCTCGCGCACCTTGGCCGGGTTGGCGCCGCCCTTCTCGGCCAGCAACAGCGCTTCGGCCACGGCGCCGATGGTGATGCCCACGATCATCTGGTTGGCGAGTTTGGTCAGTTGGCCCGACCCCGCAGGCCCCACATGCACCGGACGCCCCAGCATCGAGAGCACCTCGCGGGCGCGCTCGAAATCTGCTGCCTCGCCGCCGGCCATGATGGCCAGGGTGCCCGCTTCAGCACCCAGCGTGCCGCCAGACACCGGCGCGTCCAGCGCCTGCACGCCCAAGGTGGCCAGGCGCTGGGCGTGATCCTGAGCCTGCTCGGGCAAGATCGAGCTCATGTCCACCACCAGCGTGCCGGGTCGCAGCCCCTGTGCCGCACCGGGCAAGTTCGGGTTGAACAGCACCTCGTTCACCACCCCGCCGTGCTCCAGCATGGTGATGACGAGATCGGCCTGGGCCACCGCAGCGGCCGGTGTCTCGGCGACGGTAGCGCCCGCCTCGGCCAGCGCCTCAGCCTTGGCGCGTGTGCGGTTCCACACCGTCAAGGGGTAGCCCGCCGCCAACAGCCGACGTGACATCGGGGCACCCATCAGTCCGCAGCCCAGCAAAGCAATTCTGATCATCGTGGTCAACTCGCTTATCAATACGGTCAAGAAGTGGGAGGCAAGGGGGGGGTAGATACAGGGACAATCCCTGAGTTGCCCTTGACAAGGTGCCTCAACGACACGGTTTTGTGTCGTTGAAGTGTGAATTAGGGCACATTTGTCGTGTAAAAACACCTGCATCCCTTGTTTGAAGGACAGTCACAACGCCGCATTTGAACGACGATCTGTGCAGCTACCTTTGTCATCTTCATCACACACAGGTTTTCATGGCCGATTCTCCTGTTTCCGTCGTCCTGAACAGTGGCGCCACGCGCCAGGCTGTTCTGAACGCACTGGACCACCTCGGGCTGGCCGTTCTGGTCAAGGACCTGAGCTCAGCTCGCTACGTTTACGCGAGTGAAGCGGCAGCGCGGCTGCTGCATGCCGGAGACGATCAGCTCGAAGGTTCGCAGGATGCCGATCTCTTCGATGCCATCCAGGCGGTGGCCTTGCGCGCCGCTGATGTGCAGGCCAGTTCCATGCCCGACGGGTTGCGCTCGGAGCACCGCTTGGAGGTGCACGGGGTGCGTCGCGATTTCCGTGTCTGGCGTCAGCAGGTGATGCCGGACGGTGGCGGCGCTCCGCATCTGTTGTCGGTGTGGCAAGACATCACCGAAACGCACCAGCGTGAGGCCCAGATTGCACAGGCGCTGGCGCAGCTGGAGCAGCAGCAAAAGGCCAACGATGCCCTGCGCCGCGACATGCAGGACAGCCAGGTTCGCGATGCGTCCTCGGGCCTGTACCACCGCGTCCACTTCGACGAGCAACTGCGCCGCGAGGCCGATCTCTCCAGCCGTGAGCAGCGCGAGTTCGCCCTCGTGGCCATGGCGATTGACAACATGGACGAGATCCGCCGTCTGCATGGTGTCGAAGCCTGTGAGCGCGTCGTCGAGTCGCTGGGGCGTCTGTTGCGCGCCAACACCCGCGCGATGGACTCGCCCTGCCGTCTGGGTGGCGACCGCTTCGTCGTGCTGCTGTCAGGCATCGGTCTGGCCACGGCGCACGCCCGCATGGAGCAGTTGCGCCGTCAGTGCGCCGAGCACATCGTGCCGTTCAACGGTCAGCAGATTCCCTTCACTGTGTCGATGGGGGTGTCGAGCTTCCCGCACACGGCAGGCATCGTCGATGAATTGCTGCGCAGCGCCGACCGCGCGCTGGTCAGCGCGCGCGACAAGGGGGGCAACCGCATCGCCTTGGCCAGCATCCAGTTTGTGCCGGCAGCCTGAGTCACCCAGGATGCGTCCACAGGGCGCATTGCTTTCGCCATGAAAAAACGGCCAGATCCTGATGCAGGGTCTGGCCGTTGTCGTAAAAGGTGTTCGCCGCGCACTGGTTGCCGCATTCCTGAACCCAGGGGGATTCAGGTGGGCGAGGTCAGCAGCACTTCGGGTTCATCTGACGCGAGACGATCACACCTGCGCTGCAATGTTCCAAGCCCTGGCTCCAAGAGCATCGGTTCAAGGAAATCAAAGCAACCACGAACGCGACGAACGATTTCATTCTACGGCGGATCGCTTGGTGTGTACGTGCAAATTGCACACAAGACAACGCTGTCAGATCAGGTGGCCGTCGCTGTCCAGGGCCTGATCGAGGCGCTGGATGAGCTGATCCAGGTATTCGGGCGCGGGCAGCGTCTCACCGCTGGCGCTGCCTGAGGCCGGAGGGGCGGCCGCTGTGACCGGCGCAGGCCGGTCGGTGAGGATGTAGGCCAGGTTCAGCGCTGCCAGCACGGCAATGCGCTCACGGGCCTTGAGCTTGCCGCTGTCGCGGATGGCGCACATTTCGCGGTCCACCTGGGTCACGGCTTCGCGCAGGCGCTCTTCACCGCCGTCGGGGCAGCCCAGCAAGTAGCTCTGCCCCATGATGGAGACTTCAATCTGTTTCATGGTGTCAGGCCTTGGGCAGGTCGTCGTCAGGATCGTTCAGGGCCGAGCCGGCCACCTGGGGCAGCTTGTCGATCAGCGCATCAATGCGTGCACGGGCCGCCGACAGCCGCGCGCGCAGGGAGTCGCGCTCCTGTGAGGTCACGGTCAACTGCTGCTGCAACAGGGCATTGGTGCGGCGCAATTCTTCGTGGCGCAGCAGCAGGCGCTCGATGCGGTCCGTGAGTTCGTCGATTCTGGACATTGAGGGACGTCAACCTGAGGTAAGGCGCGAGCGGCCAGGACAAGTCAAACATTGTAGGCGCCTTACAATGCCACCTGTTGGTGCTCGCGCCGGGGTTCACTCGGCGCGGTTAAACGGGAAGCAGGAGGGGGGATCGTGTCAACGATGCCAGCCCGAACTGCGCTGCCCCCGCAACGGTCGGCGATCGAGTCGCCGGGTTCACTGCCCGGTTGCTCCGCTTGTGCTCTCTGCCACTGGGTCTGACACAGACCTGGGAAGGTCTCACAGGTTGCAATCGCTCAGCCCGGATACCGGCCAACATGGGACAGGTCCACCTCCGGTGGATGTTGTCGGTTCGCCCACAGCTTGCGGGGACGCAGGCAGGGCACTTGTCTGTTGATTCCTATCATGTTGGTTCTGAACTCGGTGCGTGTGGCGCCTGGGGTGCGTTCGGCTTTGGCCGTGGCGTGTGGTGTGTCTTTGTCTCTGTGGCACCTCACCGTGCACGCGGAGGACGTGGTGGCACCGGTGGTGGTGACGGCCTCTCGCATGGTCAGTGCCGTGCAGACAGCGCCTGTGGCGGCGTCGGTCATCACGGCCGAACAAATGGAGCGTGCAGGTGTGGCCGACGCCAATGAGGCGATCCGCAAGCTCGGTGGCGTGGCATCGCGTTCGGACTTGAGCAATGGCCGCGAAAACGTGCTGGACCTGCGTGGCTACGGCGAAACCGCGAGCCAGAACCTAGTGGTCTTGCTCGATGGCGTGCGCATTTCTGAAAACGAACTGGCATCGGCGCGTCTGAGCGCCATCCCTCTGGCCCAGATCGAGCGCATCGAGATTGTGCGCGGTGGCTCCAGCGTGCTGTGGGGTGAGGGGGCTTCGGCCGGCGTCATCAATGTCATCCTCAAGCGTCCGCAAGGGGCCGTCCGGTCGGCACGCCTGTCTGCATCGGTGGAGTCTTTCAAGGGGCATGAGCTGTCCGCCGATGCCCTGTGGGGCGATGGCGACTGGACGCTGGACGCCGCAGCCCGGCGTGTGCGCACGGATGGATACCGCGACAACAGTGCTTACAAGCAGGACACGGGCTCCGTGGGCCTGGCATGGCAGAAGGATGGCTGGCGTGCGGCGCTGCGCACCACGCACGAGGAGCAGTCGGCACGTTTGCCGGGGTACCTCAGCCTGGCTCAGTACCACAGCGATCCGCGTCAAACCCTGACGCCCGAGGACCACGCAGCCTATCGTGAGCAACGCCACCTGGGCAACGTGAGTCGCCAGTGGGGCAGTTGGACTTTCCAGGTAGATGCGGCGCAGCGTCATCGCGAATCGCGGGCGGCCTACCTCTCGTCGTCCTGGCCTTATGTCAGTGACGCCAACAGCGAGCAACTGCAACTCACCCCCAGACTGTCTTTTGAAGATCGCATCGGTGTCGCCGAGCTCAAGGCTGTGACCGGACTGGATTGGCAGGACTGGGACTATGACCTGCAGACATCGGCGGGCAACGAAACTGGACAGCAGGAGAACCAGGCCTTTTTTGTGCATGGGGATGTGAGCCTACCGACCGCCACCCGCATCACGGCGGGCTGGCGCAAGGAACGCGTGCGCAAACAAGGTGACACGGGCATGGCGGTGTACGACCGCAAGGACACCTTGCATGCTGGCGAGTTCGGGCTCAACCAGACTGTGCTGCCGGGCTGGAATGTGTATGGACGACTGGCTTCGTCCTACCGTTTGCCCAACGTGGATGAGAACCGCTACACCGCTGGCGGTGGTGCCCTGCTGCCGCAACGCAACAGCGACCGTGAGCTGGGTCTGAAGTGGATGTCGGGTGCCTACAGCGGCACGGTGCGCCACTTCATCCAGGACACCGATCATGAAATCGCCTACGACAACCTGCAGTACGCCAACGTGAACCTGGACCCGACACGACGCAAGGGCGTCGAGCTGGAGGCGCGCGTGCAGCTTGCCAGGCAGGTGCAGTTGTCGGGCACCTGGCAGCAGTTGACAGCACGCTACCGCGCGGGTGTGAACGAGGGCAAGGAGATGGTGCTGGTGTCGCCACACACGGCCACCGTGCGTGCCGCATGGCGCATCGATGACAGCCAGACGCTGGATGTGGGCGTGCAGTTCCTGTCGTCCATGCGTCCTGGAGGGGATGAGGCCAACACCTGTTCGCGCCGTGTGCCCTCATCTACTTTGCTTGATGCCCGTTATGCCTGGACGGACAAGGGCTGGACGCTGGCACTGTCCGGCTCAAACCTGACTGACGAGCGAGGTTTCAACTACGCCTATGGATGTGGCGCGATGTCGCTCTACCCCTACAGCGGTCGTGCGCTGAAGTTCACCGTGTCACGTCAGTTCTGACATGAGCCGCACACCTCATCAGCTCATTGTGGGTGGCCAGCGCAGTGGCAAGTCACGCCAGGCCGAGCAACTGGCGCGGCAGTGGCTGGCTGCGTCCGCCCACCATCGGGTGACGGTGGTGGCGACCGCATTGCCCGGCGATGAGGAGATGCGCGCGCGCATCGTCCGTCACCAGGCGGAACGCCCTGCAGGCGTGGCCACGGTTGAATGCCCCTTGCACCTCGCCCGTACCTTGAGCGAGCAGGCTGAGGAGGGGCATCTTCTGGTGGTCGATTGCCTGACTTTGTGGTTGACCAACTGGCTGATGCCCATGCAAGGCGAGCCTGAC
>CAYOJR010000115.1:5802-7028 GCA_964404335.1 uncultured Aquabacterium sp.
CGGCCCCCCCGCAGCACATCGTGTCGCTGCTGCCGTCCTTGACGGAGAGCGTGTGCATGCTGGGCGCGTGCGGGCGTCTGGTCGGCATCGATCGGTGGTCCAACTGGCCTGCGGCGGTGCGTGGCTTGCCCAAGCTGGGGGGGCTCGAAGATGTGAACCTGGAGCTCTTGCTGGCCCAGAAACCAGATCTGGTTCTGTTGTCACCTTCCAGCCGACTGGCAAGCCGTTTGCGGGCGTTGGGATTGACCGTGGCCGAGCTCGACGCAGAGGACCTCCCGCAGGTGCGTCGCATGCTGACCAAGGTGGCCGCGCTGCTGGGTGTGCCCCACAAGGCCGAGGCGCAGTGGCAGGCCATCGAGTCCGAGATCCGTGCCGCGCAAGCGATGGTGCCGCCTGAGGCGCGTGGTGCGAGGGTTTACTTCGAGGTGAGCAGTGCGCTCTATGCGGCCGGGGAGTCGTCCTACATCGGGCAATTGCTGACGGGGCTGGGGGCGGCCAATGTGGTGGCGGCCAAGTGGGGGCCCTTTCCCAAGCTCAATCCGGAGTTTGTCGTCCGCTCTAAGCCGGATCTGATCATGGTGGCCGCCAACGATGCCGATGACATGCTGCGGCGCCCGGGATGGGCTCAGATGGAGGCGCTGCAACAGCAGCGCGTGTGTGCCGTGCCGGCTGCAGATTTTGACCTGCTCTCCAGGCCGGGGCCTCGCCTGGGCGGGGCGGCCAAAGTGCTCGCGCAATGCCTCGCTTTGCTCAAGGGGCACAAATGACATCGGCTCGGAAGGCCGTTTCACCGGCGCGTGTGGGGCTGCTCGGTTTAGGGCTCGCGCTGGTGCTGTTGGGTTTGCTGGGCCTGTTTGTGGGCAGCTCGGGTTGGCAATCACCGTGGGAGGCATCGGCCGATGCCGCCACCAGCCCGATCATCTGGAACCTTCGCGCCCCGCGCACGCTGGGCGCCATGTTGGTGGGGGCCTTGCTCGGTCTGGGTGGCGCGGTCGCCCAAGGGTTGTTTCGCAATCCGCTGGCAGAGCCTTACCTGCTGGGCAGCGCTTCAGGGGCCACGCTGGGCATGGCCTTGATGCTGTCGTTTGGTTTGCAGGACGAATGGGTGTCCAGCACCGTGGGACGCCTGGGCATGACCGGTGCGGCCTTTCTGGGCGCAGTGGCGGGCGTGACCTTGAGCCTGTTGCTGGCGCGCGGCGCGGCGCACACGATGCGGTTGTTGCTGG
>CAYOJR010000116.1:0-6972 GCA_964404335.1 uncultured Aquabacterium sp.
CGCCAATGGTGAAGGCGCCCACGTACTCCGGACCCATGGCCAGCTTGCGGATGCGCCCCACCGGGATGGTGAGGGTGCCGGTGACGGCCACCGGGGTCAGATCCTTGATGGTGGCTTCACGGGTATTGGGCACGACCTTGGCCCAGGGATTATCGGCGGCGATCATCGCCTCGATTTCCTCGACCGGCACGTCCTTCTTGAGCTTGAAGGTCAGGGCCTGACTGTGGCAGCGCATGGCGCCGATGCGCACGCAAAAACCATCGACCGGCACAGCGGGCGAACCGAAGCCCTCGCCTTGCCCCAGGATCTTGTTGGTTTCGGCCATTCCCTTCCACTCTTCCTTGGACTGACCATTGCCCAGGTCCTTGTCGATCCAGGGAATGAGCGAGCCGCCCAGGGGGGCACCAAAGTTGGCGGTCTCGGCCGCGGTCAGGGCGCGTTGCTTGGTGATGATCTTGCGGTCGATCTCCAGGATGGCGCTCTTGGGGTCGTCGAGCAGGGACTTGACCTCGGCGTTCAGCGTGCCGAACTGGGTCAGCAGTTCACGCATGTGCTGCGCGCCACCGCCCGAAGCCGCCTGGTAGGTCTGGGTGGACATCCACTCGACCAAGCCTGCCTTGTACAGAGCGCCCACGCCGATCAGCATGCACGACACGGTGCAGTTGCCACCGATCCAGTCCTTGCCACCATTGGCCAGCGAGTTCTGGATGACCGGCATGTTGACCGGGTCCAGCACGATGACGGCGTTGTCCTTCATGCGCAGCGTGGAAGCGGCGTCAATCCAGTGACCGTTCCAGCCGGACTCGCGCAGCTTGCCGTAGACCTCGGTGGTGTAGTCGCCACCTTGCGCCGTGACGATGATGTCGCAGCGCTTGAGTTCGTTGATGTCGTAGGCGTCCTTGAGCGTCTTCTCGTTCTTGGCCATCGACGGTGCTGCACCGCCGGCGTTCGAAGTCGAGAAGAACAGGGGCTCGAAGTGATCGAAGTCACGTTCGGCTTCCATGCGGTCCATCAGGACGGAGCCGACCATGCCGCGCCAGCCCACCAAACCAACCAGAGTCGTAGCCATGTTTCTATCCTCTTATTACTGAATCTGTGACGAACGGCGCGCGGCTCAGCCTTGTGCCTTGAGCGCGGCCACGACGGCCTCACCCATCTCGACCGTGCCGACCTTCTGCGTGCCTTCGCTGAAGATGTCGGGGGTGCGCAAACCTTGTTCCAGCACGCTTTGCACGGCGCGCTCGATGCGGCTGGCCGCCTCTTCCTGGTTCAGGCTGAAGCGCAGCATCATGGCGGCGCTCAGGATGGTGGCCAGGGGGTTGGCGACACCCTTGCCAGCGATGTCAGGGGCCGAACCGTGGCTGGGCTCGTACAGGCCCTGGCCCTTGGCGTTCAGCGAGGCCGAAGGCAGCATGCCGATGGAGCCCGTCAGCATGGCAGCCGCATCAGACAGGATGTCACCAAACATGTTGCCGGTAAAGAGCACGTCGAACTTCTTGGGGGCTTTGACGAGCTGCATCGCGGCGTTGTCCACGTACATGTGGTCCAGCTCGATGTCGGGATACTGGGCATGCACCTCGGTGACCACATCCTTCCAGAACTGGAAGGTTTCCAGCACGTTGGCCTTGTCCACGCTGGTGACACGCTTGTTGCGCTTGCGTGCCGCCTGGAAGGCCACGTGGGCGATGCGCTCGATCTCCGGGCGCGAGTAGCGCATGGTGTCAAAGGCCTCGTCGGCGCCCTTGAACTCCCCGTCCGGAGACTGGCGGCGACCGCGAGGCTGACCGAAGTAGATGTCACCGGTCAGTTCACGGATGATGAGGATGTCCAGACCAGCCACCAGTTCGGGCTTGAGGCTGGAGGCGTGGGTCAGCTGCGAGTAGCAGATGGCTGGGCGGAAATTGGCGAACAGACCCATGTTCTTGCGCAAGCCCAGGATGGCCTGCTCAGGACGCAGGTGGCGTTCGAGCTTGTCGTACTTCCAGTCCCCCACCGAGCCAAACAGCACCGCGTCAGATTCCATGGCCAGTTTCAGGGTGTGCTCGGGCAGCGGATGGCCGTGGGCGTCGAAGGCGGCACCGCCGACCTTGGCCTCGTCCAGCTGGAAAGGCAGGTTCAGGACCTTGAGCACCTTCACCGCCTCGGTGACGATCTCGGGACCGATGCCGTCACCCGGCAGAACTGCAATCTTCATGACCATGTTGGGAATCTCAGCGGGGGAATAGAAATTAGACGATGCGGTTGTTCAGCCAGGGCTTCTGCGCCAAACGCTCGGCCTCGAAGGCCTTGATCTTGTCGGCGTGACGCAGGGTCAGGCCAATGTCGTCAAAACCGTTGAGCAGGCAGTACTTACGGAAAGGCTGGACCTCGAACGACAGTTCGGTGCCGTCGGGTTTGACAACGACCTGACGCTCCAGATCGATGGTCAGTTCGTAACCGGGGAAGACGGCCACTTCGTTGAACAGCTGGTCGACCTGCTGCTCGCTCAGCACGATGGGCAGCAGACCGTTCTTGAAGCTGTTGTTGAAGAAGATGTCGGCAAAGCTGGGAGCGATGATGGCGCGAAAGCCATACTGGTCGAGCGCCCAAGGGGCGTGCTCGCGGCTCGAGCCGCAACCGAAGTTCTTGCGTGCCAGCAGCACCGAAGCGCCTTGGTAGCGCGACTGGTTCAGCACGAAGTCCGGGTTGGGCTTGCGGGTGGCCGGATCCTGGCCGGGTTCGCCCGCGTCCAGATAGCGCCATTCATCGAACAGGTTGGGGCCAAAGCCCGTGCGCTTGATCGACTTCAGAAACTGCTTCGGGATGATGGCGTCGGTGTCGACGTTTTCCCGGTCCATCGGGGCGACGAGCCCCTTGTGAATGCGGAATGCTTGCATGGTGTGTGCTTACTTGGCTGCGCCAGAGATGGCCGAACCGGCCTTTTCGATGTCCTGACCCAGGCCATGCACGGTGTTGCAGGCCGACAGGCCCAACACGGACAAAGCCAGCAGTGCGGAAACAATCAGACGTGTCATGTGCGGACTCTCTTGTGACTCAGACGGTTGACAGGGGTCAGGCGATGCGGCGAACGTCCACGAAGTGGCCATTCATCGCGGCGGCAGCGGCCATGGCAGGACTGACCAGGTGGGTACGGCCACCGGCGCCTTGACGACCTTCGAAATTGCGGTTGCTGGTGGAGGCGCAACGCTCGCCGGGCTCCAAACGGTCGGCGTTCATGGCCAGACACATCGAGCAACCGGGTTCACGCCACTCGAAACCGGCCGCCTTGAAGATCTGGTCCAGACCTTCACGCTCAGCCTGCTCCTTGACCAGGCCCGAGCCGGGCACGACCATGGCGAGCTTCACGTTGGACGCGATGCGGCCACCGATCTTCTGGACCACGGCAGCGGCTTCACGCATGTCTTCGATGCGGCTGTTGGTGCACGAACCAATGAAGACCTTGTCGATGTGGATGTCGTTGATGGCCTTGTTGGGCTCCAGCGCCATGTATTGCAGTGCGCGCTCCATGGCCGAACGCTTGACGGGGTCTTTTTCCTTGTCAGGATCGGGCACACGGTCTTCGATGGACAGCACCATCTCGGGCGAGGTACCCCAGCTGACCTGTGGCTTGATCTGGGCAGCGTCCAACTCGACCACGGCATCGAACACGGCATCCGGATCGGAGTGCAGGGTGCGCCAGTAAGCGATGGCCTGCTCCAGTTCAACGCCCTTGGGGCTGAACGGACGGTTCTGCACGTAGTTGATGGTGGTGTCGTCCACCGCCACCAAGCCGGCGCGCGCACCGGCCTCAATGGCCATGTTGCAGACGGTCATGCGGCCTTCCATGCTCAAGGCACGGATGGCGCTGCCAGCGAACTCGATGGTGTAACCGGTACCGCCGGCGGTCCCGATCTTGCCGATGATGGCCAGCACGATGTCCTTGCCCGAACAGCCCTTGGGCAAGGTGCCCTCGACCTTGATCAGCATGTTCTTGGCCTTCTTGGCCAACAAGGTCTGGGTGGCGAGCACGTGCTCGACTTCCGAGGTGCCGATGCCGTGGGCCAGCGCACCGAAGGCGCCGTGGGTGGAGGTGTGGCTGTCGCCGCACACCACGGTCATGCCGGGCAGCGTCGCGCCCTGCTCCGGGCCGATCACGTGCACGATGCCCTGGCGCTTGTCGCCCATCTTGAACTGGGTGATGCCGACGCGGTCGCAGTTCTGGTCGAGCGTGTCCACCTGCAGCTTGGAGATCGGGTCCTTGATGCCTTCGCTGCGGTCGGTGGTGGGCACGTTGTGGTCGCTCACCGCCAGGTTGGCCGACAGGCGCCACACTTTGCGGCCCGCGATGTCCAGACCTTCAAACGCCTGCGGGCTGGTGACTTCATGCACCAGATGGCGGTCGATGTAGAGGGTGGCGGTGCCATCTTCTTCGGTGTGGACGACGTGTTCGTCCCAGATCTTGTCGTAGAGGGTGCGTCCCATGGTGCTTCTTGCGCAAAGGGCTGGTCGGCCCTGGGGTGGGGAAAGATGACGATTTTAAGGCAGGACGTGCGGAATTACCCCATGACGTCCGGGCGCTTTCACGCCCTGCCCGGTTTTCATGGAAACAGAAATGACAAAACCCCGGCCAGGCCGGGGTTTCGATCGTCCATCAGCCGGTCAAGCCGGCTGTGTGGATCAACGCTGAGCCAGAGGCTTGACGTCGCGCTTTTCAGCGCCGACGAACAGCTGGCGGGGACGGCCGATCTTGTACTCGGGGTCGCCGATCATTTCGTTCAGCTGAGCGATCCAGCCCACGGTACGTGCCAGGGCGAAGATGGCGGTGAACAGCTGCACGGGGATGCCGATGGCGCGCTGGACGATGCCGGAGTAGAAGTCGACGTTCGGGTACAGCTTGCGCGACACGAAGTAGTCGTCTTCCAGAGCGATCTTTTCCAGGGCCATGGCCAGCTTGAACAGCGGGTCGTTTTGCAGGCCCAGCTCGTTCAGCACTTCGTGGCAGGTTTCACGCATCAGCTTGGCGCGCGGGTCGTAGTTCTTGTACACGCGGTGACCGAAGCCCATCAGCTTGGTGCCGGAGTTCTTGTCCTTGACCTCGGCGATGAACTCACCGATCTTCTCGACGCCGCCCTTGCGCTGGATTTCTTCCAGCATGTTGAGGGCAGCTTCGTTGGCGCCACCGTGAGCAGGACCCCACAGGCAGGCCACGCCAGCGGCGATGGCGGCGAAGGGGTTGGTGCCCGACGAGCCGCACAGACGCACGGTCGAGGTGGAGGCATTTTGCTCGTGGTCAGCGTGCAGGATGAAGATGCGGTCCATGGCGCGAACCAGGACTTCGTTGACCTTGTAGTCTTCGCACGGCGTGGCGAACATCATGCGCATGAAGTTCTCGGTGTACGAGAGGTCGTTGCGCGGGTAGATGTAAGGCTGGCCGACCGAGTACTTGTAAGCCATGGCCACCAGGGTGGGCATCTTGGCGATCAGGCGGATGGCCGCGATCTGACGGTGCTCAGGGTTATTGATGTCGGTGCTGTCGTGGTAGAAAGCCGACAGGGCACCCACCAGACCGGTCATGACGGCCATCGGGTGAGCGTCGCGGCGGAAACCACGCAGGAAGAACTGCATCTGCTCGTTGACCATGGTGTGGTGAGACACCAAGCTCGAGAACTCGCCCTTTTGCTGAGCGTTCGGCAGTTCGCCGTTCAGCAGCAGGTAGCAGGTTTCCAGGAAGTCGCAGTTGGTGGCCAGCTGCTCGATGGGGTAGCCGCGATACAGCAGCTCACCCTTGTCACCGTCAATGTAGGTGATCTTGGAGTTGCACGAAGCAGTGGACAGGAAGCCAGGATCGTAGGTGAACTTGCCGGTCTGGCCGTACAGCTTGCGGATGTCAATCACATCCGGGCCGACAGAACCCTTGTAGATAGGCAGTTCCATACTGGGGCTGCCGTCAGAAAACGACAGGGTGGCTTTCACGTCGGACGGGGTCATGAGCACTCCTAAGGGGTCGGTCTTGTGTGGGAAGAGGTCTTGGACAGGGAATTCCCTTGTCCTGATTATCGGTCCTTGCCGGGGATTGGCTGTCAGATGACAGCCAAAAACCGGATCAGGTTACGCCTTGGCAACTCGCATCATGGACAGCACCTGCATGACTTCAGGCTTGCGCAACTCCCCTTCAGGCTCTTTGCGAGCCATCAGGAGGTCCAGCAGATCATTGTCGGACAGGTCCATCAATTCGAGCAAGCCCTGCACCAAGGGCGTGGTCAGGTTATCGCCATGACGCTCGAAAAACTTGTCAATGAACAAGTCGTTTTCAAGCAAACCCCGACGACAGCGCCAGCGGATCCGCCGCAGCACATCCGGATCAGGCGTGAGGTCGGCAGGAACAGCAGCTTGGGTCATCGGAGCAGGCCAGTCAACACAGACATACAGGGAAAACGGATCGAGTGGATCAGACGGCGCGCTTGACCATCATGTCCTTGATCTTGCCAATGGCCTTCGTGGGGTTGAGGCCCTTCGGGCACACGTCCACGCAGTTCATGATGGTGTGGCAACGGAACAGACGGTACGGGTCTTCCAGGTTGTCCAGGCGCTCGGACGTGGCTTGATCGCGACTGTCGGCGAGGAAGCGGTAAGCCTGCAGCAGACCGGCTGGGCCCACGAACTTGTCGGGGTTCCACCAGAAGCTGGGGCAGCTGGTCGAGCAGCTGGCGCACAGAATGCACTCGTACAGACCGTCGAGCTCTTCACGCTCTTCAGGCGACTGCAGGCGCTCTTTTTCAGGCGGCGGCGTGTCGTTGATGAGGTAAGGCTTGATGGAGTCGTACTGCTTGAAGAACTGGGTCATGTCCACATGCAGGTCGCGGATCACGGGCAGACCGGGCAAGGGGCGCAGCACGATGGTTTGCGGCAGCGTGCGCATGTTGGTCAGACAGGCCAGACCGTTCTTGCCGTTGATGTTCATCGCGTCGGAGCCGCACACGCCTTCACGGCAGG
>CAYOJR010000117.1:0-6820 GCA_964404335.1 uncultured Aquabacterium sp.
CCTTGGACTCGCGCGCCAGTTGCAGGATGATGAACATCATGTAGAGGATGAAGCCCCCGACACCGATGGTCATGCCCCACTCGGTGATCTGCTCTTCACTCAAACCAAACATATCAAACCGCCTTCTGTTCGATCAGGATACGCCCCGTGCGGTCACTCATACCGAAGGGCCTCTGCAGGTTGGACACGGCTGGCGCGCCAGCTCGGGTAGAGCGTGGCCGCCAGCGACAGCACCAGGGAGATGACGGCGATGGGGGCGATGTCGCCCCACTGCGGGTCGGACGGCATCTTGCTGATGAGGTAGATGCTGCCGGGCAGGAAGTGCACGCCCAGCGCCTGCTCGATGGCGGGCACGATGACGTCGATGTTGAAGGCGACCAGCAGGCCCAGGCCCAGGCCGCCCAGCGTGCCCATGACGCCCGAGAGCGCGCCCTGCACCATGAAGATGCCCATGATGGAGCGCGGGCTGGCGCCCAGGGTGCGCAAGATGGCGATGTCGGCGCGCTTGTCGGTCACGGTCATCACCAGGGTGGAGACGAGGTTGAAGGCGGCCACGGCCACGATCAGGGTGAGGATGATGAACATCATGCGCTTTTCCACCTGCACCGCGTCAAACCAGTTGCGGTTGGTGTGCGTCCAGTCACGCACGATGACATCGGCGCCCAGGGACTCGGCCAGTTCGCCTGCCACGCGGCGGGCGTCTTGCGGGTCTTTGAGCTTGAGCTGCACGCCGGTGGGGCCGCCGGTGCGGAACAGGCGGGCGGCATCGTCGGCGTGCATCAGCACCAGGCCGCTGTCGTATTCGTAGTGGCCGGCGTTGAAGATGCCCACCACGGTGACCTGCTTGAGGCGGGGCACCACGCCGGCGGGCGTCACCTGGCCGCTGGGGGCCACGACGGTGAGCGGGTCGCCCACGGTCACACCCAGCGCGCGGGCCATTTCCTGGCCGATGACCACGCCCCATTGCCCGCTTTGCAGGCGCGCGAAGGTGGTTTGCATGGCGGCGGCCAGGGGCGTCACCGCGGCTTCTTCCGACGGGACGATGCCGCGCACCATGGCGCCGCGCATGTCTTCACCCCGGGCGATGAGGGCCTGGGCGGGCACGAAGGGCGCCGCGCCGATGACGGCGGGGTTCTGCTTGGCCTGGGCGGCCAGCGCGTGCCAGTCGGGCAGGCCTTCGCCGGTGGCGTTGTACAGCTCCACGTGGGCGACCACCGAGAGCATGCGGTCGCGCACTTCCTTCTGGAAGCCGTTCATGACCGACAGCACGATGATGAGCGCCGCCACCCCCAGGGTGATGCCCAGCACCGACACACCGGAGATGAAGGAGATGAAACCGTTGCGTCGCGCGGAGCGGCTGGCGCGGGTGTAACGCCAGCCCACGCGCCATTCATAAGGGAGATTCATGGTGGGGGAAGTGTACTCATTCGATAATCCCATCCCATGCACCCGCCCTCTTCTGTTGTGGCCGCACCCCGTCATTGGGTGTTGCCGTTTGCCGCCAGCCTGTCCGAACCCTGCCAGCACGCCCTGCCGCACCTGAACAAGGACGGGCAACTGCCCCACCTGCGTCGCTTGCTGGGCGCCTTGCAGGTGAGCCAGCGCCTGGAGGGGGATGAATACGCCCTGTCGATGCCGCACGAGCGCGTGCTGGCTGCGGAAATGGGCTGGCCGGGCGCTGCGGCTGATGCGAACCCCGCTCACGCCGATGGTTTGCTGCCCTGGGCCACCTGGTGGGCCGCGCAGGATGGCGTTCAACTGGACCCCGCGCAGTGCTGGGGCCTGCTGAGCCCCGGCCACTGGCTGATGGGCCGCGACCACCTGACCCTGCTGGACCCTGCCTCGCTGGGCCTGAGTGACGACGAATCTCGCGCCTTGCTGGAAATCGTGCGCCCGCTGTTTGAGGAAGACGGCTGGACGCTGCAATGGGGCGCGGCGCAGCGCTGGTACGCTGCCCACCCGTCTCTGCAAGGGCTGCCCACGGCCTCGCTGGACCGGGTGATTGGCCGCAACCCCGACCTGTGGCTGACCGACCACCCGCAGGCCCGCATGGTGCGGCGTCTGCAAAGCGAGGTGCAGATGCTGCTGTACACGCACCCGCTCAACGAGGCGCGCGAAGCCGCCGGCCTGGCCACCGTGAACTCCTTCTGGCTGAGCGGTTGCGGTCAGCCCCCGGCTTGCACTGCCCTGCCCGCCCAGGTGCAATGGGTGAACGACTTGCGCGCGCCCCTGCTGGCCGATGACATGCCGCTGTGGCTGGAGGCCTGGCAGCATGTGGACGCCACCGTGCTGAAAGACATTTGCACCGCGCTGGACGCGGGCGAGGCCGTGAAACTGACCCTGTGCGGCGAACGCCATGCCGTGACGCTGACGCCCGCCGCCGCGCCATCGCTGGGCGCCCGCCTGGGCCGTGCCCTGCGCCAACTCACCGGCCGCCCCGACACCGCCCGCGTGACCGACCTGCTTGAGACCCTGTGACCATGAAAATCATCGCCCGCGACGTGCCGCCGCGCACCGCCTGGAGCCTGGAGCAAGCCGGCGTTCACCCCCTGCTGGCCCGCCTGTTTGCCGCGCGCGGCGTGCGCAGCGCCGAAGAGCTGGACGACAACGCCAGCAAGCTGCTGCCGCCGCAAACCCTGCGCGGCACCCAGGAAGCGGCCGTGCTGCTGGCTGATGCCATCGCGCAAGGCCAGCGCATCTGCATCGTGGCCGACTATGACTGCGACGGCGCCACCGCCTGCGCCACCGGCCTGCGTGGCCTGCGCATGCTCGGAGCCCGCCCCGACCAGCTCAGCTACGTGGTGCCCGACCGCGCGCTGCACGGCTATGGCCTGACCCCGCCCATCGTCGATTTGGTGAAAGCCCAACAGGCCGATGTGCTGGTGACCGTGGACAACGGCATGGCCAGCCACGAGGCGGTGAACCGCGCCCGCGCGCTGGGGATGCGCGTCATCATCACCGACCACCACTTGCCGGTGGTGCTGGACGACGGCCAGGTCAGCCTGCCGGACGCCGACGTGATCGTGAACCCCAACCAGCCCGGCTGCGAGTTCGCCAGCAAGGCGCTGGTGGGCGTGGGCGTGATGTTCTATGTGCTGCTGGCCCTGCGCGCCGAGTTGCGCCAGCGCGGCGTGTTCGACGCCACCACCCAGCCCCGCATCGACCACCTGCTGGACCTGGTCGCCCTGGGCACGATTGCCGACGTGGGCCGTCTGGACGCCAACAACCGCCGCCTGGTCGCCCTGGGCCTGAAACGCATCCGCGCCGGGCGCATGCAGCCGGGCATTGCCGCGCTGTTTGCCGCCGCCGGGCGCGATCCGGCCAAGGCCAGCAGCCAGGATTTTGGCTTTGCGCTGGGGCCACGCATCAATGCGGCGGGCCGTCTGGCCGAGATGGGTTTGGGGATCGAGTGCCTGATCACCGATGACCCGGTGCGGGCGCAGGCCCTGGCGCAGCAACTCGACGGCATCAACCGGGAGCGCCGCGAACTGGAAGCGGGCATGCGCGAGCAGGCCGAGATGATGCTGGAGTCGGTGTTGCCGGAGGGCGAACCGCCTGCGGCGCTGGCGATTTTTGATCCCGAGTTCCATGAGGGCGTGGTGGGCATCGTGGCCTCGCGCCTGAAAGACCGGCTGCACCGCCCGACCTTTGTGTTCGCCCTGGGGCAGGATGGGCTGCTCAAAGGCTCGGGCCGCTCGATTGCCGGTTTTCACCTGCGCGATGCGCTGGATTTGATTGGCAAGCGCCACCCCGGCCTGCTGCGCAAGTTTGGCGGCCATGCCATGGCAGCGGGCTGCACCATTGCCGAGGAAGACTTTGACACCTTCGAGGCGGCGCTGGTTCGCGTAGCCAATGACGATTTGGACCCCAGCCTGCTGCTGCGCCAATTGAGCACGGATGGCCCACTGGATGCGCAATGGTTCACGGCGGAAACCGTTCTGGAGCTGGATAGCGCCGTATGGGGGCCAGGGTTTGAAGCGCCGGTGTTCAGCGACGAGGCGGAGGTGTTGAACCAGCGCCTGGTGGGCGAGCGCCACCTGAAACTGAGCCTGCGCGTGCAGGGTCAGGTGCGCGATGGCATCTGGTTTGGGCGGACGGAGCCGCTGCCGAGCAAGGCGCAACTGGCGTTTCGCATCGACCTGAACGAGTTTCAGGGACGCCAGCGCGTGCAGTTGATTGTGGAAGGCGCCAGCGAAGGCTGAGGCTCAGCGGTAGGCTTTGCCCAAGGCACCGTAGGTGTCCTTGCTTTCTAGCGGGAACAGTGTACCCAGCGTGCGTCCGGTCGAGGCCAAGGCCTTGTGCACGGCGCTTTGCAGGGATTGGGTGCGTGCCTGTGCCTCCTGCAGGCGCCGACGCAGATCGGGCGTCAGGGCTTGCGGGGCAGAGGTGTGAGCGGCAGAGAGGCCGTCGCTCAACGCACGTTGCAGTTGCTGGGCTTGGGCTTCGATGCGGTTGGCATCGCCCGAAGCGAGCGCGGCATCCAGCTCATTCAGGCAGGTTTCGATGTGCGCCACCCCAGCAGCGAGTCGGTCGTGGGGTTGCGGCGCATTCACCATGCGAAATCAGGTGCTCAGCCTTGGCGGCCTTGCAGCAGTTCCTTGGCATTGCCGATCAACTTGTCGGCGATGGCGCCAGCGTCGACCTGATAGCTGCCGTTGTCGATGGATTGCTTGATGCGGGCGACTTTTTCGGCGTCAAAGGTGGCGGTGTCTTCCGACAGCAGGTTGGCTGCGGCAGACAGGGTCACGGTCGCACTTTTGGCCGGGGCACCTTCCGATGCCGCAGCTTTGCCGGTGTTTTTGGCTGCCCCGAGGTTTTCCGGGCGCGAACTCAGGCCAGTCAGGGCCTTGTCCAAATAGGTGCCGATTTTCATGCTTTGCTCCTTGCACCCGGCCGATCCCAGGTGATCACATCTGCCTTATCGACGTGATACGAGCCAACTTTAGCGTGAAATGCAGGAAACCCCGAATCTAGGGGGGTGAGGTCAGCGGGAGTGCAGGCAAATTTCACAATGTGAGCTCCGCGAGCCCCTCCCCGGTGGGTTGGGCACACACCACCCGGCCTTGACCGGTACGCACGCGGGCGCAACGCCCCTCGTCACCATGAGCCAGGGCCGTGCCCTCGGACGCGGCCATGAAGCCGGGACCTTTCACATGCAATCGTACCGGATCGCCTGCTGAAAACCAACGGCGGGCCCTCAAATCCGATTGGCGCAGGCTGTCGCCAGCTTGGAGGCGGCGCTGCGCAGATCGGCCGATGGCCTCAGACAGGTTGAGCACAGCGGGGGAACTGCTCTCTGCCAGGTCCACTTCGGCGAGCTTCAGATCTTGGGGGCCGATCTCGTGGCCGGGGCCCACGGCGTTGTTGAGCACCACGGCCGTGCCCCAGACCTTGACGGTCACGGGCCAGAACACATTCCAGCGCACCGGGCCTTGCTCACAGCGCAAGCCCACGCGGGTGCTGCCCCACAGTTTCATGCCCTGAGGCATGTAAGTGGCCACTTTCTGGCAGGGGGCGAGTTTGAGGCGTGGGTCGAGCCCGCCCAGAACCACTTCCACCCGTGGGGCGGAGCCGGGGCCTGCCAGACCGGGCTGCAGCTGCACCTGCTCGGGCTGCTGAACCTGGGTCTGACCTTGGAGCCATTGGCTGACCATGTCCGACAGCGGTGCCGGGTCTGCCGCCACGGCCGTGTCTGCATGCGCCAGCCTGGGTGCTGCCAGATAAGACACCAAACACCCCAGACACACGGCCCACAGCAAGCCCCTGAGGCCGCTGAGCCGCAGGTGCGAGATGAAGAAGTAGGTGGGATGGACTTGGGGCATGGTGCAAACGACTGTACGCCGCCGCCCATGGCCCCAGGCTGGGAAATGCGCCGGGAAAGTCCGTTTATTTCGGCTCATGTTTTGGCGCCAGGCGATCACCATACGACCAGATCCACCATTCGTGTGAACCGCCCACCCCGGAGGGCCCGACCATGCTGAACCGACTCACCGACGCCCTGAACTTCCAGACCGAAGCCTTGAAGCTGCGGTCGGAGCGTCAGCGCCTGATCGCCAGCAACATCGCGAATGCCGATACGCCGGGCTATGTGGCCCGCGATTTCGACTTTGCCTCGGCGCTGAAGAACGCCACGGGCCAGGCCTCGGTCGGCCCCGCCGGCATGTCGCCCCCCCGACTGAACATGAACGCGGGCAACCCGGGCCACATGCAGCGCAACGGCCAGTTGGCGGGCAGCGGCACCAGCACCGAACTGGCTTACACCCCCACCACACAGGCCAACCTGGACAACAACACGGTGGACATGGACCGCGAACGCGCCAACTTTGCCGACAACACCGTGCGATATGAGGCCACGCTGCGCTTCATCAACTCGTCGATGCGCACGCTCAACACGGCCATCACAGGCCAGTGAGCTGGACGTAACAGGAGCCCATCATGTCGATGTTCAAGATTTTCAATGTGGCTGGCAGCGCGGTCAGCGCCCAGTCGCAACGACTCAACGTGGTGGCTTCGAATCTGGCCAACGCCGACACGGTGGCCGGCCCCGATGGTTCGGCCTACAAGGCACGCCAGGTGGTGTTCACCACCACGCCGATGGGCGGCCCTGGCACGGCCGGGGTCACGGTCAGTCAGGTGACGGAAGACAACACCCCCGGACGCCGCATTCACGATCCAAAGCATCCGCAAGCCGATGCCGACGGCTATGTGACCTACAGCAACGTGAACACGGTGGAAGAGATGGTCAACATGATCTCGGCCTCGCGTTCGTACCAGAACAACATCGAGGTCATGAACACGACCAAGTCGCTGTTGATGAAGA
>CAYOJR010000118.1:0-2927 GCA_964404335.1 uncultured Aquabacterium sp.
GTCAAGCCGGGCTGCCCGCCACTGGATGGTGGCCAGCCTGAGCAACGGCACGGCGCTGTGCGTGGCCTTGGTGCCGGCCATCGGCCCTGTCGAATGGCGCGTGGTCGCCGCCAGTACACTCGCCGCACTGGGCACCTTCTGGTTGCGTCAGGGCTTGCAGGTATTCCTCAAGTTGTCACACGGCCAAGTCTTCTCATGGGTGTTGGGCATCAGTCTGGTGATGTTCAACATCCTTGTGCGCATCCCCATGGGCTGGCAAACCGCAGCTGTGTCCCTCAGTTGCGCGGCGGTGGTTTTCACCATGCTGCGCAGCGTGCGAGAGATTTTCTACCCCCTACAACAAGAATTCCCGAAGGGCACTGCGTGGGTGGCCGCGCTGGTCTTTGGCGCGGTGGCCCTGTTGGCCGGCCTGATCGGGGCCAACCAACTGTGGCCCCACTGGCCGTGGCCCTGGCAACAAAGTACCCTGGACATTCAGCAGTTCGCACTGACTTTCCTCAGCGTGAAACTGTCCATCCTGACCAGCTTCGTGCTGGGCTACATCGTCATCATGCGCCTGGTGGCCAGGCTTGAACACCTGTCCTTGCACGACGCATTGACCGGCTTGCTGAACCGCCGCGCCATCGAAACCCTGCTCGAACGTGAAGCGCAACGCCTGGAACGGTTCAACCAGTCCTTCTCCATCCTGCTGATCGACATTGATCACTTCAAGAACGTCAACGATCAGCTGGGACACCCCGCAGGTGATCAGGTACTGGCGGAGGTGGCGCGCCGCCTGCAACAAGAAGCCCGGGAGGTTGACCATGTGGCGCGATACGGTGGCGAGGAGTTCTGCATCCTGCTCCCCCACACCGATCAAGAAGGAGCGCTGTTGGCCGCTGAACGCATGCGCCAAAGTGTGTGCGAGCGCCCCATCCAGTGGGGCAACGCCAATGTCGCCGTCACCATCAGCATGGGGTTGGCGTGCGCCACCGATTCGCAGGAGTCACTGCAGTCGCTGCTGCGCCGCGCCGATGATGCCCTCTATCAGGCCAAGACTGGCGGACGCAACATGGTCGTGTCTGCCGGTCAGCGATTGTGACGGGCCATGTGGACCAGGCGCTCAAAAAGGCCCAGGTCCTGCTCGTTCTTCAGTAGCGCGCCCACCAGCGGCGGCACGCTGGCCTTCTCGTCCTTGTTTTGCAGGACTTCCAGCGGAATGTCTTCGGCCACCAGCAGCTTGAGCCAGTCGATCAACTCGGACGTGCTGGGCTTCTTCTTGAGGCCGGGCAGGTTGCGCACTTCGTAGAAGTGACGCATGGCCGCCTGCAACAGGTCTTGCTTGATGTGGGGGAAGTGCACCTCGACGATCTGCTTCATCGTGGTGGCATCCGGGAAGCGGATGTAGTGAAAGAAGCAGCGACGCAGGAAAGCGTCCGGCAGATCCTTCTCGTTGTTCGAGGTGATGATGACCAGGGGGCGGTGCTTGGCCTGGATCAACTGCCGGGTTTCGTAGCAGTAGAACTCCATGCGGTCGAGTTCACGCAACAGGTCGTTGGGGAACTCGATGTCCGCCTTGTCGATTTCGTCGATGAGCAAGGCCACCTGCTGATCGGCCTCGAAAGCCTGCCACAGGGTGCCTTTGACAATGTAGTTGTGGATGTCCCGCACCTTCTCGTCGCCCAACTGGCTGTCGCGCAGGCGACTGACGGCGTCGTATTCGTACAGCCCTTGCTGGGCCTTGGTGGTGGACTTGATGTGCCATTGCAGCAAAGGCATGCCCAAGGCTTCAGACACCTGCTCGGCCAACATCGTTTTGCCGGTGCCCGGTTCACCCTTGACCAGCAAGGGCCGCTGCAGCTTGAGGGCCGCATTCACGGCCAGTTTCAGGTCATCGGTGGCAACGTATTGATCGGTACCTTGGAATTTCATGCGCTGACTCAGACAGGATTAAGACTGTGGCTGAGTATAGGCGCAAGCCCCATACCGGGGCGCCACTCAGGCCGCGTCCACCCAGAGCTTCTGCTCAGCCAACATTCGTGAGATGACCAGGCCGTCGGCAGCGCCAGCATCCAACCCCAGGCCGGTGCGCAGGTTGACCCCCTCCAGCACGATCTCCTGATTGATGGTGCCCGCGCCGTTGTTCAGATCACCCTGCAGGCTGATCTGGATGCGGGTGTCGCTACCGCTGGTGTCAAAGTGCAGGAAGTGCGCCAGATTGCCCGTGCCACCTTCGGTGTGCTCGCCCTGCAGCAGATCACGCAGGTCCAGCACATCACCGCCAGCAGCATGAGGCGCCACATCGAAGGCTTCAATGCGGTCCACCGAGGTTGTGCCCGGCACCACGTCACTCAGGTGCCAGGCGAACACGTCGGCACCCTCACCGCCATTGAGACGGTCATTGCCTTGGCCACCTGCCAACAGGTCATCGCCACCGAGTGTGTTGAGCACGTCATCTCCGGCCTGGCCCAGCACTTCGTCAGCATCAGCGGTGCCGGTGATGGTGCGGCCTTCGTTGTCGGTGATGGCAAGGTCGTTCCAGGTCAGTTGCTCGACGTTGGCGACACTGCCTTCCACCACCGTGGCCTGCAAGCGGAGGTACTCGACCGGCTCAATTGCCTGGTCATCCAGGGTGGCGACACGGATCTCGAACTGGGTCTCGCCCGGCTGGAAAGTCAGGGGCCCCGTGACGGCATCCCATTGGCCTGTGAGTGTGTTGAAGACCTCAGGATTAAGGGCGGAGTCAAAGCCCGGTTCGGCCCGATCTGCGTGCGTGCCACCAGCCAGCACAGCAAGCTGCACAGACACGGTCTCAGTCGCAGCGGAGGTCAGTTGCACGACATAGTGAGCCTGCTGTCCCTCGATCGTGTCGACACTGCGCACCACCAGATAGGGCTTGTCGTTGTCGATGATGGCCACGTCGTTGGCTGGAGGCGTTGCCGGGTCGT
>CAYOJR010000118.1:3027-6725 GCA_964404335.1 uncultured Aquabacterium sp.
CACCACCAGATAAGGCTTGTCGTTGTCGATGATGGGAGCTTCACCGGCAGGAGGCAGTGCGGGGTTGTCATTGTCCACGCTGCCCTGCGTCACCGTAGCCTGCAGGCGCAGGTATTCCACGCCTTCGACCTCGGCATCGTCCACCGTGGCGACACGCACGCGAATTTCGGTTTGCCCGGTAGCAAAAGTCAGATCACCCGTCACCGCCTCCCACTGCTGGGTCAAGGCATTGAAGTACTGCAGCGCTGTGGCCGTGTCCACACCAGGTTGAGCGGCGTCAACAGGATCTGAACCGGCCAGCAGGCTCAACTGAACCGACACAGGCCCCTCCGAAGGCTGCGTCAGGCTGACGATGAATTCAACTGGCTGCCCCTCTTCGACCGCATCGACGCCACGCACCAGAAGGTTGGGCAAGGTGGTGGGCTGTGCATCAGGCTCCGACGCACCAAGCGGGCGCTGATCGGTGAACGCCCCCGGCGTCGGCGCGCTGGGCGTCGGTGACGTGTCGGTCGCGGCATCGAAGGATGCGGAAGACACGGTTTCGCTGACACGCTCCACACGCAGGCCTTCGCCGAGTGAGGTGCTGCCGCCGATGGTCAAACCCGCAGCCGGTGCGTCTTCTTCACTGGCGGGATCGTCCAAATTGTTGATGGCCTGATCCACTTCCACTGCCGCAGCGGCAGCGCGGTCTCCCGGCGCGGTTTCGATCACCTCACCATTGGCCCCCAGGATGGCCTGCCCGGCCTGCAGGCTGTCGCCCACTTTCACGGGGACCAGGTCCCCCTCAGGAGAGCGAATGAAGGCTTCACCCCGAACGGCGGTAACGATACCAGCAGACACAGCAAGGATCGGCATAGGGCGACTCGTGACAAGGAGTAAATCAACACCTGTCACTGTAGGGTGAGTTCGCGTCAAAAGGGTGGGAAACGCCCCCCCTGACCACAGGGTGGCGCTGTGCGAAATGTCGCGCTTTCCTGGTGTATTGCCAAATGCCGCCTAGCAATTACCCCACTCAGCGGGTGGCACGCATCATCAGGCGGTCAATGTAGCCTTGGCCATCAAACGGGCGCCCCGAGCGCTGCGACTCCCAGACCATTTCGCCCAGGGCTTCCATGGCCACGTGGTGGGCTTCGTGCAGAGAGTTGAGGCGCTGCGCCAAGCGCTCGATGGCGGCTTTGACGCCGCGCGGCTGGTCGATGCTGACCTGTTCGGTGATGGACAGGTGCATGGACAGGTGCAGGAAGGGGTTGGTGCGCCCCTCCTCCACCGTGTAGACGGCGGCGATGGCCGCGTCCACGTCAGACAGGTCCTGATGGTATTCCGGGTGCTCGACCATCCAGTCGGTGGCCTGCGCCTCCAACGGGGTGAGCGGCTGGCCCGCCAGGTGCTTGGCCCAGGCCTCACAGAAGAAACGACGAACCTGCTCCTGGCTGGGCGCAAACATGATGGCTCAGGCTCAGACGCCCAGCAGTTCGACTTCGAACATCAGGGTGGCGTTGGGGGGGATGACACCGCCCGCGCCGCGAGCACCGTAGCCCAGCGCAGCCGGAATCACCAGGATGCGGGTGCCGCCCACCTTCATGCCTTGCACGCCCTCGTCCCAACCACGGATGACGTGACCGGCGCCCAGAGGGAAGGCGAAGGGATCGTTGCGGTCCTTGCTGGAGTCGAACTTGGCACCCTTGACGCCGTCCTGGTACAGCCAGCCGGTGTAGTGCACGGACACGTAGTTGCCGGCCTTGGCTTCAGCGCCGCTACCAACGGTAACGTCTTCGTATTGCAGACCAGAGGTGGTGGTGACGACAGCCATGTCGTGTCCTTTCTAAGGTGAGTCGAACGCAAAAAGAGGCCAGAGTCTAACCTCTGGCGGGTGAGCCCTGTCATCGTCACCGTGCGACACTGCTCACATGACCGAGCAAGCGAAGCTGCACCAGAACAGCCAGACCCTTTCCCTGAGTTTCGAGTCCTCCCTGATCCAGAGCTGCATGCGCCTGGCCGATCCGGATGAACTGGTGCTGGACTACACCCGCGCGATGATGGGCTTTCTCCTGTTTCATCCCGCACCACGGTCGGTGCTGATGATCGGACTGGGCGGCGGTGCGCTGCACAAGTACATCCACAAGCACCTGCCCGAGACTGACCTGACCACCGTCGAGATCAACCTCGGCGTGATCGACTTGCGGCAGGACTTCTGCATCCCGCCGGACGACGCGCGATCACGGATTGTGTGTGCCGATGGGGCGGCGTTTCTCGCCCGGCCCACGCACCAGTTTGATGTCATTTTGGTGGACGGCTTCACCGGCGATGGCCTGCCCGATGCGTTGTGCTCACCCGGTTTTTACCGGCGCGTGAAAGGTGCCCTTGCGCCTCAAGGTCTGATGGTGGCCAATGTGCAGGCGGATACGGCGCAAACCCGCGACATTCACAAGCGCGTGGGCCGGGTGTTTGAGAGCGCGATGCTGTCGTTCGAGTCAGATGAAGGTGGCAATGACATCGTGCTGGCCGGGTCACGGGCATCGTTCGTGAGCTGTGCCAGCGATTTGGAGCAGCGATGGGCCAACTTGGCCCCAGTACATCAAGGCACGCTGGCCGTAGCCTCCACCCGGCTGCAGCGCGCCCTGCTCAAGGGCTTCACTGCCTAGCCTGTATCACGGGTACAGACCAGCGTGCGGTTTGTGTCAACCGGCGCCCCTCGGGCGCACGGTCGGCACGACACAGATCACACGGCGCCCAGCGAGCGCATGCCGTACATCAGGGACCAAGCGGTGCACTGGTGCGCACGCTGGAAGGCCCCCCAGTCCTGCACCGAGATGTCATCGGGCACCAGTGTCAGGAACGGTGTGCTCAGTTTGTTGAACTTCGGCCACGCCGGATCGCCACTGCCATTGGGTTGACCACCTTCGGCAAAGCGCGCCCAGTAGCGGATCATCTGATCAGACAGACGCTTTTGTGCCGGGTTCAGCACCAGTGGTGCGCCTCCCACTGCGCGCTGGAACCAGTACAGCAGGTCCGACGCGTGGTAAGCCCCAGATGCCATGAAGGGGTCACGGACGTACTCCGGTGCATTGCGATCCGCAAACTCGTAGGCGTAGGTCGGCACGAAGCCGCTGGCGCGATACGCCACCTCATTGCTCTGGCAAGCAAACCAGCCGTCGGTCACCAGTTGGGAGTACGCCTGAGCCGGGCTACCCAGTTTGCTGCTGGGGTACATCACACCGGTCAACATCGGTTGCATGAAGCTGCCGATGAAGCGCTTGGTGGCATCCACATACTCATCTTGTGTCATGGGTGTGCCATCCAGGTCGTAGGACAGCGGAATGAAGCCACGCCCCTCGTCCTTGGTGGTGCCCACCATCAGCGGAACCTTGTTGAAGTTGCCCTTGGACAGCGCCGCAAACACATCACCCGTCACCACGGTGCCGTCGATGAAGTTCTGCCAGCCCAGGCCGTTGCGGCCAATGTCGGCGTAGGTGGGCGACACCTTCAGCAAATCTTCCGGCGACTTGCTGCGCAGACAAGTCATCTGATTGGGGCCCGCCGGACATCCAGCTTTGAGCGCAATCGCATCTCCAAGCTCGGCGTATTTGGTTGAACTCAACAGACCTGGTGCGGCGACGCCGCTGGCAAGCACAGCCCGGTGAAACAAACCCGCTGCCGTGGGCGAAACCAGATGCAAGGAGGCCGAGATCGAACCGACC
>CAYOJR010000119.1:0-6582 GCA_964404335.1 uncultured Aquabacterium sp.
GACGCTGGCCGGGTTGCCGATGGCGACCTTCTGCACGGCGGGCTGGGTCAGATCCCGCAGCCCGCGCAGGGGCAGGGTGCTGCCTGCGGGCACGACCACCACCAGGGTGTTGCGGGCGAAGTTGCGGCGGCCGCTGGTCAGGATCAGACCTTGCTGCGCCGCCAGGTCCATGGTGTCCTGGTCGGCCGAAGCCAAGACATCCACCGGGGCGCCTTTGGCGATTTGCTGGAGCAGGGCGCCCGAGGCGCCAAAGTTCAGCAACACCTTGCTGCCAGGGTGTTGCTGCTCAAAGCGCTGCGCGACTTCCTTGAAGGCGTTCGTCAGGCTGGCTGCGGCCGACACCGTGATCTCGCCCGCCAGGGCGAGACTGCTCCACACAAGACCGATCGCACCCAGCAGGACAGCGCGACGAGAGAACTGAATGACTGACATGGCTGCACCGTGTGGCGGTTGACTGTGCGCAATGTACACCGGTACATAACGGTGGGCCATCCTTCGGGTGGACTAGTCCTGACGACATCGGGTCATGGCATGAGGCCGGCGCGCGGCGTCCCCCCCACGCATCAGCGCAAAGGCGACGGGCTCTCGGGGAGGGGCGATGCCAGGTGCACGCGGTTGCGTCCCTCTTCCTTGGCTTGGTACATGGCCTGGTCTGCGTGCTCCATCAGGCCGTCCATCGGTTCATCGCGACCGTGGAACAGTGCCACACCGATGCTGGCGGTGCAGTCGTGCGCGATGGCGGGGGCCTCCGGCGTGGGGTGCAGCACATAGCGTTCGGCCAGGCGGGCGCGGATTTTCTCTGCAATGGCGAGGGCATGCTCACACGCCTCCTTCCTCGGGGTGTCCAAGGCGCGCAGCAGCACTACGAACTCGTCGCCGCCGATCCGTGCCACGGTATCGGCTTCGCGGACACAGCTTTTCAGGCGTGCGGCCACCTCGATCAGCAGCAGGTCACCCATGGCATGACCGTGCAGGTCGTTAAGGGGCTTGAAGTTGTCGAGATCCAGGTAGATCAGGGCCCCATGGTGGTGGCTGCGCTTGCTGTCGCGCATCGCCTGTTCCAGGTGCTCCCGCAGCAGGCGGCGGTTGGCCAGGTTGGTGAGCGTGTCGTGGAAGGCCAGCTGGCGGATTTGCTCCTCCAGGCGCTTGCGCTCGGTGACATTGCGTGTGACGCCGTGGTATCCGAGGAGTTCGCCTTGGGCGTTGTGGTCGGGTTTGATCAGGACCTCGCCCCAGGTCAGGCGCCCGTCCTTGCAGTGTTGCTGCACCTCCAACGTGTGAGAGCCGTTCTGATCCGACAGAAGATGGTCGGCGCCGCTGGCATCCAACACGTCCTTGAGCAAGTTGCCGGACGCCTCGGTGAGCACGTCGAACACCGAATGCCCCACCACTTCATCGGCCCGAAAGCCCCGCATGCGCTCATCTGCCGGGCTGACGTAGGTGACGATGCCGTCGCGGTCCATGCGCCAGTGCACGTCTTCCGTGTCCTCGGTCAGCATGCGGTAGAAGGCCTGGCTCTCATTCAGGGCCCGCGTCCGTTCGGTCACCAGCGCCTGCAAGGCGCGGTTTTGCGCCTGTAGGCTGTGGAGCGGAAAAATCTCGTCGTCGCTGGCAATCTGGTACGGCACCGAATAGCTGCAATGCGTGATCAGCCAGGCGTCCCCCTCGTGGCGGAAGACCAGTACCAGCCGCACCACCTCCTTGGCGAACACATCGTCGTGATGAGGCAGGTGGATGTGCAAGGTCGCGGCGACCGACACCACGTCATCACACAGGTCCTGCATGGCGAGGTTGATCACTTCCAGGCGAATGGGGCCGGGGACCTGCTCAAAGTCCTGCCGGGTGATGCGGTTCCATTCGTCGCGATCTTGGACCAGGCGCCCCCAGCTGCCCGTGAATCCGGTGAAGTTCTGGCTGAAACGTTGTGTCAGCCGCGCGTCCCGTGTGGCGTACATCTCGATGTACTCATCGAACAACTCACGAATCCTGCGCTGGCGCTCCTGATGCATGGGGCGGATCTCTCTGGGGGCGGCGATGGCATGGGGGAATGCGACGCCTCGGGCGTGCAGGCAGAGCATACCGTCTCGCCCGCGGTTTCGCACCGCCCCATGCCGCCCCTCACCCACGTGTGGCTGCGCGTGCAGGCCACCCAGCCCGCCCCCGGGGCAGGGCCGCTGCGAAGGGCTCAGGCCTCCTGCGCTTGCAGCTCGCGCCACATCACCTTGCCTGCGCCCGACTTGGGCAGCGATTCGGCAAAGCTGACGATGCGCGGGCTCTTGTAGGCGGCCATGTGGTCGTGGGCCCAGTCCACGATCTCTTGCTCGGTGACCTGGCCGCGGAAGGCCGGCTTGAGCACGACGACGGCCTTCACGGTCTCGCCGCGTCGTTCGTCCTTGGCCGCGATCACGCACACCTCCTGGATGGCCGGGTGGTGGTACATCAGCGCCTCGACCTCAGCAGGCCACACCTTGAAGCCCGACGCGTTGATCATGCGCTTGAGGCGGTCAACCATGTAGAAGTAGCCGTGCTCATCGGTGCGGGCCAGGTCGCCCGTGCGCAGGAAGCGTTTGCCGTCGATGGTGACGAAGGCCGCTTCGGTGGCGGCCGGGTTCTTCCAGTAGCCCTGCATGACCTGTGGGCCGTGCACGATGATCTCGCCCACCTCGCCCGGTGGCAGCTCGGCAAAGGTGAGGGGGTCCACCACACGCGCGTCCACATCGAAAATGGGGATGCCCAGACACTGCTTCATCGGCCGCTCCAGCGGGTTGATGTGCGTGGGGGCAATCGTCTCCGACATGCCATAGCCTTCCAGGTAGTCCAGGTTGCAGACTTCCTTGAGCTTGGTGGCGATCGCTTCGGGCATGGCGGCCCCGCCACCACTGAGGCGGGCGATGCTGGAGAGGTCGTACTCGCCCAGGCGCGGGTTGGACAGCAGGTCCACGACCATGGTCACGATCATCTGCGTGCCTGTGACCTTGTAACGCTGGATCAGCTGCGCCGCGGCATCGCGGTCCCAGCGCGGCAGCAGCACCACGGTGGCGCCCACGAACAGCGTGCCGTTCATGCCGTTTTGCATCCCCGTCACGTGGAACAGCGGCAGCACCGCCAGCGACACGCCGTCCATCGGCGTGCCGATCCATTGCGTGCCGGCCACGGTGTTGTACATCACGCTGCGGTGCGTGTGCATGCAACCTTTGGGGTGGCCGGTGGTGCCCGAGGTGTAGGGCATCACGGCCAGGTCGTCGGGGCCGGTGGTCAGCGGGCCGGGGCGGCGGTTCGCGGCCATCGCATCGGCCCACAACACCACGCCGGGCTCGTCGATGGCCTGGCGCGGCTCGCTCACGAAAGCGGGCACGCGCAGATCGGTCTCGGCGGGCAGGTAGTCGCTGTAGGCGGCCACGATGGCATGGCGCAACCCCGGGGCCTCAGGCTGGCTCGTCTGTTGAGCCCGGCCTTCCGCCAGCAGCGGCTGCACCTGCTTGTACAGGTCTTGCGGGGCGATGATGACGCGGGCGTCGGCGTCGCTCACATAGTGGCGCAGCTCCTCGGTCATGTTCATCGGGTTGACGGGCACCACCACGGCGTCCGCCCGCAAGATGGCGTAGTACGCGACGATGAACTGCGGGCTGTTCTGCATGTAGAGCAGCACGCGGTCGCCGCGCGCCACGCCGCAGTCTTGCTGCAGGTAGCCGGCCAGACGCTGGATCTGGTCGTCAAACTCACGGTAGGTGGTGACGCCGTCGTAGAAAACCAGGGCGGCCTTGTCCGGGAAGCGCGCTGCCGAGAACTCGACGTTGCGGTAAAGGTTGGTGGCCGGGATGGTCAGGTGGTGTGGCAGGTTGCGAGGCCAATGGGCCATGTGTCGGTCAGACATGGTGTGAGCCTCCCTCAGGCCTTCTTCTGGTAACGGGCCAGCTCCATTTTGCCGATCTGGTTGCGGTGGACTTCGTCCGGGCCGTCGGCAAAGCGCAGGGTGCGGGCGTTGGCATAGGCTGCGGCCAGCGGGAAATCGTCGCTCACGCCGCCGCCGCCATGCACCTGCATGGCCCAGTCGATCACCTGGCAGGCCATGGTCGGCGCGGCCACCTTGATCATGGCGATTTCCTTCTTGGCGACCTTGTTGCCCACGGTGTCCATCATGTAGGCCGCGTTGAGCACCAGGAAGCGGGCCTGGTCGATCAGGATGCGCGCATTGGCGATGCGCTCGCGTGTCACACCCTGGTCGGCGATGGGGCGGTGGAAGGCCACGCGGCTCAGCGCGCGCTTGCACATCAATTCCAGCGCGCGTTCGGCCAGGCCGATCAGGCGCATGCAGTGGTGGATGCGGCCCGGGCCAAGGCGGCCTTGGGCGATCTCGAAACCACGGCCCTCGCCCAGCAGCACATTGCTCACCGGCACGCGCACATTGTCAAAGCTGACCTCGCCGTGGCCGTGCGGGGCGTGGTCGTAGCCGAACACCGGCAGGGCGCGCTCCATCTTCACGCCGGGGGTCTTCATCGGCACCAGGATCATGGACTGGCGCTTGTGGGCATCGGGGTGGTCGGGCGCGGTCTTGCCCATGAAGATCAGGATCTCGCAGCGTGGGTCGGGCGCACCCGAGGTCCACCACTTGCGGCCGTTGATCACGTACTCGTCGCCTTCACGCACGATGCTGGCTTCGATGTTGGTGGCGTCCGACGAGGCCACACCGGGTTCGGTCATGGCGAAGGCCGAGCGGATCTTGCCGTCCAGCAAGGGCAGCAGCCATTCCTGTTGCTGGGCCTCGGTGGCGTAGCGCACCAGGGTCTCCATGTTGCCGGTGTCGGGGGCCGAGCAGTTGAAGGCCTCGGGGGCGATGTGGGAGCGGCCCATGATTTCGCACAAGGGCGCGTACTCCAGGTTGGTCAGGCCAGCGCCGTACTTCGACTCGGGCAGGAACAGGTTCCACAGGTCGGCAGCACGGGCCTTGGCCTTGAGCTCCTCCATGATCTTGGTGGTCTGCCAGGGGTTGCCGGCCGCGCGGTTGGCTTCCACCTCATCGTGGTACACGCTTTCGGCCGGATAGATGTGCTCGTCCATGAAGGCCGTCAGGCGCTTTTGCAGGTCGATGACTTTGGGGGAGTAGGAAAAGTCCATCAGGGGGCTCCGGTATGAGGTGGGGGAGTGAGGGGCGCTGGCTTGGTGTTCAAGCCAGCTTCATCTGTTCGACCATGCGCCAGGCCTGCTCGGCCAGGGGCTTGGCGCGCTTGCCGGTGGCGATCGCCTCGGCGCTGGACGCGTTGCCTTGCAGGGCGCGTTTCATCACGCCTTGCAAGATGCCGGTGAGGCGGAAGAGGTTGAAGACCATGTAGTACGACCAGTCGCGCTCGGGGATGCCGTCGCGGCCGGTGCGCTCGCAGTAGCGCTTCACGTAGTCGGACTCGGCCGGGATCATCATCTGAGCCATCTGCTCAGGCGTCAGGTCGCCCAGGCCGCGGCCGGTCGAGCCGTCCATGCGCCAGGTCATGCAGTGGTAGGCGAAGTCCACCAGGGGGTGGCCCAGGGTGGACAGCTCCCAGTCCAGCACGGCCAGGATGCGTGGCTCGGTGGGGTGGAAGATGACATTGTCGAAGCGGTAGTCACCGTGCACGATGGCGGTTTCGTCCCCAGCCGGAATGTGCGCCGGCAGCCATTCGATCAGGCGCTCGACCGCCTCGATGTTTTCGGTCTCGGACGCGCGGTATTGCTTGGTCCAGCGGGCCACCTGGCGGGCCAGGTACTCGCCGGGCTTGCCGTAGTCGCCCAGGCCCACGGCCTGGTAGTCCACGCGGTGCAGCGCGGCGATCACGCGGTTGAGCTCGTCGTACAGGGCCGGGCGGTCCTTTGCTGCCACGTCGGGCAGCTTGGGGTCCCAGAAGATGCGGCCCTGCACATAGTCCATCAGGTAGAAGTCGGTGCCGATGACTTCCGGGTCCTGGCACAGGGCATGGGCCTTGGCCACGGGCACATCGGTGCCGGCCAGCGCGCTGATGACCTTGAACTCGCGGTCCACGGCGTGGGCCGAGGGCAGCAGCACCCCGGGCGGCTTGCGGCGCAGCACATACTGCTGCGAGCCCGCCTGCACCAGGAAGGTCGGGTTGGACTGCCCGCCCTTGAACTGCGCCACCTGCAACTCGCCGCTGAAATCGGCAACGTGGGCGCGGATGTAGGCAGCCAGCTTGCCTTCGTCAAAGGCATGCTGGGGCGAGACGGGGCGGGTGCCCGAAAAGGCGCTGTCGGCGTTGGCGCTCATCGCGTGATCCCGTCCTCAGATGATGCTGGCGCCGCCATCGACCACAATGGCCTGGCCCGTGATGTGGCGCGAGGCGTTGGAGGCCAGGAAGGCCACCGTGCCCTTGAGGTCCTCGTCGCCGCCCAGGCGGCGCAGCGGGGTGCGCGCCACCAGGACGTCGCCCAGCTTGTCGATCAGGCCGTTGGCCAGCTTGGTGGGGAAGAAGCCCGGGCAGATCGCGTTGACCCGGATGCCGTAGTGGCCCCACTCGGATGCCAGCGTCTTGGCAAAGTGGATCGCCGCCGCCTTGGAGGTGTTGTAGGCGATGGTGTTCATGCCCGGGGGCGTGCCCT
>CAYOJR010000120.1:0-6550 GCA_964404335.1 uncultured Aquabacterium sp.
AAGCCGAGCAACTGAGTCTGCAAAGCAGAAACCCCACGGGCTGATGCACCGTGGGGTCAGGCCGAGCAGCATGACTGTCCGATCCATGGTTGAGGCCTGTCAGATCAGGCGCCGACCGGCTTGCCTTCCTTGTGGCGAACCACAATGGTCGACGAGCGACCCGGTTGACCGGCGACCGGCCAACCGTCGTTCGGGTGCTGGATGTTGATGAAGAAAGTCTTCAAGTCAGGCGTGTAGGCCAGGCCGGTGATTTCGCAGCCGTCCGGACCGACCAGGAAGCGGGTCGAGCGCTTGGTGGTCTGATCCACGTGGTACATCGCGTTGTTGCCGAAGATGTTGGTCGTGCTGGAGCCGGTGCCCGCATCGGTTTGAACCCACAGGCGGCCTTGCGGGTCGATGAGCAAGCCGTCCGGGCTGGAGAACTCGTCACCATTGATGTCCCCCTTCAAGTTGGCGGAACTCAGCTTTTGCGAGCCAGCCAGCAGGAAAATTTCCCACTTGAATGTGGTGGCGGTCGCATCGTTGTTGGTTTCGGTCCATTCGATGATGTGGCCGTGCGAGTTGCTCGCCCGTGGGTTGGCAGCATCAACGATGGTGCGCTCCGAGTTGTTGGTCAAGGTGCAGTACACCTTGCCGTCGAGGCCGACGGTGATCCATTCTGGGCGGTCCATCTGGGTGGCGCCCGCCACGCGTGCGGCAGCTTTGCAATTGATCACGACGTCAGCTTGCGTCAGGAAGTCGATGGTCGAAGACGTGCTCGCCTTGTCGCTCCGGCCAGGGTCGGTTGCGTTGGCCGTCAGACCATTCAGGCCTTGCGTCAGTTCAAGCCATTGACCCGTCCCGTCGGCGTTGAACTTGGCGGCGTACAGCTTGCCCTGGGTCAACAGGGTTGCATTGGCTGCGCGGTTTGTGGGGTTGTAGGTGACTGACGGAACGAACTTGTAAATCGATCCGGACCTGGTGTCGTCTCCCATGTAAAACGCCACGCGATTGTTGGCGTTGAGCATGTAGGCGGTGTTTTCGTGGTCGAAGCGGCCCATGGCCGTGTGCTTGACCGGGGTGGCCAGCGCGGAGAGTTCACCCAGCGGATCGATTTCGACCACCCATCCGTACCCGGCGTCAGCAGGTGGGGTCAAACCAAACTCCGAGTACCAGTAGTTGTCGGTGGATTCCTCGCAGGTGAGGTAGGTGCCCCATGGGGTTGAACCACTGGCGCAGTTGTTGAGCGTGCCCACGACGTCGCCAATCACACTGGCGGCTGGGCCGGAGGTCTTGTAGTTGGTGTTGCCGGAGTAGCGCTTGTTGTATGGCGATCCGACGACGACCTCCCACTTTTTCGTGGTGTCGTTCAGCTTGACTTCCACGATGGACACGCCGACGTTGGCCAGGCAAGCCTTGACCTTGTCCTCGGTGATGGGGCGTGCGTCCAGGCTCAGCATGAACGCATCGATGTTCTCGTGGTTGATTGCCAGCAGACCGTGCTTGTTCGCGTCTTTGCCTGGGATCGCGTACCAGTACATGCCGTCGTGATTGCCGCCGGAAACCTTTTCCAAGTCACCCAGCGACATGGTCGAGCCAGCGGTGTAGGCGACAGACGGGCTGATCAGTGCATCACCAGCGCTGTACAACACCTCGACGGTGTAATCGGCAGGCACGGTCACTTTGGAGCCCACCGTGGCGTCAACTTTCTGGAAGTCAACGCTGTAGTTTCCCTTGGTGCCAGGAGCGGCGGGCGCATCGTCGCTGCCGCCACCGCAGGCGCTCAGAGCGCTGGCGCCAAAGATCGCTGTGAGCGATGCGCCCAGGCTGCCGCGCAGCAAGGAGCGGCGCTTCATCGGCATTTGAGCCAAGACCTCGTCGAGCATCTGGCCGGGAACGTGCGTGATCTCAGCTTCGCCGCGCGCAGCGGCGGCATCGGCACGGAGTTTGTCGGTCAGGTAAGACATGTGATTTTTCCTTGATCTGCGTTGGGGAATGGACCAGCGCGATGCTAGGAAACCTCTGTGTCCGAGGCATGTCGATTGGGTGACATGAAGGTGACAGCAAACCCGGCCGGGTTGCGGTCGACTCGGGTGAACCCTGATATATAGTTGACTAAAACAGTAGGGAAGCGTATAATTGACTCAAACACTCGGGATTGACCTCGCCTTGATCCGTCAGGTGATCTGGCGGTGACAGGACTGACCGACCCAGGGTCAGCGTGGGGCCATGTTCGATCCCGCATAAGGAGTATTGCCATGCGTTTGACCACCAAAGGCCGCTTTGCCGTCACGGCCATGATTGATCTGGCCCTGCGGGAGCACACCGGCCCCGTCGCCCTGGCTGCCATCAGTCAGCGTCAACAGATCTCGCTGTCGTACCTGGAACAGTTGTTCGGCAAGCTGCGTCGCCACGAACTCGTCGAGAGCACCCGTGGTCCGGGCGGTGGCTATTCCCTCGGTCGCAAAGCCGAAGACATCACGGTGGCCGACATCATCGTTGCGGTCGATGAGCCCATCGACGCCACTGGTTGCGGCGGCAAGGAAAACTGCATGGGTGAAGACGGCGGACGCTGCATGACCCACGACCTGTGGACCAATCTGAACAACAAGATGATCGAGTATCTGGACTCGGTCAATCTGCGCAAGCTGGTAGATGACCAGCTTGCCAGGGGGGTGTCCATCGAGGCACAGCCCATCAAGCGGGCCATTTCCACGCAGCCGGTGGTCAAGCCTATCAAGGTCACGGCGCCCAATTCCGTGTTTGCTCTGGGTGCGGCCCTGACCAAATAAGGGGCATCCGACCCTCTCTGTCTCGGCAGAGGGTGGCGCACCCTGATAATTGAGGCTTATCAAGCGTTTGTACACCGCAGCCTGTCGGGTCGCATTGACCTGTCTGGCGCCAGCCACTGAGTCCCCATCATGGACATGACCCCGCATTTCCCCATCTACATGGACTACGGCGCGACCACGCCGTGTGACCCCCGCGTCGTCGACGCCATGATTCCCTGGCTGCGTGAGCACTTCGGCAACCCGGCTTCGCGCACCCACGCTTATGGCTGGGAAGCCGAAGCCGCCGTGGAAAAAGCCCGTCAACAGGTCGCCGACCTGATCGGTGCCGACCCGCGTGAAATCGTCTGGACCTCGGGTGCCACCGAGTCCAACAACCTGGCCCTCAAGGGCGCCGCGCAGTTCTACAAGACCCGTGGCAAGCACATCATCACGGTCAAGACCGAGCACAAGGCTGTGCTCGATACCGTGCGTGAACTCGAGCGCCAGGGTTTCGAAGCCACCTACCTCGACGTCAAGGACGACGGCCTGCTGGATCTGGACGTGCTGAAAGCCGCCATCCGCCCCGACACCATCCTGATCTCGGTCATGTACGTGAACAACGAGATCGGCGTCATCCAGGACATCCCGACAATCGGCGCACTGTGCCGTGAGAAGGGCATCATCTTCCACGTGGACGCTGCGCAAGCCACCGGCAAGATCGACATCGACCTGGCCACGCTGCCCGTCGACCTGATGAGCCTGGCCTCGCACAAGACCTACGGCCCCAAGGGCATCGGTGCCCTGTATGTGCGCCGCAAGCCGCGCGTGCGCCTGGAAGCCCAGATGCACGGGGGCGGCCACGAGCGTGGCATGCGCTCGGGCACCTTGCCCACGCACCAGATCGTCGGCATGGGTGAAGCCTTCCGCATCGCCAAAGAAGAAATGGCCGATGAGAACGCCCGCGTCAAGGCCCTGCGTGACCGCCTGCTGGCCGGCCTGCAAGACATCGAACAGATCTTCGTCAACGGCGATCTGGACAAGCGCGTCGCCCACAACCTCAACGTCTCCTTCAACTATGTGGAAGGCGAGTCGCTGATCATGGGCATCAAGGGCATTGCCGTGTCCTCGGGCTCGGCCTGTACCTCGGCCAGCCTGGAGCCCAGCTATGTGCTGCGCGCCCTGGGCCGCAGCGACGAGTTGGCCCATAGCTCGCTGCGCATGACCATCGGCCGTTTCACGACCGAAGAAGAAGTCGATTTCGTCATCACCACCCTCAAGGACCGTGTCGCCAAGCTGCGCGAACTGTCGCCCCTGTGGGACATGTACAAAGACGGTATCGACATCAGCACTATTCAATGGGCGGCACACTGATCGTGCCCGCCACGGCTGCGGGTGTCCGCAGCCACCGACGAGATTTGGAGTAACACCATGGCATACAGCGACAAGGTCATCGACCACTACGAACACCCCCGCAACGTTGGCTCTTTCGAAAAGGGCGACGAGACTGTGGGCACCGGCATGGTCGGCGCCCCGGCTTGCGGCGACGTGATGAAGCTGCAGATCAAGGTCAACCCGTCCACCGGCGTGATCGAAGACGCGCGCTTCAAGACCTACGGCTGCGGCTCTGCCATTGCCTCGAGCTCGCTCGTGACCGAGTGGGTGCGCGGCAAGACGCTGGACGAGGCGCTGGAAATCAAGAATACTCAGATCGCTGAGGAGCTGGCCTTGCCTCCGGTCAAGATCCACTGCTCCATCCTGGCGGAAGATGCGATCAAGGCCGCCGTCAACGACTACAAGACCAAACATGCAAGCTGATCAAGCCACCTCCGGCTCGTGCACCAGTGGGCCCGGTAACGGTCCCCTGGCCGAGATCGGTGCGGTCGACGCCAACATGTCCGTGGGCCTGACCGAGGCTGCGGCACGTCACATCACGCGTTACCTGGCCCGTCGTGGCAAGGGCGTGGGCGTGCGCCTGGGGGTCAAGACCACGGGCTGCTCGGGCTTGGCCTACAAGATCGAGTTCGCCGACGAGATCAACCCCGAAGACATCGTCTTCGAGCAACTCGGCGTCAAGATCCTGGTCGACCCCAAGAGCCTGCCTTACATCGACGGCACGGAGCTCGATTTTGTGCGTGAAGGCCTCAACGAGGGCTTCAAGTTCAACAACCCCAACGAGCGCGACCGTTGCGGTTGCGGCGAGTCTTTCCGCATCTGAGGCGTTTCGCATGCCTTGCGTCGGATGAAGCCCCACCCTGTGGTGGGGTTTCGCCTTTTCACACACCATGAACATCGACGCTGACGACTTCACCCTGCTGGGCCTGCGCAAGAGTTTTGCGCTGGACCGCAGCCAATTGGATGCTGCCTGGAAAGCCTTGCAGGCACGGGTCCATCCTGATCGCTTTGCCGCCGAAGGTGGCACCGCGCAACGCCTGGCCATGCAGTGGGCTGTGCGCGTCAACGAAGCGCACCAGCGACTCAAAGACCCGCTCAAACGCGCTGCCTACCTGTGCGAACTGGCGGGCGCGCCCGTGCAGTCCGAGAGCAACACCGCCATGCCGGGTGCCTTCTTGACGCAGCAAATGCAGTGGCGCGAAGCCCTGGAAGAAGCCGACACGGTAGCCGAGGTGGAGGCACTGTCCGACGAGGTGCAACTCGACCGCAAGGCCCGCATCGCCCGTGTGACCCGCTTGCTGGACGTGGACGCCAACCCCACCGAGGCCGCGCAGGAAGTGCGCGCCCTGATGTTCATCGATCGCTTGCTCGAAGAGATCGATGCCCGCCTAGAACGTTACGAAGACGCCGCCTGAAGGCGCGAACGCAAACGACCCACCCATGGCCCTGCTGCAAATCTCCGAACCCGGGCAATCGCCCGACCCCCACCAGCGCCGCATCGCGGTGGGCATCGACCTGGGCACCACGCATTCGCTGGTGGCCTCCGTGCGCAATGGCGCGTCTGAATGCCTGCCGGATCAGAACGGTCGCGTGATCCTGCCTTCGGCCGTGCGCTACCTGCTCGACGCTCAAGGTCAAACCCGTCGCCAGATCGGTTTCGAGGCCTTGGCAGCGCAGGCCGAAGACTCGCAGAACACCATCGTGTCGGTGAAGCGTTTCATGGGTCGTCGCTTGGCTGACCTGCCTGATGCGGGCCGCCTGCCGTACCAGTTTGAAGACCAGCCCGGTATGGTCGCAATCCGCACCGTGGCCGGCGTGAAGTCGCCCATCGAGGTGTCAGCCGAGATCCTGGCCAGCCTGCGTCAGCGCGCCGAAGACACCTTCAACGACGACCTGTTTGGTGCCGTCATCACCGTGCCCGCGTACTTCGACGACGCCCAACGCCAAGCGACCAAGGACGCGGCCCAGATGGCCGGCCTGAACGTGCTGCGCCTGCTCAACGAGCCCACGGCGGCGGCGATTGCCTACGGTCTGGACAATGGCGCCGAAGGTCTCTACGCCATCTATGACCTGGGTGGCGGCACCTTCGACATTTCGCTGCTGCAACTCAGCCACGGCGTGTTCGAGGTGGTGGCCACGGGCGGCGATTCGGCCCTGGGTGGTGACGACGTGGACCACATCCTGGCCGACTACGCACTGGCCCAATCGCAGATGCAGGCCACCACGCCGCAGGACAAGCGCACCGTGTTGGTGGCGGCGCGTCACACCAAGGAAAAACTGTCCACCGATGGCAGCGCGCACCTGTCGTGTGCGCTGTCGGGCGGCATGCTGTCGGTGACGCTGACCCGTGCCAAGCTGGCCGAGCTGGCCAAGCCGCTGATCGACAAGACGCTGGCCGTGGTCAAGCG
>CAYOJR010000121.1:0-6505 GCA_964404335.1 uncultured Aquabacterium sp.
CCCGGCAGTTCGTCAACCAGCCCGCGCGACGCCGACAGCAGGTACGACGTCACCCACAGACTCGCCCCCAACAGCAAAGGCCCCAGCGTCAATGCGGCCCAGTACACCAAGACCCGCTGCGTGATGGGCCGCGAGCGGCGCACCCGCCAGATGCCATTGAGGGTGTGGTCGATGGTGAGCATCAAGGCCATGGCCGTGACGCCCAGCAAAATCATGCCCAGCCCCCCCAACTGGCTCGCCTTGCCTGCAAACTTGGTCAGCGACAACAACACCTGCTTGGCGATCGCATCGGGCACCAACCCCTGGATCACCTGCTGCTCCAGCACCTTGCGAAAACGCGCAAACACCGGGAACGCGCTGAACAAGGCCAGCATCACCGTGAACAAGGGCACCACCGCGATCGTGGTCGTGAACGTCAGGCTGCCCGCCGTCAGGCCCAGCCGATCTTCGCGAAAACGCTGCCGCAAGGTGTCGTAGGTCTGGCGCCAGGGCCACTGCTGCAGGGTCGAGACAAGCAGCCTCCAACGTTGCCCGGCATGCTCCCAAAAAGTCCAATGTGACGTCATCTGGCTATGATGCCAGCCATGCGCGCACCAACTGGGCTGTCCCCACCGTGTGCGACTGATTTTTCATCCATGAACACCTCTTCCGACACCCCCTCCACCGACAACGATTCCAGCGATCCCGACGCCTTCGTCGCCCACCATCCACCCGAGCGTCTCGCCCTCATCGAACGCCTGCGCATCGTGTGCGTGGCGGCGTTGGCGGGTCTCATCGTCCTGGGTGTCACGTGGGAGCTCTGGCTCGCCCCCTTGCCCGGAGGCACCGGCATGCTGGCGCTCAAGGTGCTGCCCCTGTGCCTGGGCGTGACCGGCCTGCTCAAGCATCGCCTCTACACCTACCGCTGGCTCACCCTGCTGATCTGGCTGTACTTCACCGAGGGCATCGTGCGCCTCACCGGTGATGCGTGCATGTCTCAACTCCTGGCAGGCGTTGAAATTGCGTTCAGCATGGTCTTGTTCACCGCCTGCTCTGTGTACATCCGCCTGCGCCTGCGCGTCTTGCCGCGCAAGACCAAGTCAAGCGACACCCCATGACCGACACCCCGGCCCCACCCTGCGGGCAATTCGACGCCTTGCTGGAGGCCCTGCGCCAGACGGTCGGTGCGTCATCGGTGCTCATCCCCGGTCCACACGCCCCCCTGGAAGGCCACCAGGTTGATTGGCGCAAGCGCTTCCGTGGGCAGGCTCTGGCCATCGTCTGTCCCGCCAGCGCGCAGGAAGTGGCCAAAGTGGTTCGCCTGTGCGCCCAGCACCGCGTCAGCATCGTGCCCCAAGGCGGCAACACCAGCCTCGTCGGTGGTTCGGTGCCCGACGACAGCGGTCAGCAGATCGTGCTCAACCTCAAGCGCCTCAACCGCGTGCTCGAAGTCGATGCCGACAATCTCTCCATGACCGTGCAGGCCGGCTGCCTGCTCGCCGACGTGCAGCGCGCTGCGGACGAGGCCGGGTTGCTGTTCCCGCTGAGTCTGGCCTCCGAGGGCAGTTGCACCATCGGTGGCAACCTCGCCACCAATGCGGGCGGCACCCAGGTGCTGCGCTACGGCACGGCCCGTGAACTGTGCCTGGGCCTGGAAGCGGTCACCGCCCAGGGTGACATCTGGGACGGTCTCAAAAGCCTGCGCAAGGACAACACCGGCTACGACCTGCGCGACCTGTTCATCGGCAGCGAGGGCACGCTCGCCATCCTCACGGCCGCCACCCTGCGGCTCTACCCCCGCCCCACACGTCATCAGGCCGCCCTGGTCGGCTGCGACAGCCTGACGCAATGCGTGAACCTGCTGCAACTCACACGCAGGCAACTCGATGCCCGCCTCACCGGTTTCGAGGTCATGCATCGGGCCACCTTGGCGCTGGCACTGCAGCATCTGCCTGAGCAGGCCCAGGCTGCGCGTGCCCTGCTCACCCCCGCGCAAGCTGACCTGCCTGCCTGGACCGTCCTGCTTGACACCTCGGACACGGGGCACACCAGCACCCTCACTGACGATCTCGAAACCCTGCTGGACCAGGCCCATCAACAGGGCATCGTGAACCGCGCAATCCTCTCGCACAGCGAGGCGCAGTACCGCGCCATGTGGACCTTGCGTGAAGCCATCCCCATGGCCGAGAAGATCGAGGGTCACATGGTCAAGCACGACATCGCCGTGCCCACCTCCCGCGTGCCTGCATTTGTCGAACAAGCTGAAGCCGCCTTGCAGCAGCAGGTCCCCCGCTGCCGCATTGTCTGCTTTGGCCACCTCGGCGACGGCAACCTGCACTACAACGTGCAAGCCCCACTCGACATGCCCACCGAGGTCTTCCTGACCCGGCACGAAGCCAGCATTCACGCACTGGTGTACGACCTGGCCCTCAGCCTGGGTGGCACGATCTCAGCCGAACACGGCATCGGGCAACTCAAGCGGGTCGAACTGGGCCAACGACAAAGTCCCACGCGTACCGCCTGGATGCGCGCCATCAAGCAGGCGCTCGACCCCGAAAACCGGCTCAACCCCGGTCGCATGGTACCCTGAGCTGCGGCGCGCTCACCTGCCGACAGACGCGTCAGACGTTTGGTGCGCCGCCTGGCGTCCACCTCACTGCAACGGACCTTCGAGTCCTTCAGGAATCGGCAAACTCAGGACCTCGATGCCCTCTTCGCGCAAAGCCTCACGCTCCTCGGCGGAGGTCTGCCCACGAATCGGCCGCTCGGGCACCTCGCCGTGGTGCATGCTGCGCGCCTCATCGGCAAAGCGCTCGCCCACGTCTTCGGTATGGGTGACCACCTGACGCACCACCTGCAAGTAGACGGCCTGCAAGGCCTGCAGCATGGCGTCGGGGTGTGCTTGATCCGGCGTCACCTCAGCGGCACGGACCGGATTGACTGCCGCCGTCTCTGGCACCACGTCGGCACCTGCTGCGCCAGCCGGCCGCATGCGTCTGGCGCCCGACATCGCATCGGCCTTCAGGTGCGAGACATTCAAACGCGGCGCCGAAGGTCGACGCACCACCTCACGGTCGCCACACACCGGGCATGACACCAGGCCGCGCGCCTGCTGGGACGTCAGATCATCGGCGGACGCAAACCAGCCTTCGAAATGATGTCCATTCGCACAATGCAGATCCACCACCAACATCGTCAGGGTCTCATCCGGGTGCTCACACCGTCTGCCACGTCAAAGGCCAACGCCCGGCACGCCATTGCAGCAGCCACATCATGCCCACCACCGTTTTGGCGTCGGTCAATTGGCCATCGCGCATCCAGTCTTCCAACTCTTGTTGCGTGGCCGTGAAAACGTCCAGGAACTCACCCTCGTCGAGTTGCCGCTCTCCCAGGCTCAGGTCATCGGCAAACCAAACCTCGATGACTTCGGTCGCATAACCGATCACGGGGTGCATGACGCCTGCCTTGGCCCAACGACGAGCGCGATAGCCGGTTTCTTCCAGCAGTTCGCGCTGCGCGCAAGCGAGTCCGCCCTCCCCTGCATTCAACTTGCCAGCCGGGAACTCGATCATGGTCTGGCCTACCGGATACCGGTACTGGCGCTCCATCACCAGACGGCCATCGGGCAGGATCGGCACCACCATCACGGCCCCAGGATGCACGACATATTCGCGGATGGCTTCCCGTCCATCGGGCAAAGCCACACGGTCGCGACGCAACGCCAGAAAATGCCCCTGGTACACCGATTCTGAGGTCAGCGTGTTCTCACGCAAATGCATGTCGTGTGCGGCAGGCACCGAGGTGGACTCAGGCAAGGGCATGGCCCGATACTCCAACGCGGGTCAATGTTTGCGCAGGTAGCGCCACACAAAACCCGGGAAAGCCAGCGTCAGAAACACGCACAGCCACACCGCCACGAACTCCCAGCGCAGCGGGCTGACACGCCCCAGATGGGACTCGAGCCCGCGCCCCAGCAAGGCCACGACGGCGCACCACACCAGCAACTCCAGCAAGCGCCAGCCAGTCGACTTGGGTGTGCGACGCGGTCCCACCAGAAAAAGGCGGTCATTCAAGAAAGGCAAATTGGCCGCGATCAACGCGGCCAACAGCACCAGAAGCACAGCCCATGCGGGCACGAGGCCCGTCATGGTGCTTCTCGACGACGCAAGGCCATCTTCATGTCGACATCATCCTGCGAGAGACTGGGTGATCACGTTGGCGCACAAGGTCATCAATGCGCCAGGCAGCACGCCCAAAGCCAGCACGGCCAGGGCATTGAGCGACAACAGTGTCGAAGCCGCACCGCCCTGGATGGCCGGAGCCTGGGCTACCGGTTCGTCAAAGTACATGACCTTCACGACACGCAGGTAGTAGAACGCCGCGATCAGCGACAGCATCACCGCCACGATCGACACCCCCAGCAAAACCGGGGAGTTGGTCGTGATCAGCGCCTGCAACACGGCCAGCTTGGCGTAGAAGCCCACGGTCGGCGGAATGCCCGCCAGCGAGAACATGAACACCGCCATCACACCAGCCAGCATCGGGCTGCGCTTGTGCAGACCGGCCAGGTCGGCAATCTCTTCCGACTCGAAACCCGGACGCGACAGCACCATGATCAGGCCGAAGGTGCCCAGGGTGGTCAGCACGTAGGTCAGCACGTAGAACAACGAAGAACCGTAGCCGTTGCCAGCCGACACCGTGTTGCCCGCCACCACGCTGGGGATGAAGCCCAGCAGCATGAAGCCCAGTTGCGCGATACCCGAGTACGCCAGCATGCGCTTGAGGTTGGTCTGCGCAATGGCGGCCAGGTTGCCCACGGCCATCGAGGCCACGGCCAGGATCATCAGCATCTGCTGCCAGTCGGTGGCGCTGTTGATCAGGCCTTCCACCAGCAGGCGGATGGTGATCGCAAACGCTGCCAGCTTCGGCGCGCCAGCGACCAGCAGGGTCACGGCCGTGGGTGCGCCCTGGTACACGTCAGGTACCCACATGTGGAAGGGCACCACACCCAGCTTGAAGGCCAGACCGGCGACGATGAACACGACACCGAATGCCAGCACCTGCTTGTTGATCTCACCGGTCAGCGTGGCCTGATAGACCGCAGCCAGGTCCAGCGAACCGGTGGCGCCGTACATCATCGACAGACCGTAGAGCAGGAAACCCGAGGCCAGCGCGCCCAGCACAAAATACTTCATGCCGGCTTCAGTGGCTTGAGCGTGATCACGGCGCAGCGCCACCAGGGCATACAGCGACAGCGACATCAGTTCCAGACCCAGGTAGATGGTCAGGAAGTTGTTGCCGATGATCATGATCGAGATGCCCAGCAGCGACAGCATGCTCAGCGAGAACAACTCGCCCTTGAGCAGGTCACGGCTGGCGGCATAGCTCTGGGCGTACACCAGGGCGCCCATCACGGCCAGGGTCGCACACAGCGACAACAGGTGCCCCATCGGATCGGTCACCACCATGCGCTGCATGGCATAGACCGACGCACCGCTGTCGAGCGCGCTGAGGTGCAAGCCGGCCACCACCGCCAGCGACAGCATGGTCAGGAAGTAGGTGGGCTTGCGCTGCGGGCAGGTGACGAACAGATCGAGGATCGCCACCACACAGGCCATGCCCAGCAGGACGATCTCGGGGGTCACCGCGAGCCAGTTCAAATCAGTCATTTTGTGTCGGCCCTTAGTTCAACTTGCTCAGGGAGACGTGCTTGATCAGCTCCGTCACCGAAACGTGCATCACATCGGTGAAGGGCTTGGGCTGCAGACCCATCCACAGCACGGCGGCCGCCAGCACGGCCAGAATCAGGAATTCGCGGGCGTTGATGTCCTTCAGCTCGCGCACATGGTCGTTGGTCACAGCACCGAAGTACACGCGCTTGTACATCCACAGGGTGTAGGCCGCGCCGAAGATCAGGGCCGTGGCCGCGAGCAAGCCGATCAGGAAATCGAACTCAACCGCACCCAGGATCACCAACCATTCACCGACGAAACCAGCGGTACCCGGCAGGCCGCAGTTGGCCATCGAGAACAGCAAGGCGAAAGCTGCGAACTTGGGCATGGTGTTGACCACACCGCCGTAGCTGGCGATTTCACGCGAGTGCACGCGGTCGTACAACACGCCGATGCTGAAGAACATGGCGCCCGACACGAAGCCGTGGGCAATCATCTGCACCAGGCCACCGACGATGCCCAGCTCATTGAAGATGAAGAAGCCCAGGGTCACAAAACCCATGTGGGCGATGGACGAGTAGGCCACCAGCTTCTTCATGTCCTGCTGGACCATGGCCACCAGACCGATGTAGATCACACCGATCAACGACAGACCGATGACGATCGGCGCGAACTGATGCGAGGCATCCGGCACGATCGGCAGCATGAAACGCAGGAAACCATAGCAACCCAGCTTCAGCATGATCGCGGCCAGCACGATGGAGCCACCGGTGGGGGCTTCCACGTGAGCGTCCGGCAACCAGGTGTGCACCGGCCACATCGGCACCTTCACGGCGAAGGCAGCGAAGAAGGCG
>CAYOJR010000122.1:0-1185 GCA_964404335.1 uncultured Aquabacterium sp.
CGCATGAACTCCATGAGCCAGGGCGGTCAGCCCGTGGACGTGGCCGAGGCCATCGGCTGGTTCGCCAGCCCCGCCTCCAGCGGCATCACGGGCAACGTGGTCCGTGTCTGCGGCCAGAGCCTGATCGGCGCCTGATCTTCCTGTCACTCTCATGCGCACGGCCATGAAGATCATCGAAGTCCACAAGCTGCCCAGCCCCTTGAGTCTGAACCTGGGGGCCTTGCGCTCTAGCGCCAAGCGTCCGGGTCTGGTTGAGTCGCTGCCGCAGGTCACCTATGTGCGCCCCCATGTGGTGGTGGACGGCAAGAAGGCCCATGCCTACGCCAAGGTGTGCGGCTTCCAGCGGGCGCATGGCGTGCCCATGCTGTTCCTGCACATGGAGGCTTTTCCGCTGGCCATGATGCTGTTTGGCAGCAAACGTTTCCCGTGGCCGGCCATGGGCATCGTGCATCTGGCCAACAGCGCCACCTTGCACCAGCGCGTGCAGCCTGGCGATGTGCTGCGCATCGAAATGCAGACGGGTGAGCTGTTCAAGCACGAGAAGGGGCAGGTGTTCACCTTGCATGCCCGCGCCCTGCGCGATGGGCAACTGGTGTGGGACAGCACCTTGACCCTGCTGCGCATGGGCGTGAGGCAGCCACAGGGCGCGCCGTATGTCAGCGCGCTCGGTGAACTGCCGCCGCTGTCGCGCCAGGCCGATTTCTATGCCGAAGCAGGCATTGGACGCCGTTATGGCCTGGTGTCGGGCGACATTAATCCCATCCACCTGTCAGCCATCACGGCCAAGTTCCTGGGCTTCCGCCGCGCCGTGGCGCATGGCATGTGGACCAAGGCCAAGGCACTGAGCACCTTGTTGCCGCGTGAAGACGTGGCCTACGCCTCGGTGCAAGTCGAGTTCAAAACGCCGCTGTTCCTGCCGGCACGCGCCTCCTTGTGGGCCGTGCGCGACGAGCACGGCGCGGTCTTCGAGGTGCGCAACGCACGTGGCGACAAGCCTCATTTGCGCGGCCGGGTCACGTACTGACCCCCCGCGACATCCCTTCATCTGTTTCAAGGACTTTCTCCCATGAGCAACACCATCCGTCGCGTCGCCATCCTGGGCGGCAACCGCATCCCCTTTGCCCGCTCCAACACGGTCTACTCCAACGTGTCCAACCAGGAGATGCTGACCGCCACGCTGCAAGG
>CAYOJR010000122.1:1285-6475 GCA_964404335.1 uncultured Aquabacterium sp.
GGCGGCGTGGACACCACGTCGGACGCCCCCATCGGCATCAACGAGAAGATGCGCAAGATCCTGATGGAAGCCAACCGCGCCAAGGGTACCGTGGCGCAGCTGAAAGTGCTCGCCAAGATCCGCCCCAGCATGCTGGTCAAGCCGGCCATTCCCCGCAATGGCGAGCCGCGCACTGGTCACTCCATGGGTGAGCACGCTGAACTGATGGCGCGCGAATGGAACATCCCGCGCGAAGAGCAAGATCAACTGGCCTGCACCAGCCATGCCAACCTGGCCCGCGCCTACAGCGAAGGCTTCATGGCCGACCTCATCACACCCTTCAAGGGCGTGACCAAGGACAACAACCTGCGCGAAGGCCTGACCATCGAAAAGCTGCGCTCGCTCAAGCCCTGCTTTGACAAGAAGGTGGCTCCGGGCCAGGGCACCTTGACACCCGGTAACTCCACCCCCTTGACCGACGGCGCCTCGGCCGTGCTGCTGGCCAGCGAAGAGTGGGCCCAGGCCCGTAACCTGCCTGTGCAGGCCTACATCACACACAGCGAAGTGGCTGCGGTGGACTTCTTCAACAAGAAGGAAGGCCTGTTGATGGCACCGGCCTATGCCGTGCCGCGCATGCTGCAACGCGCAGGTCTCACGCTGCAGGATTTCGACTTCTATGAAATCCACGAGGCCTTTGCCGCCCAGGTGCTGTGCACCCTGAAGGCTTGGGAAGATCCGAAGTACTGCAAGGAGCGTCTGGGTCTGGACAAGCCGCTGGGCGCCATCGACCGCAGCAAGCTCAACGTCAACGGCAGCTCGTTGGCTGCGGGCCACCCCTTTGCCGCTACCGGTGGGCGCATTGTGGCCTCGCTGGCCAAGATGCTGGCGCAAAAGGGATCGGGTCGTGGCCTGATCTCCATCTGCGCCGCAGGTGGCCAGGGCGTGGTCGCCATCCTGGAGCGCTGAGCCGCGCGCGCCCAGCATTTCGCACCACCGCAGTACAAGAGGAACACAGCATGAACGCCAGCGTTGCCGCCACCGTCCTTCCCGCAGGCCAGTCGATCGTCAACCCCGACGGCTCGACCAATCGCATCTGGTTGTCGTCTTACGTGAAGGGCGTGCCGCATGACATCGACGTCAACAAGTATCAGTCTCTCGGGCAGTACTTTGACGAATGCGTCAACAAGTACCGACAGCGTCCTGGCTTTGTGAGCATCGGCACCGAGATGCGCAATGACCGACTGGATCGGTTGGTCACGGCGTTTGCCGGTTGGCTGCAGAGTCAGGGGGTCAAGAAGGGCGACCGGGTGGCCATCATGCTGCCCAACACCTTCCAGTATCCGGTGAGCCTGTTCGCGGTTCTCAAGCTGGGTGCGGTCGTGGTCAACATCAACCCGCTTTACACCTCGCGAGAGCTGGCGCATGCCCTCAACGACAGTGGCGCGGAAACCATCATCGTGATGGAGACCTTCGCCAAGACCTTGCAAGACGCCATGCCCGGCACGAAGCTCAAACGCATCGTGCTGACGCAAATCGGTGATCTGCTGTCGGATGGCTTCATCAACGCCAAGGGACGCTTGCTGAACTTCGTTCTGCGCAGTGTGCAGAAAATGGTGCCCGAGTACAGCCTGCCCGGCGCCCGCTGGATGCGCGATGTGCTCAAGGAGGGGGCCAAGGTCAAGTTCAAACCGGTGGACGTGAAAGCCGATGATCTGGGCTTTTTGCAGTACACCGGCGGCACCACCGGTGTGTCCAAGGGGGCGATGCTGACGCACCGCAATGTGCTGGCCAACTGTCAGCAGGCGCTGGCGTTTGCCGAGGGACAACTGACGGACGAGACCGAGACCGTGGTCACGCTCATCCCGATGTACCACATCTTCTCGCTGACGGTGAACGGCCTGATCTTCATGGCCCTGGGCGGTCGCAACATCCTGGTGGCCAACCCGCGCGACACCAAGCGGGTGATGATGATCCTCAAGAACGAAAAGTTCTCGGGCATCACGGGGGTGAACACCTTGTTCGCTTCCTTCCTGGAAGACCCGGCTTTTGCCAAGCTCGATTTCTCGAAGCTGAAGCTGCCCATTGCTGGCGGCATGGCCCTGATGCGCAGCACCGCCGAACGCTGGCACCAGGTCACCCAGTGCCCCATCGTGGAAGGCTATGGCCTGACCGAGTGCTCGCCCATCGTGACGCAGGCGCCCGTGGACCTGAGCCAGCCGCGCCCGGTGTTCACCGCCTCGATCGGTGTGCCGGTGCCCTCGACCGAGGTGCGCTGCCGCCGTGACGATGGCAGCTGGGCCGACATCGGGGAGCCCGGCGAATTGTGCGTGCGTGGCCCGCAGGTCATGAAGGGCTACTGGAACCGCCCGGAAGAAACCGCCAAGGTCATCGACAGCGAAGGCTGGCTGGCCACCGGCGACGTGGCGGTGATGGATGAAAAGGGCTTCCTCAAGATCGTGGACCGCAAGAAGGACATGATCCTGGTCTCGGGCTTCAACGTGTACCCGAACGAGATCGAAGACGTCATCGCCATGCACCCGGATGTGAAGGAAGTGGCAGCCGTAGGTGTGCCCGACGAGGTGGCCGGCGAGCGCGTCAAGGTCATCATCGTGCCCCGCACCCCCACGCTGACCAAGGAGGTCGTGATCGAGCACTGCCGCCAAAACCTGACGGGCTACAAGATCCCGCGTGTGGTGGAGTTCCGTGACACCGAGCTCCCGAAGACGCCCGTGGGTAAGATCTTGCGACGAGAGCTTCGCTGACCGCCACCATGACCACCCCTGCTGACTTCACCTTCATCCACCGCTTGCGCGTTCGTTGGGCTGAGGTGGATGGACAGCAGGTGGTGTTCAATGGCCACTACCTGACCTATCTGGACGTGGCCATCACGGAGTTCTGGCGTCATGCCGGGCTGCCGTACCCCGATGCACTGGCGTTCCACCAGGGCGACATGTTCGTGCGTCGCAACCTGATCGAATATCACGCGCCTGCGCGCATGGACGACTGGCTTGACATTGGCCTGCGTTGTGAGCGCATCGGACATTCCTCCATCACCGTGGCATGGGCCATCTGGACGCAAGGTCGTCTACTGGTCACCGGGGAGGTGGTCAATGTCTATGTTGACCGGCACACTCACGTGCCGACGGCCGTTCCGCAGGCCATCCGCGAACAACTGGACGCGTTCTCGCGCGGCGATGAGGTGTTTCGACTGACGCTGGGTGACTGGGCCACCTTGAAGGTCAGCGCACAGGCCGTGCGTCGTGCTGTGTTCATCGACGAGCAAGGCATTCCCGAGCTTGAGGAATGGGATGCAGATGACAGCTCAGCAGTTCACGCGCTCGTCTCCAATCTGGCGGGCCTGCCGCTGGCGACCGGGCGGCTCATACAGACTGGCATGCCCGCTGGCCACGCCAAGATCGGACGCATGGCCGTGTTGCGGTGCGCGCGCGGCACCGGTTTGGGCGAGCGTGTGTTACGAGGCTTGCTGGCAGAGGCGTGTCGCCGCAGCTTGCACCATGTGGTTTTGCATGCGCGTGTCAGCGCCCTGGGGTTTTATGCCAGGCAGGGCTTCCAGGCCGAAGGGCCGGTGTTTGATGAGGTCGGGGAACCGCACCAACGCATGGTCATTCACCTGTGAGCGCGCCCGGTGCATTCTTGATGAGGCTGCGTGCCCGAGTTTTGCGCACCGGCAGTTCGGCTGACAACTCGTGGTTGTCCTGCTCATGCACCTCGCTGCTCTCAAAGCTGTCGTCTGATCGAACCGGTAACGGGGGCAGTGTGGCGCTCAGTCTCGCGACCTCTGCGCTGTTCATGGTGTGCCGGGGTGGCCAGTTTTTCAGTGTCACGCGGCGCATCAAGGCCATTGGAGAGTGAGCACTGAAGCTGCGTTCGAGCACATGGGTCACCACGCGTTTGTTGACGCGCTCGGTGATGAGCACCGTGGATGCGCGTGTGCCGTAGCGAAACTCGGGCGCCTTGATGAAGGCCGACGATAGCATCCGTTCCCATTCCGGGCCCACGCCAGTATCTGGCAGGTCGGCATCGGCGGCCTGAGTCGGGTCGGCCAGCGCAGAAAACAATCGATTGGCCAGGTCATCGGCATCCACGGCTGCAGGCAGGGCTGCCTTCAGCCGTGACTTGAGGGTCTGCACCTTGGGCCACGGCGTGTTCAATTCGGCATTGGACAGACCGAACACCCCTCTTTGCAGGCGTTCCGGATAGAGGCGTTCGTTGTTCAACCAGAAGCACTGCCCCTCGGCGAAGTCCAGTGCCACCATGTTGAAGCCGTTGTAGCCTGTCATGGCCAGACGCGGCCACAGGGTGTTCATGTCCGTGTCGCCCTTCAACCACTGGGTCACGAGGTGACCGCGCGAAGGTGCCTCGCCGTTCATCTTGGCGGGCGCACGCACATTGGTCACAAAGCCCAGACGCCCCGATGCGGTCAAACCCAACCAGGTGCCGCCTTCAGACAGGTCGCGGCCCCCGAGAATGGTGGGGCCTCCGTCTTGGGGCTCCCACCAGCCGAGACGCGCAGCGGGTCGGTCATAGAACTCGTCGCGGTTGCTGGCCAGAACGAACGGAAACCGGCTGCTCTGATCCAGGGAGAACGCAACCAGGCACATGGTTCAAGCCTCTGATACGCAAGCGCCCTGCATGGCGTCGCCAACAGGTGCGCTCAGCGGCGTGAAGATTTCGGTGTGACGCGGTCCAAGCAAACCTGGCGGCAGGGCGCGCACCTGTGCCGCCAGCAGGTTTTCGAACAAGGCGTCCACGCCGCACGGATGCTCATAGACCTCCATCCAGGTCTGTTCTCCGCAGGCAGAGTCCGCTTCATTGGTGCGACACCACAGGCGCGCCTGCAGCCCTGAAACGTTGTGAATCAAGGCCTGCTGCAAAGCCGTCACGGCTTGCAAAGCATCCGTCGCGTGTGTGCCAGGGACTCGGTAGTAAACAAACAAGGCTCGCAGACCGTCAGGCGTGGGCATGAAACCGAAGCAGAGTGGGCAATGCACAGCAGACTACCTCAACAGCCTCGACATTCAGGCCGTTGGCGCGTCAGGCAATCCTCAAGCAAGCGTCTTGCGTTAACAAGTTGACGCAAAACGCTCGCGATGCAACCCCTGGGCTTGCGCCGTCAGCCCGGCCTCAGTCCTGAGCGTCGTCGGTGGGCAGGGCGTAGGGCAGGGCGCCCAATTGCAGGGGGATGCCCTC
>CAYOJR010000123.1:0-6444 GCA_964404335.1 uncultured Aquabacterium sp.
GCCCACCGCGCACTTCCACCGGCAGGTCCACATGACGCTGCAGCGTCTGCACGGCCGCGTGGGGCAGGTCCAGCACCACCGATCCCGTCCACCGTTGCCACTCGCTGGGCCGACTCAGCGCGGGCCACCAGCGCTGCCACCAAGGAGCGTGCTCATTCAAAGCCCACAGTGGTTGGCGCATGCTCATGTCCACGCGCACCGCTTGCCCAAACTCGGCCGGCGGCACGGCGATCAGGTTCAACTCGTGGTGTCGCCTCCCCAACCCCAGGCGATGGCCCAGCGTCACCTCCACCTGCTGCAGCCGCAAGGCAGGCCGACCGCGCAATTCATCCGTCCAGCGCACGCTGCCTTGGTGAATCCGAATCAAGGATTGAGACAGCACCCAGTCGGCCCCTGCCGATGTGCCATCACCGCCCGCAGCCTGGGGCGACAGACGCAACCCCGCCACATGAAACTGCCCGGCCCGGTCCCGACGCACATCCAGGTCCGGGCGCACCAGTTCCAGCCGGTCCAGTCGAACCTCGCCTGCCCACAGAGCCTGGGGCGACAAGGTAGCCAGAGACACCCGCGCAGACACCTCAGGCAAGGACAAGGCCACCTGTCCCCGATCGTCCAGCAGCTCGACCTGCCGCAGGCTCAAGACCGGCCACATGCCATCGGCATGCCCCTGAAGCGTGCCGATGCGCACCGTCACCCCTAGTGCACGCGTGGCTTGCTCAGCCAGGTCCTGACGCCACTCTCCAATACGGGGCAGAATCTGAAACAGCAACACTGCCCAGGCCACTGCTGCCAGCAACACCAAGGCCCCCATCACGCTCAAGGTGACACGGGTCAAACGCCTTGCCGCCCGCCCCACGACAAGGGTCGAGGACCACAGCGGATGACGCCCCCGGCGTGCGGCAGGCATGGAATGCTCGGAAGTAGCAGGAGTCTCAGACATGGATCAGACAGTTCATCCGTCGAACCACCCACAACGTGGCCTGACTGCTGCTCTACCATTGCCAGTACAGCCTCAGGGATCGACAAGCGATAACCCTAGCACAGACCTCTTCGCCGGCGACACGGTCCATGATTGATTTCCCCTTTGATGCGGTGCCCACCGCCACCCCTGCGGCCCACTCCCGCTACGTCCAGCGTGTCCGCCGCCGCTATGCCGACGAGCTGGCTCAGTTTGCCCAGACGGCCCCCGGCACCCCCCGCACCGCCGAGATCACGACCCTGATCGACCATCTGCGTGAGCAGGGCCGTGATCTGGGCTCCGCCCTGCGCGTGGCCCGCCACCTCGTCATGGAGCGCCTCGCTTACCTGGACGTGGAAGCCGGGGCCCCGATGCTGGAAATCACTGCATCGGTGACCGAACTGGCCGAAATCACCCTGGACCATGCCCTGGCCGCCGCGGAAGCCGAACTCGACCTCAAACACGGTTCCCCACTGGACGCTCAAGGCCAACGCATCGACATGTGGGTCATTGGCATGGGCAAGCTCGGCGGACGAGAACTCAACGTCTCGTCCGACATCGACCTCATCTATGTCTATGAAGACGAAGGCCACACCACCGGCATCGAAAACGGGGGCATGGTGCGCGGGCGCATCACCGCCCACGAATACTTCAGCCAGGTGGCCCGCCGCCTGTCCACCCTGATCGGCGACACCACCGAAGACGGTTTCGTCTTCCGCGTCGACCTGGCCCTGCGCCCCAACGGCAATTCCGGCCCCTCCGTGGTCAGCATGGGGATGCTGGAGGAGTACTTCCTCGTCCAAGGCCGTGAGTGGGAGCGTTTTGCCTGGCTCAAAAGCCGCATCGTTGCGCCACGTCGCGCCATGCCAGGCGGTGAGCACCACAAGCGCGCCCTGGAGTTGCGCGACCTGGTCATGCCCTTCGTGTTCCGCCGCTACCTGGACTACGGTGTGTTCGAAGGGTTGCGGCAACTGCACCGCAAAATCCGCGATGAAGCCACTCGCCGCGCTGCCGGCCGCCCCGAGCGTGCCAACGACGTCAAGCTGGCCCGCGGCGGCATCCGCGAGATCGAGTTCACCGTGCAATTGCTGCAGGTGGTACGCGGCGGCCAGTTCCCGGAGATCCGCACCCGCTCTACCCTCAAGGCACTGCCTCGCTTGGCCGCACGCGGTTTGGTCCCAGCCGACAAGGCCGAGAAACTGGCCGAGGCCTACACCTTCCTGCGCCGCATCGAGCACCGCATCCAGTTCCTCGACGACCAGCAGACCCACATGCTGCCCACCGAGGACGCCGATCTCGCCTGGATTGCCGCCAGCCTGGGCATTCAACCCCGTGAGCAGGGCAGCCCCGAGCGCCCCGATTGCCGCTCAGGAACCTGCCAACTGATCGAAGCACTGTGCAACGTGCGCGAATTTGTGGCGACTGAGTTCGACGCCCTGCTCCATGACGGGCGTGACCCGAAGGCCAATGGCTGCAAAGGTTGTGGTCAGCCCACGCTGCCCATCGACAGCGAAGAGTTCCTCACCAAGCTACCCGAAGCCATCGGTCCTCATGTGCGTCAGTTTGCCCAGCAAGGCAAAGTCGCCATGCTGCCAGACCACGCCAAGCTGCGTCTGGCCAAACTGATCGGACGCGCCACCAAGGCTGCGCTGGACGCGCCAGATGCCCCGGACGGACGCCTCGGCGTGACCATCGACACAGTTCGGCATTTCGTTGACTGGCTCACCCCCCTGCTGCGACGTGACAGCTACCTCGCCCTGCTCGATGAGCGCCCTGAAGTGCTCAATCGCCTGCTGCGCCTGCTCGGTCTGGCCAAGTGGCCCATGCATTACCTGCTGCGCCACCCCGGCGTCATCGACGAGCTCGCGGATCCGCGCCTGCTGGACAGCCGCTTTGACGCCGTCGCCTATCAGCGCGACCTCGAAGACCGCCACACCGCCTGGGCCCGCGCCGGACAAGCCGACGAAGAGTCCCTGCTCGACACCTTGCGGCGCGCCCACCACGCCGAGGTGTTCCGCACCTTGGTGCGCGACGTTGAAGGCATCCTCACGGTAGAGCAGGTGGCCGACGACCTCTCGGCCCTGGCCGATGCCACCCTGGACGCGACCATCCGCTGGGCCTGGAGTCACCTCCAGCAGCGCCCCGGCAAACAAGGTCGCTATGCCGTCGGCCGCCAGCCCCACTTCGCCGTCATCGCCTACGGCAAGCTGGGAGGCAAGGAACTCGGCTACGGCAGTGACCTGGACGTCGTGTTCCTGTTTGACGAAACCCAGGACGCCCCCGACCCCCAGGCTGATCCCGACAGCCCGAGCCCGATCGACGCTTACCTGGTGTTTGCCCGCAAGCTGGTCACCTGGCTCACCCTGCGCACCTCGGCGGGCGAACTGTTCGACATCGACACCGCACTGCGCCCCAACGGCAACTCGGGTCTGCTGGTCACCAGCTTTCACGCTTTCGACGACTACCAACGGCAGCGTGGCAGCAACACTGCCTGGACTTGGGAACATCAAGCCCTCAGCCGTGCGCGCTGGTGCGCAGGCGAAGTGGCCCTGGCCGACCGCTTTGAGGCCACGCGCCGCAGCGTGCTGTCCGCCCAGCGCGACCCGGTGGCCCTGCGCGACGAAGTCATTGCGATGCGCGAACGCCTGCGCGAGGCCCACCCCTGCCCGGCCGACCAGTTCGACATCAAGCACAGCCGTGGCGGCATGATCGACGTGGAGTTTGCCGTGCAATACCTGGTGCTCACGCACAGCCACGCCCACCCGGAGTTGCTCGACAACGTTGGCAACATCGCGCTGCTGCAACGCGCCGAAGACGCCGCTCTGCTGCCCACAGGCGTGGGCCGTGCTGCCGGACAGGCCTACCGCGAACTGCGTCGCATTCAACACCGGGCGCGACTCGATGACGCCAGCACCAAACTAGAGGGAGACGCCCTGACAGCCATTGCCCTGCACCGCGAGGCGGTGCTGAGCGTGTGGCAAGCCGTGTTTCCCGATCATTGAACGCGGAACGGCAGCACGCTGACACTGTCAGCCCCACACAACAGACACAGCCCCCCATGTGAGCGGCAGGAGAAAACCCCAGGGAACTCTCCCCCTCCCTGCGTGATCATTCGCTGGTGACGCGAAGAAACGCGCCCCCCCGTTCTGATACCCATCTTGATTTGATCAACTCCTGCCACACCATGACCCATCGCCTGCAAGCCATTGCCCGTCAACGCACCATCCGCTCGATGGCGCTGCTGCCCGTCGTCGTTGCTGCCGCCCTGGTGGCCGGTTGCGGTGACAAGTCCGCCTCGGGCGAAGGCAAGGCCACCCAGGCCGCCGCGCGTGTCGATGGCAGCGAAATCACGGTGCACCAGATCAACCAGGTGCTGGAGCGCCAGCAAGGCCTCAAGCCTGAACAGGCCGAAGCGGCCAGCCACCAGGTGCTCGAAAGCCTGATCGATCAGCAACTGGCCGTGGCCAAAGCCGAAGAGCAAAAGCTCGACCGCGATCCGCAGGTGGTGCAGATGCTGGAAGCCACCCGACGCAGCATCCTGGCGCGCACCTATCTGGAGAAGGCTGCTGCCTCGGGTGCCGGCACCCCGACGACAGAAGAGATTCGCAAGTACTACGACGAAAAGCCCGCCCTGTTCTCGCAGCGTAAGGTCTACGCCTTGCAGGAGTTCACGGTGCCGGGCACCAAGGAACAAAGCCAGGCGCTGATGGACCAACTGAAGGCCACCCGCGGCCCGGCTCAGTTCGTCGATGTGCTCAAGGCCAGCGGCATCAAGTTCAATGCCAACCAGATCACCCAGGCCGCCGAAGGTCTGCCGCTGGGCATCATTGACCCGCTGAGCAAGGTCAGCGACGGTGAGGCCCTCTACATCACCGGCAACGATGGCTTCAAGGCCTTGCTGGTGGTGGCGTCGCGGAGCCAACCGGTGTCGTTCGAGCAAGCCAAGCCCGCCATTGAGCAGTACCTGACGGCTGAGCGTCGCCGTGAGTTTGCGGTCAAGGAGATGAAGGCTTTGCGTGAGGCGGCCAAGGTCGAGTATTTGGGTAAGTTTGTGAACAAGCCGGCGGCGGCGGCAGCGCCTGCTTCGGCACCTGCACCAACAACGACGCCTGCGTCCGAACCGGCATCAGCAGAACTCGCGGCCTCAAGCAGCCTCAGTCCAGCAGCAATGAATAAGGGCCTGTCTGGACTGAGATAAGCCACGCGACATCTGCGCCCCGCCCGACGATGCCCCTTGCAATCCAACCCCAAATATGACCTTCGATCAATTCTTACGCATACTCCGTGCACGCTGGAAGCTGTCACTGAGCATCTTTGCCGTGGTCGTATTGGCAACCATCGTAGGCAGCTTGGTTTTCCCAAAAAAGTATGAGGCGTCAGCCACTGTCATCATCGATAGCAGACCGGATGCTGTGTCGCCCATGCAAGCGATCAACGGCGTCTCGGCCATGAGCTATCTTGCTACGCAGATTGACGTTATCGGGAGTCGCGCCGTCTCACAACGGGTTGTGCGAACCATGCGATTCGGAGAGAACCCAACGCTCAGAGCCGACTGGGAAAAGGAATCCAAGGGGCGAGGCAGCTATGAGGTCTGGCTGGCCGATTTGATGAGCAAGGGCCTGAAAGTCAGACCATCCAGGGAGTCCAACGTCATTGAGATCACCTACGAAGGGAGCGACCCCGCCTTTGCGGCCGCCATGGCAAACGCGTTCGCGTCAGCCTATATAGACACGACCGTCCAGTTCCGCGTCAACCCGGCGCGTCAGTTTTCAGACTTCTTTGAAGAGCGCGCGCGCCTCGCGCGGAGCAAACTCGAACAAGCCCAACAAAAGCTGGCGCAAACACAAGAAGCCAAAGGCATTCTCGCAACCGACGAACGCCTGGACGTTGAAGTATTGCGCCTAAATGATCTGTCGCAGCAGGTTTTGGCCCTTCGGGCCAACCGATCTGACGCCCAGAATCGATCTCGCGAATCACTACGTAACCCCAGTGGCAGCCCTGAGGTGATCTCCAATCAACTGGTCGCCAGTCTCAAGGCAGATTTGGCTCGCAGCGAGGTCAGACTCAACGAACTTTTGGAGCGCTATGGGGACATGCACCCCAGTGTCATCAACGAACGTGCGAACGTCAGCAACCTGCGCTCCCAGATCCAGCGGGAAACCGCATTGGTGACCCGCAGCTTGGGTGTGACGTCCACCGTGTCAGTCAATCGCGAGTCGGAGATCAACAGTGCATATGAAGCGCAGAGAGAGAAAGTGCTCAAGATGAAGGCCGCGCGTAGCGAGTTGTCTGTGCTGGAACGCGAAGTAGAAAACGCACAGAGAATCTATGACGCCATCGTCGCGCGCCTGAGCCAAACCAACTTGGAGGGCAGCACCAGTCAGGCTGGCGTGATGGTACTCAGCCCGGCGGTCGAACCAACCAAACCCTCATCTCCCAAGATGCTGCTGAACGTGGTGATCTCCATCGTACTCGGCGCCCTGCTG
>CAYOJR010000124.1:0-6278 GCA_964404335.1 uncultured Aquabacterium sp.
GCCTCGATGTCTCGAATCGCATAAAAGGCCACGCGGCCTTGCTGCATCTTGAGCACCATATTGGGCGCACAGGAGTGGTTGGCATAGCGCAGCGGGTCGGTGGAGTGGGTGGCGTCCACCGCGCGCTTGTCGGAAATCGCCACCATGAAGATGCGGCCCGTGCTGCGCTCCGCCGCTTTGGCACGGGCCCGCGCCTCGGCCATCGCGACGAACTCGCCCCGAATTTCGCCAATCTTGGCTTTGGCAGGGATCGCCACTTCGGCAAAAGCGCCCTGGCCATCGATGGCACTGGGCCCGACCCGAACGGGGTACTTCTGTGGGTCAGCAGGCTGTCGAGCGCCCGCCTCGGACGCGGCGGCGGGCGTCGGGGTGGACGCCTCCGGTAGAGATTGAGGCGAACGGGGAAGGGGGCGCAGCGTGGGCATGCCCCCGAGTATGCCGCTTGCTCGCCTGCTGGGGCGCGCGGCGCGACCCGATCACGGGCTCAGCTCCACGTTCAACTCACGCGACTCGGCCCGGCCTTGGTCATCGACCACGCGCAAGGTATAGCGCCGCGCCTGCGGCGGCACCCAGCTCACCGACTCGCCCGGCGCAACCCGGGCAATCAAGGCATCGTCGGCAAACCAATACAGGGCTTGCACCCCAGCAGCCGCCTCGGCGCGCAAGGTCAGGGCCTGAGCGTGGCGCGTGCGCAGCACATAGCTCACCCCCCGCAAGGGTGCGGTGATGGTGGGTGCGCTGTCGGCACGGCCCTGGGCATCGGCCCCCGGACCGACACCCGATGCGCAGTCGTCCGGTGCCGCACTGCGCCGGGGCAATCCGGCTTGGCGAAACAGGCGCTGCATGTCGCTGCCCCATCGCTCCAGCACGATGCGCTTGGCATGGGGGTGCGCTTGCGGATTCGGCCCACACAGACGCTGACCGGTGCGCGCATCCACCCACACCGCCTGGTGCAAATTGCTGGTCTGGATGGGGGACTTGCCTGCAATGAACCAGGTCCGGGTGCGCACGGGACACAAGGCATCGGGCAGCCCCCCCGTGGCTGCGCAGACTTCGACCTCACGCAAGTTGGGGCTGATGCGTTGGGCCAGATCCCCAGGGTCCAGTCTTTCGGCTCGCAAGGCATCGACCATGCGCAAGAACAGCGGCGCAGCGGCCTGAATGCCGATGAAGGCCGGGTTGCTGGCCCCGTCAAACTGCCCCACCCACACCACCAGCACATGGCGCCCAAACACACCCGCCGTCCAGGCGTCGCGAAAGCCCCAGGATGTGCCCGTCTTCCAGGCCACGGCCGGCCGCGCCGGCATGCCGCTGTCGGGTCGGGGGGTCTGGCGCAGCATGTCCAGCGTGATGAAGGCGGCTTCTTCGCTGAGGATGGGCGTCGGCGGGTGATCGCGCAAGGCCAGGTCGTTCTCGCGCGCTTGCTCGCGCGTGTAGGCCAGGGGGCGGATCAAGCCGCCGTTGGGCAGCAGGCTGTACAGACGGGCCAGCTCTTCCATCGTGACCTCGCCCCCGCCCAGCACCAGGGCCAGGCCATAGTGCGACTCGCTCTCGAGCTTGCTGATCTGGTTGAGCTGCAAGAAGCTGTACAGATTGGGGTGATTCAAGCGCGCTGCCACGGACACAGCAGGGATGTTGCGGCTGCGGATCAAGGCATCCTGCGCGGTCACGGGCCCGACGAACTCGCCATCGAAGTTTTCCGGGGTGAAGGGGCCGAAGGACGTGGGCGCATCCTTGAGCACGGTCTTGGGATGGAGCAGTCCTTGATCCAGGGCCATCGCGTAAATGAAGGGCTTGAGGGTGGAGCCTGGCGAACGCTTGGCCAAGGTGCCATTGACCTGCCCCTCGATGCTCGCATCCCGGTAGTTGGCCGAGCCCACCACCGCCCGCACTTCCATGCTGCCCGCATCCAGCAACAAGGCGCTGGCATTGCGGATGCCCACGTCGGCATGCGACTGGATGTAGCCACGGATGACCCGCTCCAGCGTGCGCTGCATGCGCACATCCACGGTGGTGTGGATCTCGTTGACCCCGCTGCTGGATTGGGCCAGCAGCATGTCGGTCAGGTGCGGGGCCACAAAGGGCAGGTTGGCGCGCCCCTGCGCGGGCAAGGCCAACAGGGCGTCGGGCGCATGGGGGCGAGCGTCCTGCGGGTGCCGGGTCAACCAGATGCGCCACAGGCGGTCACGTGCCGCTTGCAACTCGGGATTGCGCCCCCGGCTGGCAATGCGTTTGACCGGGTTCTGCGGAATCACGGCCAGCGTCAGGCTCTCGGCCATGGTCAAGGCCTGGGCATGTTTGCGAAAGTAGATCAGGCTGGCCGCCTCGACACCCTCGATGTTGGCGCCATACGGCGCGGTGTTGAGGTAGGCCTCCAGGATCGCGTTCTTGCTGTAGCGGGCCTCCAGCCACAAGGCGGCGCCGATCTGCAGCAATTTGCCCGACACCCGGCGGGTGTCCAGGCGATACAGCCGGCGCGCCAACTGCATCGTCACGGTCGAGCCGCCTTGACGTCGGCCCCCGCTGGCGGTGTGCCATGCGCTGCGCATCAGGGCCACTGGATTGACGCCCGGATGCCAACGAAAACGGCGGTCTTCGTACAACAGCACGCTGTCGATCAAGCCAGGGGCCATTTGATCCAGCCTCACCCACAGGCGAAACTGCTGGTCGGGCGCCAGGGTCAGGCGCATCAGACTGCCATCGCGCGCCAGCACCGCCACCGAGCCGCCCACCTGATCGGACAGGGGGGCATGTGGCCAGAGGCGCAGCCCGGCCAGACAGGCCAGGCTGAGCACGCACAGCAAGAGCAGTCGACGCACTTACTTGACCAGCGGCTTGACCGTGAAGCGCCCCCCCGCCGAGCGGGCAAAGATGCGACGCTCGTACATGGCCTCGCCATAGGCCGCAGGCATGGCGAACTCACCCACATTGGTGGCGCGGGCCTTGTAGGTCACCTCCAGCAGGTTGCGGTTGACGGTGCCGAAGAACAGCACCCGGTCTTCGCGCACATCGGCAAAGTCGAGTGACCAGGTGCCCCCGCCGCCAATGCGACGCTTCCACAGGGGCTCGTCGGTTTCCTCGTTCAGGTCCACAGGTTGCTGAACGGGCTCCAAGCCACCGGGCAGGATGTCGACCAGGGCCACCTGCGGGATGCTGGCGCGGTCCAGGCTGCGCACGCGCACGCGCACCGTGACTTCGTCGCCCAGGCGGGCTTCGGTGATGGGCTGCCCCTTGTCATTGAGCACCTCATGCAGGATCTCCATGCCTTGACCGGAAGCCTTTTCTGGCAAGCCCCGCTCGTAACCCGACTCCGCCCACGCATAGAACAACGGCAGGCTGCCGCCACTGGCCAGGCGCACCTTGGCACTGCCTTGCGGCACCCGCGCACGCGCCATCGGGACCAGCTCACCCAAAGCCAGGGCTTGCACCTGACCTTGTGGACTCACGGACGATGCCTTGACTTGCCCCTTGGCCGACTGTGCCGCTGCGCTCGCATACGCATCGACCGCCAAGATGGTGCTGGCCGACGACGAGGTGTTGTACCAGCCATCGCGGATCATGCGGGCCAGCACCTCCCAGGTGTTGGTGGGCAAGATGGCCAGCTTCTTGGGGAAGTGACGCGCCACCAGGTACAGCAAGGTCGAGTCATGCACCAGGGGGTCGTAGTACGCGCCCCAGACATTGCGGGGCTGTTGCTTGCTCATGCGCGCCAGCAAGTCCTGCCAGACCGGCTCCAGCAACTCGTTGGCCGCACCGTCTTGCTTGAGCAGCTGGTAACTGGCCGCCAGGTAAGCAGCGCCCAGATCGGTGTGCAGGTTGCCCTCTTTGCCAGGTTTGCCGCGCAAGGTTTCGCGCAGATTGGCCAGTGCCGCCGGCACCAAGGTGCCTTGACGGGTCAGCAGGTAGGCGCTTTGCGCACGGGTGCGCCAGTCATTGACGTTGCCGGAGCCCGACCCCGATCCGGATCCCAGTTGCCCTTGCAGGTAGTCCGTGGCCTTGGTGAGCACATCCGCAGGCACGTTGAGCTTGCGTTCGCGCGCCTCCAGCAACAACTGCAAGGCATGGGCCGTGGCATACAGGTCTGAACCGCTGTCGGGCCACAGACTCATGCCACCGTCCCCCGTCTGGCGTGTGCGCAGTTGCGTCACGTAGCTGGACCAGGTTTTGGCGGGATCCACCGCCGCCACTTCCGCGGCGGCGCGACCACGGGCCACCTCTCGGGCCAGATCCGGCCGACTGGCCAGGATCACGGCGGGCACCGTGCGGCTGGTGATCTGCTCGGTGCAGCCATAGGGGTACTGCTCCAGGTACTGCATCAAGCCCGAAGCAAAGGCCCATGGCGTGGCCGACACGGCCAGTTCGCTGCGCGCCAGTTGCGGATAGACCTTGGCTTGGGACAGCAGTTCACCACTGCCCACCAGGGTGCCGCTTTGCACCAGGGTGACCAGGGCCGACGCCGGGCGCACGCTGATGTCGGTCGACAAGCGCGCGCTGCTGTTGCCACGCTGGGCCGACAGGATGACGCTGGCCGAGCCCAGTTGCGCGCCCGCATCGGCACGCGCCCGGATGCGGAACACGGTCGCACCTTCATCGCGCTCGCTGATCTTGAGCACGCGGCGGGCCTCCCCCACCACTTCGAGGCCACCGTTCACCGCCAGGTTGAGCTGGATGGGCACATCCTTGCCCGAACCGGCGATGTTGTTGGCCAGGCCCACGCCCACCTCGACGGTGTCGCCCGGGCTGACCGCCAGCGGTACGTTGGGCAGCAGGACCAGGTCACCGCGCACGGTGGTCTTGGTCTCGGCTGCCGCCGTGGTCTCGTCGTTGACCACCACAGCCATCACACGCAAGGACCCGTTGAAGGTGTCTGGCACGGTGTAGCTGAACTCACGGCTGCCTTGGACCTCGACCAGACCCGACCAATAGGCCACCGGCTTGTCACGCTTGCGCTTGAAGGGGTTGAGGTGTTTGCCCAAAGCGCCTTCGCCATCCCCGCCCGGGGCGGCTGCGCCTTGCATGAGTTTCTTGAACTCCGGCAGGATCAGGTCCAGGGTCTGCAAGGTCTTGACCTCCAGCGCCCGCTTCTGGAAGAAGTGCTTGAGCGGATCGGGCTTCTGGTAGCGGGCCACCTGCAAGATGCCTTCGTCCACCGCAAACACCATCGCCTGGACCGGGGCATCGGACTTGAGCGTCATCTTGACCGTCTGGCCCGGCTTGACCAGCTCGCTGCTGCTCAGGCTGATCTTGGCCGTGCGCTTGACCAGGCTGGTGGCGAAAGGCACCACGCCATAGCTCATCGGGCTGGTGTAGATCTCGTCCGAGGCCGGATCACGGATGAACTGCACGCTGACATAGCCATTGCCCTCGAAATCCTTGGGCAGGGTGATCTTTTGCACCGAAGCGGTCTTGTCCGTCTTGAACCAGACATGGCTGTAGACCTTGTCGCGTTCAATGGTGATCAAGCCGGCGCCAATGTACGGTGCCTGGATGCTCAACTCGATGTCGTCACCCGGGTTGTAGTCTTTCCGGTTGAGCTTGATCTGCAACTCGGCGTTGCGGTCCAGTGAGCGGCTCAGGTTGGCCGCGCCCGCCACGCTGTAATCCACCCGGTTGAGCACCATGCCATCGGCATTGCGGATCAGGTAGACGAAGTTGCCGGGGGTCGAGGTGTTGAGCACCAGCTTGCTGCCCTTGGCCGCGATGCTCAAGGGCGCCTCGTCCAGGGTCACATCCTTGGCGCGCGACTCGTAGCGGTACAGGCCGTTGCTTTGCTTGACGAGCACCGACAGCACCTTGCGCTCCAGGCGCACCAGTTTCAAGTCGCTGACGGCCAGCGGACGCACACGGGAGTCCACCGCCAACAGGTCCACCTCGCGGCGGGCGTTGCGGCTGATGTAACCCAGATCGCCACTGACTTTGGTGCCCACCAGATAGGGCCGGTCGCTGACCAGCGTCTGCACTTCGGCCGCGACACTGCGCCCCCCTTCGGGCTCAAACGCCTTGACCAGCACGTGGGCCTGGTAGGTGGCCGAGGCAAACCGCTCCAGGCGCAGGTCAAACGTCGCCGCCCCTTGGGCATCGCTTTCTTGGTCACCCAGTTCATCGACCTGCGTTTGACGCGTGGTTTGTGGGTCGTAGAAGCTGTAGTCCGGCAGGCTGCGGAAGGACGGGTAGGCCGGCCGCAAGGTCAAGGTGCCGCTGACACGGCGGTGCGGCGCGGGCGTGCCAAACAGGTTCTGCACCGAGACCTGCGCCTTCAGGTCATGGGGGCTGACCCA
>CAYOJR010000125.1:0-6246 GCA_964404335.1 uncultured Aquabacterium sp.
CTGGCGGGCCGACTCGAAACCGCAGGACGCGGTGTGCAGGGTAGTGAGGCTCATGCCCCGTATTGGATCACCAACGCGCCCCTCAGTCTGCCCGCGCCTGCAAGCCATGCTTGTCCATCAGCCGGTACAGCGTCATGCGCGACACCCCCAGCTCACGCGCCGCACGGGTCACGTTGTGCGCCATGCGCCCCAGGGTCAGGGCAATCGCCTCCCGCTCGGCCTGCAGACGCGCGGCATCCAGTCCCACGGCCGACGCGGTGACCGGCACGGTCAGCCCGAGGTCAGCGGGCGTGATCAGCCGCTGCTCGCTCATCACCACGGCCCGCTGCACCCGGTTGCTGAGTTCGCGCACATTGCCCGGCCAGGGGTGCGCCAGCATGGCCTCACGCGCCTCGGGGCTGAAGCCAGCGACACGCCGTGAACAGCCCTGCTGCAGACACTGGTGCAGGAAATGCTGCGCCAGCACCGGGATGTCGGCCACGCGCTCGCGCAGGCTCGGCACCACGATGGGCAAGACGTTGAGCCGATAGAACAGGTCTTCCCGAAAGCGTTTCGCCACCACCGCCTGCGACAGGTCCACATGCGAGGCCGCGATCACCCTCACATCCACGCTCACGCTGCGCGTCGCCCCCACGCGCTGGATGGTGTGCTCCTGCAAGAAGCGCAGCAAGTTGGTCTGCAGCTCCAGGGGCAGGTCCGCCACCTCGTCGAGGAAGATGCAGCCACCGTTGGCCGCCTCAATCAGGCCCTGGCGGGCCGTCGTAGCCCCGGTGAAGGCGCCACGTTCGTGGCCGAACAGCTCCGACTGGATCAGGGTGGGCGCAATCGCCCCGCAGTTGACCGCCACAAAGGGCTGGCCCGCGCGCTGCGAGCACTGGTGAATGGCCTGGGCCGTCAGCTCCTTGCCGCTGCCGCTCTCCCCACCGATGAGCACCGGCGCATCGGTAGTCGCCACCTTGCGGATCTGCTGGCGCAGCCGGTTCATGGCCGGGCTGTGGCCGGCCATGCCCATGAGCTGAACGTCGCACGGCGCGGCCGCCGCCCGCGCGCGCAACTCGGCCCGGCACAAGGCATGGTGCAAGGTCACGCTCAAGGCGCCCCAGTCCACCGGATGCGTGTGGTGATCAAAGACGTAGTCCAGCAGCAGGTGACACAGGTCGGGCGAAGTCGGTGCGTCCACCGGCACCAACGCCACCCACTCCAGGGACAGTCCGAGCAGACAGGCTTCGACCCGGTCCAGCTCCAGCGGGGCACACTCCCACAGGCACAAAAGCCCGACCTGGACGCGCTCGTGCGAGAGAATGCGCTGAGCCTCGGCGAGGTCATCGGCGGGCAAGGCCAGCCAGTCGTGCGCCCGCAGCTGCTCGGTGAGCGCCGCCACACTGGCCCCACGGCTGAGGCACAGAACTTTTTGAGGCGTCATGCGAAACCCTCAAAAGGAGCGCGGCATCCGGAAGTTGATGCTGAGGTCGGGGGTGTCGCGCGTCAGACCCGCTCCCACCGACACGTTGAACGAGGTTTTGTCGGTGTAGCGATAGGAATAGCCCATCAACAGGCTGGCCAGTTGCGTGCGCACCGAGCCGGCCACCACCCTGCCGTTCTGCTTGGTGTGGCCCACCGAGTTCAGCTCCACCCCCAGGCTGAAAGACGCCCGCTCGTTGAGCGCCAGCCCCATGCCGAAGTTCAGGCCGATCACGCCGCCCGGTGCCACCTCGCCGATGAACTCGCGCTCCCCGGCCCTCACCAGGCGGTGGATGTTGCTGCGCTTGAAATTGTGGGTGTAGCTGATGCCCCCGAAGAACACCGCCGGATCAGACGGCAGCAACCACGTCAAGGACGGCTGCAGGGAGTAAAAGCCCGAGCCGGTGGGCAAGGTCAGAGGCAGCCCCGTGCCCGCGTCGGGCCCGTCGCAGCGGGTGATGCAGTCCGTCTCCACGTCGAACGGGTCCTTGCCCGTGCGTGCCTTGAACCGCAAGCCGCCGATGAGATAGGGGCGCGTGTCCGAACCGTCTGTGAGCTGGTAGCGGGCCGACACCTCGATGTCGCCCAGGGCCTTGCCACGGGCGCCAAACACCCTGTCTTGCGCGGAGCCAAAACCGTACTCGCGGCTGATGGTCGAGTCGCTGCGGTACACATAGGGCACCTTGCCCTCGATCTCGAAACGACTGGTCAACCCGTAGCGTGCCGTCAAGGCCCCGGTGAGCGTGTTGCGCTTGATCTCGCGCACATCGATCAACCCGATCAACAAGGCCGGGATGATGGTGTAACCCACCAGGGCCACCCGGTTGCTGGACGAGTACGCGTACTGAAAGGAAGGCTCGAGCACCAGCTGGTTGCGTGGCGTGAGGATGCCGGGCTGCTCGAACAGGGTGGCGACGGCGGGCGGCTGAGGCTCGGCGCTGGGGGCCACGCCCACCCGGACCGGCCGTGACGCGCTCTCCGCCGCCACGCTGGTTTGCGTCGGCGGCGCCTCCTGGCCCAAGGCACGCTGCAGGGACTGGCGCAAATCTCGCTGGCGCGCCTCTTGTTCGGCCACCGCTTGCTTGAGCCGCTGGATCTCGCGGTCCTGTGCATCGAGCTGTTGTTGCAGCACCTGTGGGCTCGCGAGCACGGGTTCGGCCTCGACGCTTTGGGCGTGAGCGACCAACATCGGCATGGCCAGCAACGCAGCGGCAAACGCCGTGCGCCCCCCTGGGCAGGCTTCCTGGTTCATGGCTGACATCCCTGTGGCATGTGTGGTCGTACTGCCATGACCAACGATTAGTGCACTGCAGCATAGGCAGCAGCCCCCATGGCTCGCAAGCGAAAACATGTAAGCAAATGCAACAACTGCTGACGGCAATGTTCGACTGTCTCAGCTCTGTGACGCTCTTCTGACCAACCTCTCAGAGGTGCAGACGCGACAGCCCCCTTGATGGGGGACGCGGCGCCGTCACGCTGCGGAGACACCTGCAAATCCGCGCGCCGCTGTGGATGCCAGAGGGCGCCCCCGTCCCCTGGTGCGCACCGTCACGCTGGCCCGGTCACGCCAATGTGACAGTGTGGCCGGACGGCCAGACCCGGCCACGCGCACTGGAGGCCCGGCCGTGCCTGACGTCCGAGTTCCTGCTCTACGAGAGCCGTTTTTTCGGCCATTTCGTGACGAAGTTGGCACGCCGCATGCAAAGGGTTGCCCCGGTGCACTCACGCACTTCACGTGAAGTCTGTTTGTCACATCAACGCAATCAACTTTCGGAGGTCCTATGAAAAAAACACTCCTGGCTTCGGCCATCACCCTGATGCTCAGCAGTGCTGCCATGGCAGCCAGTGGCGATCTCACCCAGAGCACGGGTGAGGGCAAGAAGGGCACCAACACCAGTACGGTGACCGACAGCAGCACCAAGAACGTCACGAGCAAGTCCCACAACACGGACAGCAGCACGACCACCAAGACGCTGACCAACAAGTCCAACAACACCGACAACAGCACCAACAAGCACTCCGGTGCCGCCCGTGCTGCGGGCGAGCGCTCGGCCGCCCTCAACAACGGCTCGACCGGCACGTTTGACAACGCCTTCAACGTGACCACCATCACGGCCCACAGCTCTCTCAAGGGCATGGTGACGGGCAACAAGATCTTCGGCCTGGGCAACAACGCGCTCAACAGCGGCTCGGCTGCGGGCGGCAACGCCAAGGGCGGCACTGGTGGCGACGGTGGCAATGCTGCGGCCATGGGCAAGGGCAGCGGTGGCAAGGGCACCGGCGGTGACGGCGCTTCCGGCGGCAAGGGCGGCTATGCGTCCAACGGCAACATCGACAACGGCGGCGCCAAGAACGGTGCCGTGGACGGCGGCAAGGGCGGCAGCGGCCCTGGCGGCACCGCCAGCAGCAGCGACACCGGCGGCTTCAACAAGGCCTTCACCGGTCGTGGCGGCGACACCGGCAGCGCCAATGCGGACAGCACTGCGCCCAACGAAAACGGCACGGCCACATCCTATGCTGGCACCACAGGGGCTGGTGGCGCGGGTGGCGCAGGCGCCGGACAAACCGCAACAGGTCCTGCCAGCAGCCACGCCGGTGGCGCCGGCAGCGGTGGAGCGGGCGGCACAGCCAGCAACGGCAACGCCACCGCGACCGGCGGCAGCAACGGCAACAACACCGGCGGTGCCGGTGGGGCCGGTGGCAACGGCTCGGGCGGCGTGGCCGGTGCGGGCAATGGCGGCACCAACACCGCCAGCGCTGGCGCAGGCGGCAGCGGCACCGGTGGCACGGGTGGCGCAGGTGGCACGAACTCGGTCAATGCCGGCACCTTCAGCCTGGCCAACACCATGAACAGCGTGGGCCAATCGGCCGCCGGCATCATGCTCGCCAGCCAGAACAGCGGACTGTCGTCCCTGGTCCAGCAAAGCGTGAACGTGCAGGCCAACCTGGGCGTGGGTCGCTCGGGCACACCGTCGCAGTAAGCCAGTGAGTTCGGCATCGGCCCCACGGGGTCGATGCCGACCGCATGCCTCCACCTCACAAAAATAGGGAGTGACGATGAAGCCGATCGATACCCGCAGGCTGACGCGTCTGGCCTTGCTCGCCGCCTGGCTGCCTGCACACGCACTGGCTCAAACCCCGAGCCCGCCCACCCCGGATGCCGCCACAGCGCGCAGCGCATTCGCTCAACCCGTGGCCACACCAGCGCTGGCCGGCCTGCGTGGCGGCAGCGAGTGGGTGAGCAGCAACATCAAGCTGCTCGGCACCACTGCCGGCAACACCGCCGACCATGTGATCACGGGCAGCAATGCCATCAGCGCTGGCGCACTGGCCAACCTCAACGGCATCCCGCTGGTGATCCAGAACACCGGCGCCAACGTGCTCATCCAGAACGCCGTGATCTTGCAACTGCAGATGAACTGAGCGGAACTCGCCATGCGCACCTTGCTGACGCCGCTGTCACTGGCCCTGATGCTGAGCAGCCCCGCCTGGGGCCAGGCACCCCGGGTCCATCTGCCCTCGCTGGGCCAAGGCGACGTGAACCTGCCCCTGGTCAGCCTCCGACAGGCCAAGATGGCCGGCACGCTGCGACAGCAGTACGACTTCAGTTGCGGCTCCGCCGCGCTGGCCACCTTGCTGACCCACCACTACGACCACCCCGTCACCGAGAGCGAGGTGTTCATGCAGATGTACGAGGTCGGCGACCAGGCCCAGATCCAGCGCGAGGGCTTTTCGCTGCTCGACATGAAGCGCTTCCTGCAATCGCGCGGCTTCGTGGCCGACGGCTTCGAGTTGCCCCTGGACAAGTTGCTGGAGGCCCGCACCCCGGCCATCGTGCTGATCAACGAAAACGGCTACATGCACTTCGTGGTGGTGAAGGGCCTGCGCGGCGATCGCGTGCTGATCGGTGATCCGGCCAACGGCACACGCAGCCTCGCGCGCGAGGCCTTCGAGGCCCATTGGCCCAACCGCCTGCTGTTCGTCATCCACAGCCACATGCACAGTGCGCGGTTCAACCAGCACTCGGACTGGGCGGCGGTGCCGCGCGCCCCGCTGACGGCCGGCGTCAACCGCGAGAGCCTGATGGGCATCACCCTGCCCAAGCACGGCCCGGGAGACTTCTGATGCAGACGCCCGCTCGCGCGGTCCTGCTCAGCCTCGCCGGCCTGTGCGCCTGCGGCGCCAGCCAGGCACAAGAGACCCCAGCCACCGACCCACGCCCCATCTGGTGGGCCGTGGGCGATCAAAAGCTGTTGCAACTGCGCGGTGGCTTTGCCCTGGGCTCCGGTCTGCTTGTCTCCTTTGGCATCACCCGGGTCGTCTACATCAACAACCAGCTGGTCACCACCACCTCGTTCCAGGCCAACGGTCTGGACAAGCTGAGCCAGACGCGCATTGCCGAATTGGCCCAACAGCTGAACGCCCAGCAGCAGGTCGTGCAAAACGGCCCGGGCAACACCGTGGACGCCGGGGCCCTGACCCTGCCGCTGGCCACCTACATTCAGAACACCCTCAACAACCAGACCATCCGCACCGAGACCGTGATCCAGGCCACCACCAACGGCGCCGCCTTGCTGCGCCTCATGAACCTGCAGTCCACGATCAACGACGCGGTGAACCGGGCGGTCGGTGGCGCGCGTTAAGCGAACGGGCAGCGGCCGGCCGGTGCCACGGAAGGCGTTTCGCCCCCCGATGCGCCGGTCCCGCCGTTGGGCACCTCCCCCTCCACACGCTGCAGGTGCACCGGCTTGAGCTGCTCGATGCGGTAGCAGTTGCCGGGATAGG
>CAYOJR010000126.1:0-6110 GCA_964404335.1 uncultured Aquabacterium sp.
TGACCGACCAGCGCCGTCCAGGTGATGCCGCGTGAACCCAGGCCGGTGGCGATGTACAAACCGCCCTGGGTCTGTCGCTCGCGAGGCACCATGCGCACCTGGTCGAGGCGTGGCAAATCGGGGTGGGCGGCCAGCCTGTCGTCCGACCAGGGCAGGGCGCCGACCATGGGCAGGCGATCGGGCGATACCGCTCGCCAGCCCGTGCGGCCCAGCAGGTCCGAGGGCAAGGTCGAGGCATCATCGGGGACAGGGGCCAGCCAGGCTCCGAGGCGGTGCGCGCGGCTCAGGTTATGCACATGATCGGCGAGGCGCACGCCGGCTTCTTCATCATCGCGTTTGACTGTGGCGCCGCACAGCAGGTCGCCATTCGGCAAGGCCACCACGTAGCCATTGCCCGCAACCGGAATCCTGGGCTGTCGGATGAAGTCTGCGTTCGTCGTCGAAGCGGGCACCTGAGTGACCTGGCCTCTCAAGCGTGTCATGGAAACAGCCGGGACAGCTTGCGTGGCAGGGAGCGTTTGAAGCAGGGTCGTGCCTTGGTGGGCGCACGCCAGCACCAGGGTGGGGGCCTGCGCCAGGGTCTGGTCGGCTGCGTCCAGCAAGCGCCACATGCCTTGCTCATCACGCTGAATGCGCGCCACCTCTGCTTGCCACAGGCAAGTCAGCAAAGGCCCATGTTCGTCACGCAGGGAAGCTGCTTCGTCGAGCAAGCAGCGTACATAGCCGGCCGGTTGCAGCCAGCCGCCCTGTTGAAACAGCCAGCCACCGCTGGGCACATCCAGTCCGGCATGCAAGCGGGCTTCGGTTTGATCCAGCCAGGTCACATGCTCGGGCGACACCCCCAGGCGGTTCAACTGAGCGTGCGCCTGTTCCGCATCGGTTTCGGCATCCAGGCGCAGCAGCCCTTCACATTGGCCTGCCAGACGACCCGTTTCAATCCAGGGGCGCACCTGACGCCAGGTGGCCAGCGCAGCAGCGCGGTGCAAGCGAGCGTGGTGGCTGTCTTGCGCATGCAGCACGCTGTGGAACAGCCCGCCTGCATTGCCGGACGTGCCTTGCGCCGGTCCGTCATGTCGGTCAAGCACGGTCACGCGCCATCCTTGTCGGCACAAGGACCAGGCCGCTGAGGCTCCTGCGAGCCCGGCACCCACCACCAGGGCATGACGCGACTCAGGTGCTGGTTGTGGCCACACCCCGCCTGGCAGCGGGGCGGGGGAGTAGCGCGGCGCATACCGCGCCTGGATCATGTCTTGTGAACCGGTCAAACCAGGTGCGGACTCGATGTGGAAGCCCGCATGTGCGAGTGCGTCGCACACACCCGGCTGCGCACACTGGCTGGCCGCTGTCGCACCGGGTGATGCAAGACGGTTCAGACGCGACAGCCATCCGGCGTTCTGTGCATCCGCGCCATGCGCGCGGTCCAATCCGTTCAGATAAAAAGCATCAACTTGTGCAACCAGCGAAGGCAGCATGTCCGACACATCACCCAGCCCCAGTTGCAAGGTGACACCTTGCAGGCGACCGGACGCGCTCAAAGGCTCGTCAAAGTTCAGGGTGTGCCAGCCCGGCGTCGGATCAGGCCAGACAGGCAACAGCCGTTGTGCCAAAGCAAGGTGGTCCGGGTGGGGCGCAGATGGCGTCGCGCCTTCAAGACCATGAGCGCGAGCCATGTCGGCGCGCAAAGCCGGGTGCTTTTCGATGGAGATGAAGACGAGCCGATCACACCGATTCGGATCGGCGCGCCATGCCGCCCAGGTAGCCAAAAACTGGAGGCCGACGTCAAACCCCGTTGCCAGGATCACGAAGCGCGGGCACTGCTGCCAACGCTCAGGCAAACCATTGCCACGCACAAACACATGCTGCGCCTGTGCCCAGGCGTCAACCGTGGGCGGCGCCATGTTCGGGCTGCCACCCGGATTTGCAGGAATGATCGTCATCTCACACTTTGAAGACCCAGAGGGTCAGACTCACTGTGCCAGCCAGCCACCGTCCACGTTCCAGGCGGCGCCACGCACGTTGTCTGCGCCCGGCGAGCACAGGAACACAGCCAAGTCCCCCAACTGGGCCGGCGTCACAAACTGCAAGGAAGGTTGCTTTTCACCCAGCAGGTCCTTCTGAGCCTGTTCCACCGAAATCCCGCCTTGCTGTGCCTTGGCATCAATCTGCTTTTGCACCAGCGGGGTGAGCACCCAGCCGGGGCAGATGGCGTTGACCGTGACCCCTGTGGTTGCCGTTTCGAGGGCGGCTGCCTTGGTCAGTCCGACCAGACCGTGCTTGGCCGCCACATACGCAGACTTGCCCGCCGATGCCACCAGGCCATGGGCCGATGCCAGGTTGATGACCCGCCCCCAGTTCTTGGCGCGCATGCCGGGCATGGCCAGTCGCATGGTGTGAAAGGCTGAACTCAGGTTGATGGCGATGATCGCATCCCACTTATCGACAGGAAAATCCTCAACCTTGGCCACATGCTGGATGCCAGCGTTGTTCACCAGAATGTCCACGCCACCGAATTCGGCCTGTGCGTAGGCGAACAAAGCCTCGATGTCACCTGGCTTGGACATGTCGGCACCGTGATATCCAACCTTGATGCCGAACGATTGCCCCGCTGCGGATACGGCAGCCTTTGGTGTATCGACATCACCAAATCCGTTCAGAATGACGTTGGCGCCTTGTGCGGCCAGCTTTTCGGCGATTCCCAGACCGATTCCACTGGTGGAACCTGTCACCAGGGCAGTCTTTCCTTTCAACATCTCGGGCCTCCTGTCGGCAAGAAGAAACACAATGTGCAGTGGCCCATTATCCGACGTCGTTTTGCCAATATGAGCAGCCCCATTTCCTCCTCGTCACCTGCGCAACCGGTTTTGCATCACGTTACATGCCCTGGTGCCAGCCTGACCGACGCAGCCACTCACCGCATGGCGTACTGGGCCTGGGGCGACCCTGAGAATGGACGCATCCTGGTGTGCGTGCATGGCCTGAGCCGTCAAGGGCGCGACTTCGACACCCTGGCTCGCAGCCTGAGTCAGCACTACTACGTGATCTGCCCCGATGTGGTCGGGCGCGGTGAATCCGACTGGTTGGCTGACCCCAAGGGATACCAGGTGTTCGCCTATGTGGCCGACATGGTGGCGCTCTTGCAACACCTGCGAGGCCAAAGGCAGACGAGTTCGCCCCTGGAGATCGATTGGGTGGGTACCTCGATGGGGGGACTGATCGGGCTGGCTTTGTCGACCCTGCCGCCAGAGGCATCGGGGGCGCGTTTGCGCCGGTTCGTGCTCAATGATGTGGGCCCACGTTTGCATCACGATGCCCTCGTGCGCATTGGCGAGTACCTGGGGCAACCTCGTCGTTTCAGCTCCGAGCAAGAAGCTGCCGACTACCTGTGGAGCATCTCGACAGGCTTTGGTCCGCACACACCAGAGCAGTGGCTCGCACTGACCCGCCCCCTGCTGCGCAAGGCACCAGACGGCAATGGGCTGATCCTCCACTACGACCCCGCCATTGCGGAGCCTTTCCGCGCCGTCACGGCCGACAGCGCCAGCAGCGGTGAGGCGGCCCTGTGGCAGATCTATGATGCCTTGCGTTGCGAGGTGCTGCTCTTGCGTGGGCAAAATTCCGATCTGCTCGACGCAGAAACCGCACGCGACATGACCCAACGCGGCCCCAAGGCCCGCCTCGTCGAGTTTCCCGGTGTGGGCCACGCGCCCACCTTGATCGCACCTGAGCAAGTGGCTGCTGTTCGCGAATTCCTGCTGGCATGAAGACTGGATTGCTCAACCCGACGCCGCTGACACCCGACGCCATGGGGCATGCCCCCATCGTCGATCTGGTGGACATGGCGCCGGGGCACGCCGAGTCAGCAGCACTTTTGGCCAAAGCACGATCTTTCGCCGAACCGCTGCTGCTGAACGAGCGTTTTGAAACTGGCGAAGAAGCCTTGGCGCATGCCGACGGCGTCAGCCTCATCCTGCACGGCATCGGCGCGCCGCCTTCTCTGCGCGGTGTGGCTTACCTGGTCTACGCCAGCGAGTACCTCACCCATCCCGAAGACATCATTGCCCGGGCCTTTGGTGAGGATGAAGCAGCGTTGGTCGCGTACACGCGCAAACTGGTGCAGGTACAGCGCAGCACGCGCGACACCCTGGGAGACGGTGCCGACGGTCCTTTGGCCACCGAACAGATCGAGCGCATCCGAAAGATGCTGCTGGCCTTTTCGCGCGACCTGCGTGTGGTGCTCCTGCGTCTGGCCTCTCGCCTGCAAACCCTGCGTTACTACGCCGAGAGCAAGCAACCGTGCCCGCGTGCGCTCGCCCGCGAATCCATGCAAGTGTTTGCGCCACTGGCCAACCGTCTGGGCATCTGGCAGATCAAGTGGGAACTGGAGGACTTGTCGTTTCGCTTCCTTGAGCCCGAGGTGTACCGCTCCATCGCGAAAGGTCTGGACGAGAAACGTCTGGAGCGCGAGTTGCACATTGAACGTGTCCGTCAACAACTGGCGCAGGCGCTCAGCGAGGTCAACCTGCGCGCACAGGTCCAAGGCCGACCCAAGCATCTCTACAGCATCTGGAAGAAGATGAAGGGCAAGCAGTTGACCCTCGACAAAGTGTTCGATGTCCGAGCTTTGCGGGTCATCGTTGACGATGTGCCGACCTGCTATGCCGCACTGAGTCGCGTGCACGAACTGTGGCAACCCATGCCAGATGAGTTCTCCGACTACATCGCCAAGCCCAAGGCCAACGGGTACCAGTCCCTGCACACCGTGGTGCGTGACGAGCAAGGCCGCTCCATCGAGATCCAGATTCGCACCCAGGCCATGCACGAGCATGCCGAGAGCGGGGTGGCCGCTCATTGGGCTTATAAGGAAGCAGGCACGAAGGGTTACGGCGGCGTGCAAGCCGCTGGCGATTTTGAAAGTCGGGTGGCCGAAGCCCGCAAAACCGTGCTGCGCCAGTTGTTGGCGTGGGAGCGCGATCTGGCTGCGGCCGACGACGCGGCATCGGGGCAGGCGCACCGTGGGCTGTTTGACGATCGCATCTACGTGTTCACGCCAGGCGGCGAGATCATTGATCTGCCGGCGGGGGCCTCCCCGGTTGATTTCGCCTACACACTGCACACCAATCTGGGCCATCGCTGCCGTGGGGCCAAAGTGGATGGCGTCATGGTGCCCCTCAACACGCCCTTGCAGAGCGGGCAGACCGTTGAAATTGTGTCGATCAAGGAGGGCGGCCCCTCTCTCGACTGGCTGAATGCAGATCTCGGTTACCTGCGCAGCCAGCGTTCGCGCGCCAAGGTGCGTGCCTGGTTCAACGCGCTGGCTCAGCAGGCCACCATTGCGCGCGGGCGTGAGGCGGTCGAAAAACTGCTCCAGCGGGAGGGTAAAACGGCCATCAAACTCGAAGATCTGGCGAGCAATCTCGGGTTTCGCAATGCGGAGGCTTTGTTCGACGTCGTCGGCAAGGACGAGTACTCCTTGCGCAACATCGAGCAATTCCTGCGGCCGGCTGTTCCCGAGCAAGACCCCGATGAGCTGATCGCCCAGAAGCTCGCGCGTGGTGACACCAGCAGCCACCTGACGGGGGAGGGCAAAGGCGTGCTCGTAGTGGGAATGGACTCCTTGCTGACACAGTTGGCACGTTGCTGCAAACCGGCGCCGCCTGATGCGATTGGCGGCTATGTCACACGCGGCAAGGGTGTGGCAGTGCACCGGCTCGACTGCGTGAACTTTCGCCAGATGTCGGCCAAGAGCCCCGAGCGTGTCATCCCGGTTGCTTGGGGGCGTCAGGCCATGGCCGAGTCGGCACACTACGCCGTGGATGTGCTCATCGAAGCTCACGACCGCTCCGGTTTGCTGCGCGATGTTTGCGACGTACTTGCTCAGGGCAAGAGTCACGTCGTGTCCATGAACAGTCAGGCTGTGCGCGACAGGGTCACCATCACCCTGACGGTGCAAACCTCCGACTCCGCGAAGTTGCAGTCCTTGCTGGTCAAGGTGCTGCAAATCAACGGCGTGCTGCGAGCCCGAAGGAAATGATGCTATAGTGGCGATCTTGCATTTGCAGGCGCGTAGCTCAGTTGGTTAGAGCACCACCTTGACATGGTGGGGGTCGTTG
>CAYOJR010000127.1:0-6102 GCA_964404335.1 uncultured Aquabacterium sp.
TCCGTTTCCGAAGGCTTCAAGCTGCTCGAACAGATTCTCTCTGCCGAGCCTGACACCAAGGTGATTGTGCTGACGGGCCAGAACGGACAGGCCAACGCCTTGAAGGCCATTGCCATGGGCGCCTATGACTTTCTGGCCAAACCCTTCGAGCCCGAGGTGCTGGCGCTGACGGTTGAGCGCGCGTTCCGTCTGGCCGAACTGCAGGCCGAGAACCGTCGCCTGCAGAGCATGCAGACACCCGATGCGCTGGCGGGTCTGATCACGAAAGACCCTGGCATGCTGCGGGTGTGCCGCACCATCGAAAAAGTGGCCAACACCAGTGCCACCGTGATGCTGCTCGGAGAAAGCGGCACTGGCAAGGAAGTGCTGGCCCGTGGCTTGCACCAGAGCAGTGGTCGCAAGGGCAACAAGTTCGTCGCCATCAATTGCGCGGCCATTCCCGACAACCTGCTCGAAAGCGAGTTGTTTGGCTATGAGAAGGGCGCATTCACCGGCGCGGTCAAAACCACCGTGGGCAAGATCGAAACGGCCCACGGCGGCACCCTGATGCTCGATGAAATCGGCGACTTGCCGTTGCCGCTGCAGTCGAAGCTGCTGCGCTTTCTGCAGGAGCGTGTGGTGGAGCGCATCGGCGGTCGCCAGGAGATCCCGGTGGACGTGCGCATTGTGTGCGCCACCCACCAGGACCTCAAGCAACTGATTGCTGAGGGGCGTTTCCGCGAAGACCTGTACTACCGCCTGGCCGAGATCGTGGTGGACATCCCGCCGGTGCGTGAGCGTGTGGGCGATGCGGCCCTGCTGGCCCATGCCTTCGTGAAGCGCTTTTCGTCGGAAGGTGGGCGCAGCACTTTGACGCTGTCAGCCGATGCCGTGCGCGCCATCGAGCAGCACAAGTGGCCCGGCAACATTCGCGAGCTGGAGAACTGCATCAAGCGCGCTTGCATCATGGCCGATGGTCAGCAGATCACCGCTGATGACCTGGGCCTGGCTCCCGTCGAGCTGGACGAGTCCCACCGTTCATTTGATCTGCGCACCGTGCGCGACGAAGCCGAGCGCAAGGCCGTGATTGCCGCATTGGCCCACGTCGATGGCAACGTTTTGCGTGCTGCGGAGTTGCTGGGCGTGAGCCGCCCGACGCTGTACGACCTGATGCACCGCCTCGGCTTGAAGTAAGCCTCCATCCACCCATGGGTTTCGACATGAAGCACACCTCCTCCGTCTTCCGCTCTTTGCCTGCTGCATTGACCTTGTCTCTGGTGCTGGCTGCCTGCAGTGGCAACGATCCGGCCAAGCTGATGCAGTCGGCCAAGGACTACATGGCGAAGAGTGACCACGCCGCTGCCATCATTCAGTTGAAGAATGCGCTGCAGAGCCAGCCCGAACTGGCGGAGGCGCGCTTTCTGCTGGGCAAAGCCTTGCTCGCCAATGGCGATGCAGCCGGTGCTCAGATCGAGCTGAAGAAGGCGCAGGAGGGCGGATATGCACAGGATCAGGTGCTGCCCTTGTTGGTGCAGGTGATGCTCGCCCAGGGGCAGGCCAAGGCCGTGACGGACACCTACGATCAGACGCAGCTGGCGAGCCCGGATGCGCAGGCCGAGTTGCAGACACAGCTCGCGATCGCCTGGTTTGCACAGGGCAAGGCAGACCTGGCCCAGGCCAAGCTGGCGGAGGCCCTGAAAGCCCAGGCCAACCATGTGCCTGCATTGCTTTTGAAGGCGCGCGTGGCGGCATCGGAGCGTGATTTTGACGGTGCGCTGGCGCAGGTGGCACAGATTCTCAAGGTCGCGCCTCAAAACGGCGATGCATACAAACTGCGTGGTGACATCCAGCTCATGGGGTTGCGGCAGGCTGACGAGGCCCTGGCCTCCTATCGCGAAGCGGTCAAGCTCAAGCCCAACTACAAGGATGCGCAGGCCAGCATCGTGCGTGTGTTGCTGGCGCAGAACAAGCTGCCCGAGGCCACCACCGAGGTGGAGGCCTTGAACAAGATGGCGGCGAAAGCCCCTTTCACGCTGTATCTGCAGGCGCAACTGGCTTTGCAGAAGCAGGATCTGAAGGCGGCGCGTGAAGCTGCCCAGTTGCTGCTGCGCGCCACGCCCGACAGCCCGCAGGCCCTGGAGTTGGCGGGCGCGATCGAAGTCCGTGCAAATGCGCTGGTTCAGGCTGAAGCCATGCTCGCCAAGGCGTTGAGCGCCGCGCCCGACCTGATGCTGGCCCGCCGGATGCTGACCTTGACCTATCTTCGGTCGGGACAGGTGGATAAGGCGGTTGCCACCTTGCCGGCCAACATCGACGAGATCGACAACGATGCCAACTTGTTGGCCCTGGCTGGCCAGGCCTTCATGATTCAGGGAGATCAGGAGCGCGCCCAGCGCTACTTCGCCAAGGCAGCGGCCCTGGACCCCAAGGATCCGGTCAAGCGCACCTCGCTGGCCATGAGCAAGGTGGCGGCGGGTCAGGTCGATGCCGGATTCAGTGACTTGCAAGACATCGCTTCGTCTGATTCTGGCATCGTGGCCGACATGGCCATGATCAATGTGCTGGCTCGGCAGGGCAAGCTGGACGAGGCGCTCAAAGCCATCGACCAGTTGGCCAAGAAGCGTGTGAATGACCCCATCCCCAGTCATCTGCGAGCGCAGGTGCTGCTGAAAAAGGGGGATGACGCCGGGGCACGCAAGGCCTGGGAGAAGTCGCTTGAAATCACGCCGGACTTCTTCCCGGCCATCAGCGCCTTGTCGGAGATGGACCTCCGGAGTAACCAGACCGATGCGGCGCAGAAGCACTATGAGGATCTGCTCAAGCGCAAGCCCGACAGCGTTCAGGCCTTGCTCGGGCTGGCGCGTGTGAAGTCGATCCGCAAGGCCAGCAAGGAGGAGGTGGGTAGTCTGCTTCGCAAGGCGGTCGATGCCGGCCCGAACGAGGTTCTGCCTAGGCAGTTGCTGGTGGCGCATCATCTGCGCTATCAGGAGCCCAAGCTGGCCCTGACAGCCGCCCAAAACGCCATTGCTGCGCTACCCAAGAGCGCTGAGCTGCTTGATACCCTGGGGCAGGCCCAGATGGCGGCCAAGGAGTTCAATCAGGCCGTGAGCACCTACGGCAAGATGGCGGCGTTGCAGCCACGGTCAACCTTCCCGCATTTGCGCATGGCGGGGGTGTACATGATGAACAACGATCCAGCGGGTGCTGCGCAGAGCTTGCGCAAAGCGCTGGAGATTCAGCCCAATCTGGTTGCTGCGCAGCAGGGTCTGGTCGAGCTGGCCGTCCGTGACAAGCGGGTGCCCGAGGCGCTGGGCATCGTCAAGGACATCCAGAAGCAACGCCCGCAAGAGCCCGTGGGTTTTGCCCTGGAGGCCGAGGTGCACATGGCCGCACGCAATTGGGCGGCAGCTACCGTCGCCTATGAGCAGGCGCTGAGACTGGCGCCTGATGCGACCGAGTTGGCGGTCAAGTTGCACACCGCTCATCTGACCGCGCAGAAGACGCGTGAGGCCGATGCGTTTGCCGCATCGTGGCTGCGCGGCCATCCGAAGGACATGGCTTTCAATCAATACCTGGGTGACCGGGCGGTGGCGAGCAACGACCTGAAAGCCGCTGAGGGCTACTACCAGAAGGTGCTGAGCACCCAGCCCAAGAATGCGGTCACGCTCAACAACATGGCCTGGGTTGCCAGCAAGTTGGGCCGCAAGGATGCGATGGGCTTCATCGATCGGGCCAATCAGATTGCGCCTGACACGCCGGCCATTCTGGACACCTGGTCGATGATGCTGGCCGCCGAGAAGAATTTCAGCAAGGCGCTGGAGGTGCAGAAGCGGGCCGTGCAATTGCAGCCTGACTCCGCCTTGTTCAAGTTCAATCTGGCGCAGATCCAGATCCAGGCCGGTGACAAGGCAGGCGCGAAGGCGAATCTGCAGGCCCTCAAACAGATGGGTAACAGTTTCAACCGTCAGGCCGAAGTCGATAAAATGTTGCAGACACTGTAACGTGTCGATATTCTTGACAGCGTTGACGTCTGCTTGGGTGACGTCAGCATGTCAAGGGCTGAAAACGCATGCAAATCAACGAGTTGCCAGCGGGCTGCGTTGAGGTACGGAAATTGCATGCATGGGTTTTGGTTTTCTGCGTCGGCCACATTGACTGGGCCAGACAGGAACCTTAACGAAATTCACGAGGTAAGCCATGTCAGATCAACAACACGAGCACAAGCAGACACCCGACGTTGACACGCGGCCCGCTGGGCTCAACGCAGGCCGGCGCAAGCTGGTGCGGGCGGGTCTGGCTGCGGCCCCAGTGGTGGCTGCCTTCAAGACTGACATGGTGTTGGCGCAGACCGCAGGTGGCAACGTGGCCGTGATGGCCTCGTCATTTGCCTCTGCTGCCACGAACGGTGGCAGTGTGTCGCCGAACGCGAAGACCACCGGGCTCTACATCCCCATGGATCAGTGCGAGACGCAACAAGGTTGTGGCGACTTGTTGTTCGGGCCTGATCGTTGCAACGGTAGCGGCAAGCGCGGTTGCGGTTTTGCCCCCGAGATCAGCAGCAAGGTGAGCAGGAAGACGCTGGCGCAGTTGTTCAAGATGAATCCGGACAACGATACCGAACGTTTGGCCCAGTATCTTGCGGCAGGCTTCCTCTCGGCACGCAAGTTTGGCAGCGAGTCCTACATCAGTGAGCAGCGCTGCAAGGAGATCTGGGTGAAGCATGGTCGCTGGTCGCCCACTGCCGGGGTCCACTGGGACCTGGCGGACACCTGTGACTACTTCCAGCGGGTGTACACGGGCACGGGCTTCAGTGAGTGCCTGGTCAACCCCTCGTCGCGTTCGCGTGAGCACGGTTGCGGTGATCCACGCGGTGGTCATCCTCATCACAGTGGTCGTCCTCATCACCGTGGTTGATGCTCAGGGAGTGGCCTGAGCGGTGAAGTACGCGTTCAATGCCGCGCGCTTCGGCCTGCGGGGCTGGGATGGTCAGGGCGGTGTGCTTTACGATGAAGCCGATTCAACCTTGTACGAGGTGTCCGAATCGGCTTTTCTCTTGCTGAACAGCCTGATGCAGCAGGTGAATCCGCCCTCTGCGCAGGAATTGGCGCAGGAGTTGCTCGGCGAGCCCCCCGAAGACGTGGATGTCAGCTTGGTCACAGCGGTGCTGGACGATTTCCGAAAGATGGGTGCAGTGACGTGTCTTTCGGCTTGAGCACGCGCTCGGTGGCCTCGGTGCCGCTGCCTGAACTGTCTGAGGCGTTGCGCACCACGGGTGTCTATCTGCACACGTTTCCCTTCGTGGTCCATGTGCGCAGCGCGATCCCGATCGTGGCCGAGGGGCTGTCTCAACTCTATGCCCGCCATGCGTGCTGGACCGAGCCTGGGCGATTCGCCGATTTCCACGTCACGGTACGGCGTCAGTGGCATCTGGGCCGCGCTGTGTGTGTGGTCGAGCTGGATGGACTCCGACCTTTCACCCCCTTGGCTTACGGCGAGGCGTATGCCTTTTTCGAGTGGGGCTTGAACTGGTGCATCACCAGCCAGTGCCATCACTGGATCACGCTGCACGCCGCCGTGCTGGAGCGCAACGGACAGGCCGTGATCATGCCCGCGCCTCCGGGGTCAGGCAAGAGCACTTTGTGTGCAGCCTTGATGCTGGCGGGTTGGCGCTTGTTGTCGGACGAAATGGCGTTGCTGGACCCCGCCACCGGGCTCTTGACGGCTTCTCCACGGCCGATCAGTTTGAAGAATGCCTCGATCAAGGTGATGCGGGAGCGGGCGCCAGGCGTCGTTTTCGGGCCGATGGCGCATGACACGCTCAAGGGGACGGTGTGCCACATGCAGGTGTCCGCTGAAAGCACGGAGCGGGCCGAAGAGCCGGCCAGACCGGCGTGGGTGGTGTTCCCGCGTTATGTGGCCGATGCGCCTTTGACCGTCACGCCGCAACCGAAGGCGCAGGCCCTGCTGAGCTTGCATCGCAATAGCTTCAACCACCATGTGCATGGTCGCCAGGGGTTCGAGGCGCTGGCCGATGTGGTCACGCAATGCGGGGTGTTCGACCTGAGCTACAGCCGTCTGGACGAGGCCTTGGCCTGGTTCGACCGCCTGGAGGGTTGAGGATGC
>CAYOJR010000128.1:0-6080 GCA_964404335.1 uncultured Aquabacterium sp.
TTGTGGTTCTTGGGGATGACGCGGTTGTAGTCGGGGAACTTGCCCTCGACCAGCTTGGTCACGAACTCCAGACCACCAAAGGTGAACTTGGCCTGGTTGCCGGCAAAGCGCATCTCGATGAGCTGCTCTTCTTCGCTCTTGCTGTCGTCCTTGAGCAGACGTTGCAACTCCAGCACCGTCTTGCGCGGCAGGATGACCTCTTGCTTGGGCATCTCGACATCAAGCGTGGCCTGCGACAGGGCCAGACGGTGACCATCGGTGGCCACCAGCGTCAGCGTCTTGCCTTCGGCGACGAACAGGATGCCGTTGAGGTAGTAGCGGATGTCGTGCACCGCCATCGCGAAGTGCACCTGGCTGATCAGCATCTTCAGCGTCTTTTGCGGCACGCTGAAGGAGGGGCCGAAATCGGCTGCTTCCTGCACCAGCGGGAAGTCTTCGGCCGGCAGGCTTTGCAGCGTGAAGCGGCTCTTGCCGCCTTGCAGCGTCAGCTTGGTCTGGTTGGCCGTGAGCGAGACGATCTGGTCCGAGGGCAGGCTCTTGAGGATGTCAGCGAGCTTTTTGGCCCCGACGGTGATGGCGTAGTTGCCCTCGTCGCCATCAAGCTGGGCGGTGGTGCGGATCTGGATTTCCAGATCGCTGGTGATCATTTCCAGCTCGGCGCCTTGTTTGCGAAGCAGCACATTGGCCAGGATGGGCAGGGTGTGGCGGCGTTCCACGATCCCGGCCACCGATTGCAGGGCGGCAAGAACTTTTTCCTGAGCTGCTTTCAACACAATCATCTGAAGTCTTTCCCGTTGGTTCTGGCTTGCAGGGTGTCATGTCACCCGGTGCGATGTGGTTCGTGATGTCGCTCGAAACGGGTGAATGCACAAGCCTGTTGATCGTACCTCGGTTCCGACTGCCTCCGTCGTCCAAGCACCCTCACAAGTTCACAGTTGACGCCGAGTTGTGCTTTGGAGAGAACAACTGAAATTTTTTCGCGCCGCGCACTCTTCCACGGTATTCATAACTGTTTTCATCTTTTTAATTCGTTGTAGTAGTAGAGCTTGACCTGGCCTGTGGACAAGTGCCATAGCGTCTTTCAAATCAATCACTTGCATCTTTCACAATGGTGTGGAGCAGGCACCTGTTTGCAGTCGGGTGAACCCTCAACAACTTTGAAAATCAGCCGTTCTCTGTGGACAAGTGGATGCTTGTTCGAAAGTTGCCCACAGACTTGTTGACTTGACAAGGCAAAAAAAAGAGGCCGAAGCCTCTGATCTTTTTGGGTGCCTTGCCGGCCTCGTGGCGAGATCAGCCCTTGAGCGTCTGCTCCAGCACGTGCAGCTGCTGGTTGAGCTCGGTGTCCTTGGCGCGCTCACCCCCGATTTTGCGCACAGCGTGCAGCACGGTGGTGTGGTCGCGGCCGCCAAACAGCTCGCCAATTTCCGGCAGGCTCTTTTGCGTCAGCTCCTTGGCCAGGTACATGGCGATCTGGCGCGGCCGGGCGATCGAGGCCGGGCGCTTTTTCGAATACATGTCCGCGACCTTGATCTTGTAGAAGTCGGCCACGGTCTTCTGGATGTTTTCCACCGAGATCTGGCGGTTCTGGATCGACAGCAGGTCCTTGAGGGCCTCACGCGCCAGGTTGATCGTGATCTCCTTGTGGCTGAACTTGGCAAAGGCCAGCACCTTGCGCAGCGCACCTTCGAGCTCGCGGACGTTGGCGCGCACGTTCTTGGCGACGAAGAAGGCGACATCTTCGGGCATGTCGATGCCTTCCTGGGCGGCCTTCTTGATCAGAATGGCCACGCGCATTTCCAGCTCAGGCGGCTCGATGGCCACGGTCAGGCCGGCGTCAAAGCGCGAGGTCAGGCGCTCATCGATGTTGGCCAACCCCTTGGGATAGGTGTCGGACGTCATGATGATGTGGGCCTTCTTGGCCAGCAGCGCTTCGAAGGCGTTGAAGAACTCTTCTTGGGTGCGGTCCTTGCCGGCGAAGAACTGCACATCGTCGATCAGCAGCAGATCGAGGTTGTGGTACTTGGCCTTGAGCTCGTCGAAGGTCTTGCGCTGGTAGTTCTTGACCACATCGCTGATGAACTGTTCGGCGTGCAGGTAGAGGATGCGCGCGTCCGGCTTGTCGGCCAGCAGGGCGTTGCCCACGGCGTTCATCAAGTGGGTTTTACCGAGGCCGACCCCGCCGTAAATGAACAGCGGGTTGTACATCTGGCCGGGAGCACCGGCCACGTGCAGGGCGGCGGTGCGGGCCATCTGGTTGGCTCGACCGGGCACAAGGTTGTCGAAGGTCAGCGCTGGATTGAGGCCCATGACCTGAGGTTGTGCGCGGCCACCGCGTGTCGGTTCAGATGCCTGTGGATAGCCCACCGCCGGCTGGCTGGGCTGGGCCTGAGTTTCACCCGACTGGGCTGACAGCGCTGTGGTCTGCGCATTGGGCGGCAGGGCCCGACCCGGCATGACCATGCCCGGACGCAAACCTGTGGCCGCCACGGCCACACGAGGTGCCAGGGCGAGTTCAAGCCGAATCTCACCGGCTTGCAACTCGGCCAGAATGGCCTCGAGGCGGGCGCTGTACTGGGTGCGGATCCAGTCCAGCATGAAGCGGTTGGCCACGCGCACCGACACCTGGGTCACGCCATCAGCCTGGCTCACCTCGGCGGGCGGCAGGGGACGGATCCAGGTGTTGAACTGCTGTTCAGGCAGTTCGGTGGCCAGGCGCTCACAGGTCCGCTGCCACAGGGTGGCAGGGTCGTCGGCGGGCAATTCGGCGGCACTCATGTGTGGACAACTCTTCCTTCGGGGAGCGAATTCTAAGCGCATGCACACCAGTCATTGACAGGTTATCCACAGTTTTTTTCCCGCAGTGGGCGATGGGCGACGCGTGCTGGCAAGGTCGGATGCTGGGCAAGGGCATTGACCCAGGATGAAAAACCTGTTGTAATCGCGGGTTCGTCCGGTCAGCTGACCGCTTTTGGGTGAAAGACGTGGCCTGAGAGTGGGGAGTGGGACTTGAATTTTGTGAATTCACAAGAATTTCAAGTCGGGCCGAATGTCACCTGGGCGGCAATTGCATCGCATCAGGGATCACAAGACAACAAGACATCAGATCAGGCCGCTCCCTTCGAGGTGCGGTCTCATGAAGGACCATCTCATGAAGCGTACTTACCAACCCTCCAAGACCCGCCGCGCCCGCACCCACGGTTTCCTGGTGCGCATGAAGACGAAGGGTGGCCGCAAGGTTATCGCCAATCGCCGCGCCAAGGGCCGCAAGCGCCTGGGTCTGTAATTTCCCGTCCCGGTCTGGCCGATGCCGTGAAGGCGTTCGGCCTGTCCAGGTGTGAACGAGGCCGGGCCCCTGCCCGGCTTTGTTTCGACTTGACCTTTCCTGACACACCGTGCGGCCACCCAGCCTGAAAGCTGCTGATTTTCAGAGGGCTTTGGGTTCGCGCCCGGTTTCGCGCACGACGCACTTCGTCTTGCATGCGCTGCCGCTGGTGCGCGCTGCGGATGCTGCTTCGGCAGGGTCCGAGCCTGATGCGCTCGCTTCGCCAGCCCCTTTGTCCACAGACGAGGGGTTGCAGGCTTCGCCGCGTGTGGATGAGTGTGCACTCACTTTGCCCAGTTGTGGCCCAGGCGGCTGGCGGCTGGGCTTGGTGCTGCCTAAAAAACAGGCACGTCGCTCGGTCACCCGCTCACTGATCCGCCATCAGGTTCGTGAGGCCTTGCGTCGCCACGGCCCGGGCATCTGGGCGGCTGGCCGCCATGGTGCCGAGGTGGATGGCTGGGTCGTGCGTCTCAAAGCCCCTTTCGACCGCCAACTCTTTCCGAGTGCTGCCTCGCGTGCGCTGAACGTGGCGGTGCGCGGCGAACTGGACGAACTCTGGTCACGTTTGGCCCGGAGTACGGCATGATGCACACGCTCCGCCATGTGCTGCGTGAGGGGCTGGCGGCCTTGTGCGCCGGTCTCAATGCGCTGCTGATGGGGGTGGTGAAAGCGTACCGATTGTTGCTCAGCCCCTGGCTGGGCTCGGCCTGTCGCTTCACGCCCACCTGTTCCCAATATGCTTTGCAGGCGCTGGAGCGTCATGGTCCGGCCGCCGGGTCGTACCTGGCGGCACGGCGTCTGCTGCGTTGTCATCCGGGTTGTCCGGGTGGCCATGACTCGGTGCCTGACCAGGCGCCGCGTCTGTTGTCCCGTTTTTGCAACCCTTCGTCGGATTCCAATCGCCCATGAATGATCTGCGTCGCACCCTGCTGTGGTCGGTGTTTGCCGTCTCGCTGCTGATGTTGTGGGATGGCTGGCTGGTTCACACTGGTCAACCGTCCTTGTTTGCGCCCGCACCGGTGGTTTCGGCACCGGCGGCATCGGCGCCGGACTCGTCTGGCACCTTGCCTGCGCCGAGTGCTGCACTGGAGAGCCCTGCTGCAGCGGTGGCCGCCGTGGGTGCAGCCAGCGCGCCGGTGGCGCCCAAGGGCGAGCAGATCACCGTGACCACCGATGTGGTCAAGGCCACGTTCGACACGCTGGGCGGCAGCCTGGTGCGGGTGGAACTGCTGCAGCACCGTGCACAAGACGACTTCAAGCAAAACATGGTGTTGCTCAACAAGACGGCCGGCCACACTTATGTGGCCGAGTCGGGCCTGATTGCCACCACCGGTTTGCCCAACCACAAGACGCCGTTCACGCTGTTGAGCAGCGAGCGCGTGCTGGCTGATGGGGCTGACAAGCTGGTCGTCAAGATGGCCTCGGAGCCCGTGGGTGGCGTGCAATTGGTCAAGACCTTCACCCTGGCCCGTGGTGACTACGTCATCGACGTCAAGCAGGAAGTGGTCAACACCTCGGCGGCTGCCGTCAAACCGCAGTTGTATGTGCAGCTGGTGCGTGATGGTTCGGTACCGACGGCCGAAGGCCCCACCATGATCGGCGCCCCGCAGGCTTACCTGGGTGCTGCGTTCTACACGGCTGACGCCAAATTCCAGAAAGTGGAGTTTGCGCAGATCGAGAAGGACGAAGCTGAGTTCCAGAAAACCGCCGACAACGGCTGGGTGGCCGTGGTGCAGCACTACTTCACCGCTGCGTGGTTGAACAACGCCAAGACTGTGCGCGAGTTCTACGTCCGCAAGGTCGATACCAATCTCTATGCCATGGGCATGCTGTTCCCGGTGGGCGAAGTGGCCCCGGGTCAGACCAAGGCCATCGAGACCCAACTGCTGGTGGGCCCGCAGGAAGAGGTCAAGCTGGCCAATCTGGCCGAAGGTCTGGAACTGGTCAAGGACTATGGCTGGACCCACATCATGGCCAAGCCGCTGTTCTGGCTGCTGAACTGGCTGCACAGCCTGATCGGCAACTGGGGCTGGGCGATCGTGGCCCTGGTGGTGCTGTTGAAGGCGGCGTTCTACTGGCTCAACGCCAGCGCCTACCGGTCGATGGCCAAGATGAAGGCGCTCAACCCGCGCATCCAGCAACTGCGTGAGAACCTCAAGGACAAGCCGCAGGAGATGCAGCAGCAGATGCTGAAGATCTACCGCGAGGAGAAGGTCAACCCGATCGGCGGCTGCCTGCCCATCCTGATCCAGATCCCGGTGTTCATCGCGCTGTACTGGGTGTTGCTGTCCTCGGTCGAGATGCGCAACGCGCCCTGGATCGGCTGGATCACCGACCTGTCGATCAAGGATCCGTACTTCGTGCTGCCGGCCCTGATGACCGCTTCGACCTTGCTACAGACCTGGCTGAACCCGACGCCGCCGGACCCCCTGCAGGCCAAGATGATGTGGATCATGCCGCTGCTGTTCAGCGTGATGTTCTTCTTCTTCCCCGCCGGCCTGGTGCTGTACTGGCTGACGAACAACATCCTGTCGATCGCCCAGCAGTGGACGATCAACCGCCAGCTGGGCGTGACGAAGTAAGTCACGCGCAGCGAGAGGGGCAGCCATGGCCTGGAGTGAGCGCAATGTGCCCATCGTGGCCGTGGCCACCGCCTCGGGCCGTGGCGCGGTGGGGATTGTGCGGGTGTCCGGCAAGGGGCTGATGCCCTTGGCGCAGGCGCTGTGCGGACGCGAACTGACGCCGCGCATGGCCA
>CAYOJR010000129.1:0-6039 GCA_964404335.1 uncultured Aquabacterium sp.
TACGAAACCGGCCGCCACACGCCCGACAACCAGTTCGCCATGGCCATCTCCTACGGCCTGCTCCCCTGCGTCTTCAAGCTGTTGGCCGCCGCCGCCCTGTGGCAGGCCATGCGCCGTCACCCCATCCTGAGAGGACAAGCATGACCCCCTTCACACGCTTCCGTCGCTTCCTGGCCACCTTGGGTGCCGCCGTGCTGCTCAGCCCTCTGCTGAGTGGTTGCGCCGGACCGCAAGTGCAGGACTACGCCCAGGAACAGCCTGCGCTCGACCTCAAGCAGTACTTCAACGGCCCCATGCAGGCTCACGGCATCTTCACCGACCGCAGCGGCCGTGTCGTGAAACGCTTTGTGGTGGACATGAAGGCCAGCTGGCAAGGCAACCAAGGCACGCTCGACGAGCGCTTCACCTACAGCGACGGCACCAAGCAGACCCGCATCTGGTACCTCACCGACCACGGCAATGGCCGCTACACCGGCCGCGCTGACGATGTGGTGGGCGAAGCCGAGGGCCAGACCGCCGGCAACGCCTTCCGCTGGGGCTACACCCTGGCCCTGCCCGTCGACGGCCGCGTCTGGCACGTGCAGTTCGACGACTGGATGTACCTCATGGACCAGCGCACCATGCTCAACAAGGCCGTGATGAGCAAGTTCGGCATCCGCCTGGGCGAGGTCACGCTGTCCTTCACCAAGCCCTGAGCCCCTCATGTCCCTCAACCCCCGGATCACCCACTGGCAAGGCCGCGTCGTGTGGCTCGTCGGTGCCTCCAGCGGCATCGGTGAGGCTACGGCCCGCGCACTGCATGCGGCAGGTGCCCGCGTGGTCGTCTCAGCCCGCTCGGCCGAACCGCTGACGCGCTTTGCGGCCGCCCACCCCGGCAGCATCGCCTTGCCGCTGGACGTGACCGACCGCGCCGACATGGCCCGCGCCACCCAGACCGTGCTCGACCAGGCCGGGCGCATCGACCTGGTGATGTATTGCGCCGGGCACTACCGCCCCATGCGCGCCACTGCCTTTGATCTGGACGATGCCCTGCGCCACCAGCAGGTCAACGTGAGCGGGGCCCTCTACCTGCTCGATGCCGTGCTGCCCGTGCTGCAACGCCAGGGCCATGGCCACCTCAGCCTGGTGGCCAGCGTGGCCGGTTACCGGGGCCTGCCCCAGTCGCTGGCCTATGGCCCCACCAAGGCGGCGCTGCAAAACCTGGCCGACACGCTTTACATTGATCTGCACGACGCAGGCATTGGCGTGTCGGTGGTCAACCCCGGCTTTGTGGCCACCCCGCTGACGGCGCAAAACCAGTTCGCCATGCCGGCGCTGCTGACGCCCGATCAGGCTGCGCAGGCCATCTTGAAAGGCTGGGCCCGCGGCGCGTTCGAAATCCATTTCCCGCGCCGCTTCACCTGGTGGCTCAAGCTGATGCGACACTTGCCCGACACGCTCTACTTCGCCCTGGTGCGCCGCGCCACCGGGCTGTGAGGCCCATCCCATGCCCATCGCCCCTCTCCAACCGGACACTCCGTCGAACGTCACCGCGCACAGCGCTGTGGACGCACGCGCCCATATCGATCCACGCACCGCCCGCGTCGCCGCCTTCTTCGAGTCCATCAGCCCTGCCAGCCTGGCTACGCTGCACACCATCTACACCGAGCACGCCCGCTTCAAGGACCCGTTCAACGACGTGACAGACCTGTCCGGCATCCGACGCGTGTTCACGCACATGTTCGACACGGTGAAGAATCCTCGCTTCGTGGTGCACCACACGATGACCCAAGGCGAGCACGCCTGGCTGAGCTGGGACTTCCTCATCGACCGCCCCGAAGGCACCCTCACCGTGCACGGCGCCACGCAACTGACCTTCGCACCCGACGGCCGCATCCAACTGCACCGCGACTACTGGGACACCGCCGAAGAGCTCTATGCCAAATTGCCGCTGATCGGCGCCCTGGTGCGCTGGCTGACGCGCCAGCTGTCGGCCACGGCTTGAGCCCGAGCCCAACGCTGGTGCCAGGTATGGGCACAATGTCAGCCTGACGCATTGCCCCAGAAGTACGCCCATGCAATTGACCCCCTGGACCCACACCGCCCGCGAAGGCTTCACCCTGCGTGGCTGGCACACCGCGCCCAGCGGCAAGCCCGTGATCCACTTCCTGCATGGCAACGGCTTTTGCGGGCGCACCTATGAGCCCATGCTGCAACACCTGTCACACGACTTCGACCTGTGGCTGTGCGACATCCAGGGCCACGGCGACAGCGACCACGGCGACACCTTTGTAGGCTGGAACCGCAACGCTGAAATTGCCGTCGAAGCCTTCAAAGCCCATGGGCACGCCCTGTTCGCAGGGGTCCCTCACTTCGGCCTCGGGCACAGCCTGGGCGGTGTGCTGACCGGGCTGGCCATGGGTTCACATGAGCGCATCTTCCAGCGCGCCGTGCTGCTCGACCCGGTGCTGTTCTCGCCCGCCATGATGCTGGGCATGGCCGTGGCCACCTTCACCGGTGCTGCCCGACTGTCGCCCCTGGCGCGCAGCGCCCGTGCCCGTCGCCACCACTGGGCCAGTCGGGACGAGGCCTTCGAGCAACTGCGCCACCGTGGCGTTTACAAGACCTGGACGGCCGAGGCCCTGCATGCCTTCGTGCGCCACGCCCTGAAAAACGCGCCCGATGGCGGTGTGGAACTGAAGTGCCAGCCCTCACGAGAGGCCGAAATTTTCGCTTCCGCACCCGAGCGCCTGTGGACTTTGCTGGGGCGCATCGCAGCGCCCACCCTGGTGATCCATGCCGACCACACCTTCCCCTTCGTGCTCGAGGGGGCAGCCCGCCTGCGCCACGTCAACCGCCATGTGCAAACGCAGCAGGTCAGCGGCACCCACTGCTTCATGCAGGAACAACCCGCCAACACTGCCGCGCAGATCAAGTCGTTTCTGTTGTCGGCCTGAGCGCTTCGCTGGGCACCGGCTCCACTACCATGCCGGGCAAGCGACCCACCAGAATCTTGTAAGTGTCCTTGTCAAAGGTGGGGCGCCCCTGCTGCAGCAAGGCCCGCACCTCGTCGACCGAGCGTGCCGTGCCCAGGTAGCACCAGGCGTCCAGCACATGCCAGGCATCGCCTTCACGCACCTGCACCGGCCCCCCATAGGGCCAGACCTTCACCTGCCAGTCCGACAGCACATTGCGCAAACGCGCCGAATGGCGCCCCCACGACTCCGCGCCCACACACGCGCCACTGCAGCGGTGCAACTGGTAGGCAAAGCACGGGCGCCCCGCTGAGGTCTTTTCCAGGCCCAGCGTGGCCAGGCACAGCTGCGCCTCCTCGGCAATTTCGCGCAAGGTCTTGAGCGCATCGCGCTGGCTGCCAAACAATCCGTACACGGCATCCTGTCGGCCCCAGTCCAGGTCACGCGCCCAGGCCAGCTCGGGCAGGTAGCCGCCCTCTCCGTCACGCTCGGCGGGCAACAGGCGCCAGGTACACAGTTCGTCACTGCGGCGCAAGCGCCGGTTGTGGATGGGCTGCCAGCGCTTGATCAGTTGCGCCTCCAGCAACAAGGCGCCCATCTCGCCGGGCGTCTCGATCCATTCCAGACGACGGATCTGCTGCGACAGGCTCATCTCCTTGGCCAGCCGGTGGTCGGCACTGAAGTGCGACAGCACCCGCTGGCGCAGCTTGTTGGCCTTGCCGATGTAGATGGGCAGCTCGCCCTCGCCGTAGAACAGGTACACGCCATGGCGCTCGGGCAACTCGTCGAGCAAGGCTCGGTCCAGGTGCGTGGGCCAGCTACTGTGCCCCGTCAGCGTGCCCACGGCCTCCTGCAACTGCGAGGCGGGCACCTGCTGCATCAGAATCTGCCAGAACTGCCACAGCACCGCCGCATCGGCCAGCGCACGGTGGCGGGCCGGCATGTGCAACTGGTGGCGCTCGATCAAGGCATCCAGGCTGTGCTTGCTGAACTGCGGAAACAGCTTGCGCGAGAGCTTCACCGTGCACAACACCGTGGCCTTGAAGTCCACGCCCACGCGCTTGAACTCGCTCTTCAAGAAGCCGTAGTCAAAGCGCGCGTTGTGCGCCACGAACAGGCGGCCGTGCAAGCGCATCAGCACCTCTTCGGCCAGCTCCTCGAAAGTGGGGGCCTCGGCCACCATCGCATCGGTGATGCCGGTGAGGTTCTGGATGAAAGGCGGGATCGTCGTCTGCGGGTTGACCAGGCTCGACCACTCCCGCACCTCGCCCTCTTCGTTCACCTCCACAATGCCGATCTCGGTGATGCGGTCCACCGTGCCGGTGGCACCGGTGGTTTCCAGGTCCACAAAGACCATGGGTTCAAACAACTTCTCAGGCATCAGGAGGCGTCAGGGGATTCGCGGTTTTGCAAGGCTTGCCAGGCAGCGCTCGCCACCATGGCATTCAAAGCCTCGGTGGCACGCGCGAAATCATAGTGCTCCACAGCATTGCCCAAGGTCCGTGCATGCTCCGGCAGATGGCTCGCAAGCATGGGTGCCACCCGCTCGTAGGCCTCGGCGGCATCCAGGTCATCCGTCTCCAGCAAGGCTCGCAGCTGGGTCACACCGGCCTCCAAAGTCGGCCAATCGAGAGGCACGTCGACCGAAGTGGCTGGCGCTGGCGTCAGGGCTCGCGTGGCACGCACGGCGTCCTGCAACACACCCTCCAGGTTGGGCAGAATCTGCAACACCGGCTGCACATCGGTGCCATGCTGCCTGAGCACCTGCTCCAGGGCTTGCGCCTCACGCTGCAACAACACCCATCCCAGCATGCCGGCCACGCCCTTGAGGGTATGCACGCGGCGTTCGGCCGTCACCCAATCGTTCTGCGCCAGATCGGCCCGCACCTTGTCCATGTCGGCGGCATGATCCTCGGCAAAACGCAGCAGCAAGTGACGCAACTGTGACACCTTGCCGCTGCAACTGCGCAAGCCCACTTCGAGAGCAAGACCGGGCATGGCGAGCATGGGCGCAAGCTCCGCCTCGTCGCCTGGCGTCAAGGTCGGCTGCACGCGGCCTGGCGCTTCGGCCCGCACAGCCTGCGGCAACCAGGCCGCCAGGGTTCGCGTCAACTGCGCCGGGTCCACCGGCTTGAGAATGTGGTCGTTCATCCCCACGCCCAAGGCCTCGGCCCGGTCTTCACTGAACGCATTGGCCGTCATCGCCAAAATGGGCGTCTTCGCGTATGCCGGCAAAGCGCGAATGCGTCGCGCCGCCTCCAGACCGTCCATCACCGGCATCTGGATGTCCATCAGGATCAGTTCATACCCGCCCTGCTCGGTGCAACGTTGCACCGCCACAGCACCGTCGCCCGCCAGGTCCACAACAAAGCCCATGTCTTCCAGCAAAGACACGGCCACCTCCTGATTCAGCGCATTGTCTTCCACCAGCAGCAGGCGGTGTCCCGGCTCGAAGCGAGGCAAAACCTCCTGGGCCGATGGCGCATCGCTGTGCATCAAGGCGTGTCCCCAACTGCGCGCAATGGCTTCGTTGAGCGTCGCCGACATCACGGGCTTGGGAATGAAGGCCGAGAAGCTGCCATCGTCCAGATCCTCGGCCGGGCAACCACTGCTGCCACTCACTAGGATGCAGGCAGGTTGCAGGCGCAGATCCAGCTTGCGCAGGGCGTGGCAGGTTTCCGTGCCGTTCATCCCCGGCATCTGCCAGTCCGTGAACACCAGCTGATACGGATCCCCGGTGCCGTCTGCCTCCGCCACAAGCTCCAGCGCCCGCGCGCCACGCTCAACCGCATCCACACGGGCCCCCATGTCGGTCAGCATGTCGACCAACAGGGCGCGCGCCTCCTCCATGTCGTCCACCACCAGCACACGCGTGCGCGGTGGCAGCACACTGGTCGCAGGTAGGACCGACTGCACGCCCACCCCGAAAGGCGCATCGACCCAGAACACACTGCCCTGGCCTTCGGTGCTCTCGACCCCCACCTGCCCGCCCATCAGGTCGGCCAGGCGGCGAGTGATGGCTAGGCCCAGTCCCGTGCCGCCATAGGTGCGCGTGGTGGACACATCGGCCTGCTGAAAGGCGGTG
>CAYOJR010000130.1:0-4353 GCA_964404335.1 uncultured Aquabacterium sp.
CAAACCCGCTGCCGTGGGCGAAACCAGATGCAAGGAGGCCGAGATCGAACCGACCGACTCGCCCGCCATGGTGATGCGTCGGGCATCACCGTTGAATTGCCCGATGTGACGCTTGACCCAGCGCATGGCTTCTTGCTGATCCTGCAGGGCAAAGTTGCTGCCCTTGGCCTCTGCAGCCATGCCCGAAGTCCACAGCCAGCCCAGAGCCCCCAGTCGGTAATTCATGGTGACCACGATGGCCCCGGATGCCTGCGCCAGATGGCTGGCATCGTATTGCCGTGACGAGCCCAACACCTGACCGCTGCCCGGAATCCAGACGATGACCGGACGAGGCGAGCTGGACGCAGCGGGCGGCACAAACACGTTGATCGAGAGGCAATCTTCGCTGTTGCGCAGGTTGTCACCGAATGGCTCGATCGCCTGCGGGCAGGCCGCGCCAAACTGGGTCGCGTCTCGCACACCCGTCCAGGCTTTGGCGGGTTGTGGTGCAGCCCAGCGGAGCGCACCCACAGGCGGCTCAGCGTAAGGAATGCCCCGGAATTGCGTCACCCCGTCCTGAACAATGCCGGCGAGGTCGCCCACACTGAGTTTCACCACCGGGTTGCTTTGTGCATGCACGGCGCCTGCCGTCAGACCAGTGAGCGCGACAGCGGCGCAGACATTTTTTACCCATTGCTGTGTCATGAATGAATCCCTTGCTTGTAGGCGGCTGATGAGGCCGAAAAGCCATCGAATGGCAATTTAGAAAGGGCCCACCCCACCAGCAAGCTCAAAGCGACCAATGGCGCGTGGCCGTGACCAGCAAACGCTGACGGGCGCAAACGTCAACCGCCGCACGCGCATATCGAGGCCTTGCGGTTCACACCGCTGTTCCGACCATTCACGACACATCCATGCCGTTCATCGACCGCTACGCCACTGCCATCACCATCAGTTACGCTTGCCCTCCATGTCTCACCTTGCGGCTCCTTATCCACCCAACCTCACTTGGCGGCGTGTCATACCGCGACTGTTCATCCTCAACCAGCTTCTGGTGGTTGTGGGCGCGCTCTCTCTTCACGCCACGGAAGTGCTGTCACCTCAGCAACCACAGGAACTGGGGTTGCTGTACTACTTCACCTGGTTGCAATGCGTCGGCACGATGGGGCTGGTCTTGACCGCCAATGCGATGCTGCTGGTGGCGCGCCATGCCTGGCGCACCATGCCGGACGCCCAAGCACGCTATGAACGTGACGGCCTCTACAAGGGCTTGCCATCTCGTGCCAAGTGGTTCTTGCTGCTGACCACTCTGGCCTGCCTGCTGGTCGGAGCCTGGGTGGCACAGCAGGCCTTCATCGCCATTCAACACACCGATTGGGGAAGCGAGCACCTGTCGCAGGCTTACCCACTTTTCAAGCTGACCGTGTTCAATGCGAGCTATGGAACGCTGGCAATTTACGTGTTCGAGTACTTTCAGGACCGTACTGCAGTCAGTGAGGCTCGCGAGCGCATGGCTCACAAGCTCACAAGCGAAGCGCAACTCAATCTGTTGCGGTCTCAGCTTGACCCGCACATGCTGTTCAACACGCTCTCCAACCTGTATGAGCTGATCGACGACCAGCCGCAGCAAGCCCGTGCCATGCTGCTGCATTTGATTGACTTCTTGCGCTCCACCTTGCACGGCAGCCGCGCTTCGCAACACACGCTGAGTGAGGAGTTCAAACTGGCGTCTGACTACTTGAGTCTGATGCAGATCCGCATGGCAGATCGTCTGCAAACCACGCTGACCTTGCCTGAAACCCTGCGCGACGTGGTCATCCCCGCCATGCTGCTGCAGCCTTTGATCGAAAATGCCATCAAGCACGGACTTGAGCCCCGCAAACAGGGCGGAGCCTTGAGCGTTGTCGCCACCACCGACGCAACCCAGCTGGTTCTGCAGGTGCGCAACACAGGTGCCAGCAGTGCGACCAGCAACGCGCCAACCGGCAATGGCTTCGGACTGCAGTATGTGAGAGAGCGGCTCGCGTCGCTGTATGGTTCAAATGCGCAGATCGAGATGACACACCACAGCGAAACGGATGACACCGAAGTCACCCTCAGGTTGCCATTGTCTTTGAGCCACATTGCATGACGCCCACCGCTTTCACCGCCTTGATTGCCGAAGATGAACCTGTGCTGGCCAGAGGCCTGGCACGCACCCTGGGGCGCCTGTGGCCTGCCCTGCAAATCTGCGCCATCGTGCATGACGGCGAGGCCGCTCAGGACGCAGCCGCGCAGCATCTGCCTGATGTGATTTTCATGGACATTCAGATGCCGGAACGCAGCGGCCTGGATGCGGCAGAACACATCGTGGACCTGTGGCCCACAGGGAGACCCCTGCCCCTGATCGTGTTTGTGACAGCGTTTGATCGCTTTGCCATTGATGCGTTCGAGCGCGCCGCCGTGGACTATGTGCTCAAGCCTGTGGCGCCCGAGCGCTTGTCACTGACCTGCCGCCGTCTGCAAGACAGGTTGTCGAAACGCACCCTGAGCGATGCAACCTCGCTGGCACCCATTCATGCCTTGATGCAAGCCGGCTCCAATGAACCGTCACTCACGATGATCCAGGCCAGTGTGGGATCCACCTTGCACATGGTTCAGATCTCCGACGTTCATTTCTTCGAGGCCGATGACAAATACGTGCGTGTGGTGACTCAGGATCACGCCTGGCTGATCCGCACCCCCTTGCGAGAGTTGCTGCCCAGACTGAATCGACAGCAGTTCCTGCAAATCCATCGGAGCACCGTGGTGCGAAGTGATCTGATCGAGAAGGTGGTGCGGGAAGAATCTGGCCGCACCCATCTGCTGTTGAAAGGGCGCAGCGAACGATTGCCCGTGAGCCGCAGTTATGCTCACCTTTTCAAGCCAATGTGATCCACACATCGACTTCATCTGAGCATTGACATGAAGCATCCGCACATCTACACCACACTCCGCGCAACGCTCGCTGGCCTGCTGACCATTCCGGTTGCTCATGCACACGAGGGGCATGGCCTGTCTGGCATCTCGCACTGGCATGGCACCGACGTGCTGGGTTTCGTGGTGCTGGCCTTGCTGGTGGTGGGCCTCATCTGGTTGAAGGGTCGCAGATAGACGACCCTTTCTCTGTCGTGATGGGATTCTGGCCCTCTGAACCCATCTCGATGACAGCGGCAGGACGCAACCGGGCCAGATTCATCAATCACGCGATGTTCGGGGATATGCCACCAAGCGCTCAAGTTGACACCTTCTCTTCTCAATAGACGGAGACTGACCACCCGGCACTCACTGCTGTCAAGTCACAGGCCGGCCGCCTGTTGGCGTCCGTGTCCTTCTTCCAACTGAGTCCCTCCAGCACCTGAGGTCAGCCCGGGATCGCTACACTTTGCGGCTTGATCTGAAGTGCAAGGCGAACCCCGATGCTGACCGTCAACAAGCTCCTCCCCCAGGGCCAAGGCCTGGCCCCCGTCCTGCTCAAGCGCGCCGCCTCGGTGCAACTGAACTGGGAGGTGCGTCAGAAAAACCGCTTTGATGCGGTGGACAGCCAGGGACGCAAGCTGGGCGTGTTGCTGCCAGATGGCACCGTGGTGCGGGGCGGCGATGTGCTGGTCGCCGAAGACGGCAGCATGATCCGCGTGGAAGCCGCTCCCCAGAACGTGCTCGTCATCACGCCGTGCAGCGAGCATGGCTCACCCTTTGACCTGACGCGCGCCGCCTATCACCTGGGCAAGCACCGCGTGCAGATCGAACTGCAACCCGATCACCTGAAGATCGAGCCCGATCATGCGCTGGCAGACATGCTGCGTGCGCTGCACCTGACGGTACGCGAGGCCCAAGCCGGTTTCGAGCCAGAAGCCGATTCACATGCACCGACCGTGCATGGCCACGGTCACAAACATGAGGATGCTGGAGCGGGCCACGTTCACGGCCCCGACTGCGGACACGATCACGGCGCACCCGCAAATGGTGGGCCAGCGTCACGCGGCAAGCCCATCGGCATCGCCATCAAGGCAGCACCGGTGCCTCACGTGCATGGGCCTGGCTGCGGACACGATCACTGACCGCTCGCAGGCTCATCATCGGACTCAAGTGGTACCCAGCCTGGAAGCTAACCCTCTAGGCAAAACAGGCACTTTCTCGAAAGTTGCCCCCAAAGTTGCCCCCAGCGGATCAGGGCTGCCCCATCTGGCCATCACTTAACCCCCTTGGGGCGCACCTCGCAACAGTCCGACACCGGGGGCCGAATTACCCGCATGGGCGGGCCTGCCGGGAGTACCTATAGGGGGGGTGACCCGGCCAAAATCGCCGCACGCGCTCGGGTTTCACACTTTTTTTTGTGGGGACAGTGGGGACAAA
>CAYOJR010000130.1:4453-6016 GCA_964404335.1 uncultured Aquabacterium sp.
ATCGCCGCACGCGCTCGGGTTTCACACTTTTTTTTGTGGGGACAGTGGGGACAAATTTCACCCGCTTGAGGGGCACTCGTCCTGGTCGTGCGGCCTCGATGCCTTGCCCCTACATCCCTACCGGAAATGACGACCAAAATGCAGAAAGCGGCCCGATTGAGCCGCTTTCGCCTGGTGTGGGGGCCTGTGCCGTCAGGCCGTCTTGAAGGGGATCACGTCCGCCCCTCGGGCCAGCTTCGCCAGGTGCTCACCCCACCACTGCATGAGCTTGGTGCGCTCGGGCAACCAGTTCGCCCGGTTGTAAGCCGCCCGCACGCCGTCGCGCTCTTCGTGGGCCAACTGCTTCTCGATCACATCCGAATTCCACCCTGCCTCATTGGCACAGGTCGAAAACAGCGTGCGGAAGCCGTGGGCGGTCGCCATGCCCTTGTATCCCATGCGGGCAAGGGCACTGTTCAGCGTGCCGTCGCTGATGGGCTTGCCTGGATAGTAGGGGGACGGGAACAGCAGCCCCTTGGCATCCTCAGCGGGCCGGATGCTGGCCAGCAGCTCCAGCGCCTGGGATGACATGGGCACCAGGTGCTCGGTCTTCATCTTCATGCGCTCGGCGGGGATGCGCCACAGTGCCCGCGCCTGGTCGAACTCTTCCCAGCGTGCGCCCCGCAGCTCACCAGGCCGCACCGCCGTGAGGACCAGGAGCTGCAAAGCGGCCTTTGTGGCGGGCTCGCCTTGGTACTCCGCCAGGAGCCGCAGGAATTGGGGCGTCTCACGCTCAGACAGCGCCGCCCGGTGCCTCACGATCTGGCGCTTGAGGATTTCAGCCGGCTTGAGGGAGTACGTGGGATCAGTGTCCGTCAGCTCATGGGCCACCGCGTACCGATACACCGCCTTGATGCGCTGGAACACCCGCCCTGCCGTCTCTCGTGCGCCGCCCGCCTCGATGGCCTGCACCAGCTCACGTACATCAGCGGGTCGCACGCCGGAAACAGGCAGACGCCCGAAGGCCGGGAAAACGTGATTGACCAGCGAAGCCCTCACGGCTGCATGGGTTCCCTCATCCCAGGTGGGGGCGCTCTTGTCCAGCCAGGCCAGAGCCACGGCCTCAAAGGTGCGCAGGCTCGCCGCCTTCTTCGCTGCCTTGTCGGACTTGCGGGCTTCGCTCGGGTCCACGCCCTCCCCCAGCATCTTGCGGGCCTGGTCGCGCCGCTCCCGCGCCTCTTTCAATCCAACGTCAGGGTACGTGCCCAGGCTGACGCGCTTTTCCTTGCCGTCCACCCGGTACTTGAGCCGCCACCACTTGCCACCACTGGGGGCCACCTCCAGGTACAGCCCGCCTCCGTCAAACAGCTTCACGGCCTTTTTGGCTGGCTTGGCATTGCGCACGGCTGTATCGGTCAGGGGCATGGGGGCAACTCCAATTGGGGGCAACTCAGATGCCCCCAATGTTGCCCCCACGTTGCACCGGCTGTCAACGCACCACCCCGGACATGCACAGACGAAAAAAAGCCCTAGAGCGTTGATTTCTCTAGGGCTTTCTGATTCCGTGGACTTCCGAGAAAATCC
>CAYOJR010000131.1:0-5888 GCA_964404335.1 uncultured Aquabacterium sp.
TGGTTCTGGTAGGCCAGCTCGATGCCTTCCTGGCCTTCGTCTTCGATGTTGGTGAAGCCCACCACATGCGCCGCAGCCTCACCTTCAGGGTACTGGCGCTTCCACTCGCGCAGCTCGTGCACGCCCTTGATCTTGAGCGCGGCCACCGACTGCGCCACCTCGTCGTCCACCTTGCGGCGCAACCACACGAAGTTGGGATTGGACTTCAGGCGCTTTTGCAGATCGGCCTGCGGCATCTTCAGCAGGCGCGCCAGCTCACGAATCTGCTCCGGGCTGGCCTTCAGGTCCTTGGGGATGGCCCACAGCGAGGGCGCCGGCACGCTGGAGGCCAGCAACTCGCCATTGCGGTCGAGGATGCGGCCACGGTTGGCCTGCAGCTCGATGCGGCGCTCGTAACGGTTGGCACCCTGCTGCTGGAAGAACTCGTTGTGGATGATCTGGATCCAGGCGGCACGGCCGATCAGCACCGCAAAGCCGAGGCCGATGGCACCGATGAGAAATTTCACACGCCACAGCGGCGTGCGCGAGGCCAGCAAGGGACTGGTCGCGTAGCGCATGGTGGGCATGGCCGCCGGCCCCTGCTTGCGCGGACGACGCACCACACGCTGCCACAGACCAGACAGGCGGCTCATGGGGCCACCTCCTGCACCTTGGCGGGTGACGAGGACAACACCTTGCCCGACTCGGACAGCGCCACGTAGTGCGTGCGTGCCGGCGAGTTGTCGAACATCTTGAGCTTGTCGCGCGCCAGCTTCTCGACGCGCAGCGGCGTGGCCTGGGCACGTTTGTCCACCTCCAGGCGCTCGAACTCAATCTGCAGTTCACTTGCCTGGGCGCGGGCTTTTTCCAGCGCCACAAACAGGCGCCGCGACTCATGGCTGCTGCCGATGAGCCAGAAGCTGCTCAGCAGCAGGGCCACCACCAGGGCGATGTTGAGACGCTGGGTCATCGCCGCCCCCCTCGCCCACTGGCTTTGGTGGCACCGGCCTTGACGCTGCCTTTGCCACGCGACGCGCGCGCGGTCGACACCTCAGGTTCAGGCGTCCAGGGCACCTCGGTGCGTTCGGCCACACGCAGCACAGCCGAGCGCGAGCGCGGGTTGCCCGCCACCTCGGCCTCCGAAGGCTTGACGCGCGCGATGGCGTGCAGCATCAGCGGCTTGGGCGCGGCAAACGGCACGCGGCGATCCACCTCTTCCTTGCTGTGCCTGGCGATGAAGGTCTTGACGATGCGGTCTTCCAGGGAGTGGAAACTGATGACCGCCAGACGCCCGCCGGGCGCCAGCATCTTCAGGGCAGCAGCCAGCGCATCTTCGAGCTCGCCGAGCTCGCGGTTGACGTGAATCCGAAGAGCCTGGAAGGTACGGGTAGCGGGGTCTTGACCGACTTCACGGGTTTTGACCGTACGAGCCACGACCGCGGACAACTCGCCTGTGGTGCGCACAGGTTGGCCTTCATCGCGACGAGCGACAAGCGCCTTTGCAATGGGCCAAGCAAACCGTTCTTCTCCATAGGTGCGAATCACCTCCGTCAGTTCGTCGACCGAGGCGCGGGCCAGGAAATCGGCCGCACTCTCGCCCTGGGTGGTGTCCATGCGCATGTCGAGCGGCGCATCGAAACGAAAGCTGAACCCGCGCTCAGGGTTGTCGATCTGGGGGGAGGACACGCCAATGTCCATCAGCAAACCCTGCACGTGACCCAGGCCCAGGTCGGTGATGACCTCGGCCCACGACGAGAACGGTGCATGCACGATCTGGAAGCGCGGATCGGCGATGGCATCCGGCCCTTGGGTGGCATGGGCAATGGCTTCGGGATCGCGGTCGAGCGCGATCAGACGGGCTTCCGGCCCCAGCCTGGACAGGATCAGGCGTGAATGACCGCCGCGACCAAAGGTGGCGTCGACATAGACGCCCTGCGGATGCGGACCCACAGCCGGATCCCACAAACCATCGACTGCCTCGTGCAGCAGAACGGTCCGATGCTGCCAAGGGGAAAGGGCCTGTTGCATCGCGTCAGAAGGAGAAATCCTGCAACGCGTCGGGCATGGCTTGCGCCATGACCTCGGCCTCGTGCGCGGCGTAACGCTGCGCGTCCCACAACTCGAAGTGGCTGCCCATGCCCAGCAGCATCACGTCCTTGCTCAGGCCAGCGGCGGCACGCAGTTCGGGCGCCACCAGCACGCGCGCAGCGCTGTCGATCTCGACGTCCTGAGCATTGCCCAGAAAGATGCGCTTCCAGCCGGAGGCCGACATGGGCAAGGCCGCAACCTTGTCCCGAAACAGCTCCCACGCCGGACGGGGGAAGACCAGCAGGCAGCCTTCAGGATGCTTGGTGAGGGTGAGTTGGCCGCCGCACAGGGCTTGCAGGGCGTCGCGATGGCGCACGGGGACGGCCAAGCGTCCCTTGGCGTCCAGCGACAGCGCTGATGCTCCCTGAAAGACCAGACTCACACAAAACCCCACGAATTTGCACTAAATCCCACTTTACATGATCAAAAGGCATCCGAACAGCCCAGATGTGAAAAATTTCCAATGAAATCAAAGACTTAGAGGCGATTTACGGGCAAAATTCGAGGAAAAAAGTCGTTACGAATCAATGACCTGCAGGATGGTCTGGAAGTGCTGCTTGAGGAGCACCCCCCTTTGGCGCGGGGGTAAACCCCCTGTGCATCCGATGCCGCGCAACCGGGAGGCTGAGCTGGATCAACCTTTGCTAGTTGCGAATGGTTCGCATTTGTTTATACAATGAGCCATGAACGCTCACCGCCTCCCTCACCCCTCCACGCCGGCCACCACCTTGGACCGCCTGCCGGTGCGCACCTTCGCCACCATTCAGGACGTGCGCAGCAGCCGCGACGATGGCGGGGCACTGAAGCGGCGACTGATGGAACTGGGCTTCGTGCCCGGTGAGCGCGTGCAGGTGCTGCGACGGGTGTTCCACGGCCGCGGACCGCTGGCCGTGCGCGTGGGCACGAGCACGTTTGCGATGCGTCGCATGGAGTCCTCCCTGATCGAGGTGCTGCCTGCTTGAGCTGGCCCCCTCGCGGCGTTTTTTCTTTTGAGTAGTTTGCAGGAGCAGCGCTCATGTCGGCTGTGCCCCCCCCTGTGTCGACCCCGCCCTTGATCGCGCTGGTCGGCAATCCCAACTGCGGCAAGACCGCCCTGTTCAACCGCCTCACCGGGGCTCGCCAAAAGGTGGGCAACTACGCCGGCGTGACGGTGGAGCGCAAGGAAGGTCAATTCATCTCACCCGCAGGTCAGACCTGGCGCTTGCTCGATCTGCCCGGGGCCTACAGCCTGCTGGCGGCCACGCCGGACGAAGCCATCACCCGCGATGTGATCGCCGGGGTGCGCGCTGGCGAGTCAGTCCCGGTGGCACTGGTTTGCGTGGTGGACGCGACCAACCTGCGACTGAACCTGCGCATGGTGCTGGAGTTGCAGACCTTGGGCGTGCCCATGCTGCTGGTTCTCAACATGATGGACCAGGCCACGCGGCGCGGCATCCACATCGATGCAGCAAGGCTGCAGGTCGAACTCGGCATCCCCGTGGTCGAGGCCGTGGCCGTGCGAAGCGGGGGCGAACAGGCGCTGCTGGACGCCCTGGACCAGACCGGCTGGGCGCACCTGCCCCCCCCCTCACAGCCGCGCGACATGGCGCGCGTGGCCGACACCTCGGTGGAACAGAGCCACCGCCGTGTGGGTGAGTTGCTGGCCACATGCGTTCACATGCCCGACGAGGGCACCCGCCTCACGGCCCGCCTGGATCACTGGGTGCTCCACCCGGTGCTCGGCCCGCTCATCCTGGCCGCCTTGATGTTCTTGGTCTTTCAAGCGGTGTTCAGTTGGGCCTCGGCCCCGATGGACCTGATTGACGAGAGCGTGGGGCAATTGGGCGCCTGGGTTCAGGCCCACATGCCCGAGGGCATGCTGCGCAGCCTGCTGGTGGAGGGCATCATTGCAGGGGCCGGAGGCGTGCTGGTGTTCCTGCCTCAGATCCTGATCCTGTTCGGCTTCATCCTGATTCTGGAGGACTCCGGCTACCTGCCGCGAGCGGCCTTCCTGCTGGACCGCATCATGGGCAGCGTCGGTCTGTCAGGCCGCGCCTTCATCCCGCTGCTGTCGAGCTTTGCCTGCGCCATTCCCGGCATCATGGCCACGCGCACCATGGGGGATCCGCGCGACCGGCTCAAGACCATCCTGATCGCCCCGCTGATGACCTGCTCGGCCCGCCTGCCGGTGTATGCCCTGCTGATCGCGGCCTTCATCCCCGACCGCAGCGTGGGCGGCCTGTTCAACCTGCAAGGCCTGGTGCTGTTTGGCCTGTACATGGCAGGCATTGTCTCGGCCATGATCGTGGCGCTGGTGCTGCGCTGGGTGTTCAAGCAATCCGAGACCCAACCCCTGCTCATGGAATTGCCCGACTACCACTGGCCGCATCTGCGCAACCTGGCGCTGGGACTGTGGGATCGCGCCAAGGTGTTCGTCACCCGCGCGGGCACCCTCATCCTGGCCTTGATGGTGGTGCTGTGGTTCCTCGCCAACTTCCCCGGCGCACCCGAGGGCGCCACCGCGCCGGCCATCGAATACAGCCTGGCGGGCATGATGGGTCGCGCCATGGCGGTGGTGTTCGAGCCCATCGGCTTCACCTGGCAGATCTGCATCGCGCTGATTCCCGGCATGGCCGCGCGTGAAGTGGCCGTGGCAGGACTGGGCACCGTGTACGCCGTGGCCCAGAGCGGCGACGACATGCACACCGCCCTGCAGGGTGTCCTGACGCAGGCCTGGTCCCTGCCGACGGCGCTGTCGCTGATGACCTGGTATGTGTACGCGCCGCAGTGCCTGCCCACCTTGATCACCGTGCGGCGCGAGACCAATGGCTGGCGTGTGCCGCTGATCATGGCCACTTACCTGTTCTCGCTGGCTTATGCAATGTCCTGGGTCGTGTACCGGCTCGCGCTGCTGTGGAGCGCCTGAGATGACATCGGTCTGGCTCGACTGGCAAACCTGGGTCACCCTGGGCATCGGCGTGGTCGCTTTGGTGTTTCTGGTTCGACGCTGGTGGCCCACCTGGCGAGGGCTGTGGCTGGCGCCCGCCAGGGCGGCCGATGGGGCGTGTGAACGGAGTGCTGCGGGAGTGCCCTCGTCTTCGTCATGCGGCAGCGGCTGTGGTGGGTGCGGCGTCAGCACCACCGCGACGCGCGACCACCGCGTGACCGTGAGGCCCCGCTCGTCCCCCTGACCCCCCCATCAGGGGGCTCACACCTCGGGACAAATCCCAAGTCGGTACGATGGCGAAGCACCGCTCCAGGCGCCTACACTGGAGCAGCCCAGGAATCTGGCGGTCGCTCGCCTGCGGGCGCCGCCTCCCGGGTTTGACAAACCTGACATGACGCCCAACCCACCGCCCTCCAGGCCCCGACGTTCTCACTTTGCCCTGACGGTTCTTCCCTTGCTCGTGCTTGCGCTTGTGACCGCGCTGGGCATGGCCGCCGTGCAGATTCAGGGGGCCGTGCGGGCGTTCGAACGCAGCGCCAACCAGACGGCCAATGTGCACCTGCAGGCCATCAATACCCTGCTGCAATACGCCCACAAACACGATGAAAGCGAGTGGCGACGCTACCGCGACGTCATGCGCATTCCTGAAACCGCCAGGCAAACGCGCAAGCTGCTGCTCAACCACGGCCCGGAAGCGCTGCCACAGGTTGAGAAACTCATGATCGAAGGTGGACGGGACCCTCGCGACGTGGCGGCCATGCTCACGCTGTACCGCTGGTTCGGGCAGACCTTCATGTCCAACGCCACCCGAACAGGATGGCGCCAGACCGACCGCCTGATCGAGCAACTGGAACAGCAAGCGCAGCACCTGCATGCGGCCATCCGGACTGGGGCC
>CAYOJR010000132.1:0-5847 GCA_964404335.1 uncultured Aquabacterium sp.
GTTGTGCGCATGGAACGCAGCCGATTTGGCGACACGATGTCCACCGTGGTGTTCGACACGCTCCCGTCCGACATGCCCGACGGCATTCGTCTGGTTTGGATGGGGACCGAGCGGGTGTTTTCCACCGCGAGCATGCCCGTGGTCATGGGTCGCAGTCCACAGGCACAGTTTTGTGTGAGTGATGCCCGTGTATCACGCTCACACGCACGCATCGAGTCTCACAGCGGCCAGCTCTACCTGAGCGACCTCAGCTACAACGGCACCCACGTCAAGTTCGATCACGATGACCAGGTGATGACTTTGCGGCGAGGGACCTGTACGCTGCATGGCAGTGGCGTGATCGCGCTGGGCGCCCCTCCCAATGATCCGAGCAGTACGCAGATCCGGTTTGACGTGCTGAGTTTCTCTGACACCCTGCCGCACTTCTGACCCGTGATTCGCACAGCACCCCGATCCTCAAACCCCGGCTTGGTCACGAGACGTCCGGTATGAGTTGGTCAGGCCCGCTCCCCCCCGAACAAGAGCGTGTCGCCTTGTTGCACACCTCACGATTGTTGGAGGTTGCAGAGCCTTCCCCAGCATTTGCGGCGTGTGTTCGGTTGGCCGCTGCGCAAACGGCCAGCCCACTGGCGGCCATCTACCTGATCGGTGCACACTGCGTGCAGTTGCTCGTCGGCATCGGCGCCATGCCCAAGCGGCAAAGCCGCGAGCCTTCCTTGCACGCACAAGCCTTGCAGCATGACACCGTCTGGCAAGTGCCTGACACAGGCGAGTTACCGCTTCCGGCACAGCTTCCTGCCCATGCGTGGCCGCGCGCCTATGCTGGCCACCCACTCATTGTTGAAGGACTCACACTCGGTGTGCTGTGCGTGATGGACAACGAGGCACGGCACTGGAGTGAGGCGGAGATGGCCAGCCTGTCTGACGTGGCATGCACCGTGAACGCCTTGCTGGCAGCCGAAGTGAACCATCAACGTTCGCGTCGCATGGAAGCGCGGGTGCGAACGGCCAACCTGGCCGGACATGACTGGATGTGGGAAACCGACAAGGACAGCCGCTTGGTCTGGGTTTCCAGCAGCATGGTCCAACACCTCGGCCTCGACCCCAAGTTTGAAATCGGCAGCAAGGGCATCGACTTCTATGAGCCCTTGCCCGGGGAGGAGTACGCAGCGCAGTGGGATCAATTCAGAGAGGCACGTGCACGTCACGAGCCTTTCAGCAATTTGCTGGGTCAGCGCATCACGCCCAGAGGCCGCGTGATCGTCAGTCTCAGCGGGCTGCCCGTCTTTGATCACCAAGGCAACTTCATGGGTTACCGTGGCTCCAACCGCGATGTTACCCAGCAAGTTCAGACTGAAATGGAGATCCGCCGTGTGCAGGCGCAACTCCTCAGTCAGCAGGCTGAACTCAAGGAAAGTGAGGCGCGCCTGAGCGCTGTTCTGCAGGCGCTCCCCGATCTCTGGTTCGTGCTGGACGAGTCGAATGTTTACATCGATGGCCATCAGACCCACCCCCTGCTGATACGTCCCATCTCCGAACTACGCTCATGCGTCATCGGGGACGAGTTGCCCAGCGATGTGGCGGCGTTGCAGCGTGCTGCGATCGAGCGTGTTCGCGCCACCGGCAAGCTTCAACGGCTTGAATACGAGTTGCAGACCAGCGATGGCGTACTGCGCCACTTCGAGGCACGCCTGGTGCCAATGGGTCAAAAGCAGATCCTCTTTGTGGCTCGCGACATCACACCGATCCGGGTTGCTGAGCTCACGCTGCGTGCCAAGCAAGCTGCCGAAGCGGCAAATGCGGCGAAGAACACCTTCGTCTCACGCATGAGCCACGAGATCCGTACGCCGCTCAATGCCATCAGCGGCTTTGCGCAATTGCTGCAACACCAACTGCCGAAGTCGAGTCACAGCACTGAACAGTTGGGCTATGTCCGCCACATTCTGGATGCCTGTGAGCACCTGACCGCACTGGTCAATGATGTGCTCGACCTTCAGCAAATCGAGGCCGGCTATCTGCGCTGCGCCACCGAAGCACTCAGCCTGTCAGATACCGTTGAGAGAGGATTGGGCATGCTGACGCCAATGGCGCAGCGCCAAGGCGTGTCCTTGCGCTCTGACATTGCCCCCGGCTGCATCGTGGAAGCCGATCGGCAGCGTCTTCGTCAGGTTCTGATGAACGTCGGCTCCAATGCCGTCAAATACAACTGCCGAGGCGGCGAAGTCCGATTCACCGTAGATCCGCCTGCCAATGGTCATCTGACGCTGCACATAGAAGACACTGGTGCAGGCATGACCGAGGCGCAGTTGAGTCGCCTGTTCCAGCCTTTCGAGCGGCTGGGCAAGGAAATGTCGAACATCGAAGGTTCGGGGCTGGGCCTCATCATCACCCGCTCCCTGGTCGAGGCCATGGGCGGTCAGTTGCAGGTACACAGTCGCCTGGGCGTTGGCACCCGGGTGAGCATCACGTTGAAGCAAGGTGTCTCAACTCCAGGCAGCATCGCCGCATCCGCCGCCCATGCAGCCCCATCTTCGACAACTTCGCCGCCATTGGCCGTGCAGCCCGCTGAAGACTGGCTCGACCGCGAGCCACTGCGCGTCCTGTATGTCGAAGACAACCACATCAATGCCATGCTCTTCGAAGAGGCACTGAGGCCGTATTACCAACTGTCCCTGTCGGTGGCTGATGACGGTCAAACCGGTCTGGCCTTGGCATCTCAACTGCAGCCAGAGGTGCTGGTGCTGGACGCCCATCTGCCCGACATGGACGGAGTGGCACTGCTGAAGGCACTGCGCGCGCTGCCCAGTCTGTCGGACGTGCCCGCCTATATGTGCTCGGCCGATGCCATGCCACAAGACATTGCCCGCGCCAAGGATGCCGGTTTCACTGGATACTGGACGAAGCCCATCGATACCCGTCAGATCACCCAAGAGCTGACGCAACTGGCCCAAAAGAAAAACAGCACGCCATGAGCACCCAGCCAGAGCCCCCATTTCGCCACGGACAAACCCCTCACACCGGCGTCCTGCTGGTCAACTTGGGCACCCCCGAAGCACCGACTCCAGCCGCCTTGCGGCGTTACCTGGGGCAGTTTCTCAGTGACCCGCGAGTCGTTGAAATTCCTCGCCTGCTGTGGAAACCCATTCTGCACGGCATCATCTTGCGGGTGCGGCCGCGTAAGTCGGCCGCCAAGTACGCCAGCATCTGGACGCCAGAGGGCTCCCCCTTGCGCGTCTGGACCGAAAAGCAGACCAAGCTGTTGCAAGGTTTCCTGGGAGAGGTCGGCCATCAGGTGCTGGTTCGCCATGCCATGCGCTATGGTGAACCTGCCATTGGCGAGGCCCTGACCGCCCTGAAGGCCGAAGGTGCCACCCGGGTCTTGGTTGTACCCCTGTACCCGCAGTACTCGGGGGCGACCACGGCCAGCGTCATGGACGAGGTGTTCGCCTGGGGGCGTGAAACCCGCTTGCTGCCGGAACTGCGCCACATCAACCGCTTTCACGACGACAGTGGCTATCTGGATGCGCTGGCCAACTCAGTGCGTCGCCATTGGCAGGAGAACGGCCCACTGGGCGACCAGGGCAAGCTGGTCATGAGCTTTCATGGCATGCCGCGCCGCACGCTGGATCTGGGTGACCCCTATCATTGCGAATGCCTGAAGACCGGTCGCCTGCTGGCCGAGCGCCTCGGTCTGAACCGTGAGCAGTATGCGGTGACGTTCCAGAGCCGCTTTGGCAAGGCCAAATGGCTGGAGCCCTACACGGAGCCGACCCTGCAGGCCTTGGGCAAGGCAGGCACAGCGCGTGTCGACGTCATCTGCCCAGGCTTCGTGTCGGACTGCATTGAAACCCTGGAAGAGATTGCGATGGAGGCCAAGGCGGCCTACCTCAACAGTGGCGGCAAGGTGTTTCATTACATCCCCTGCCTCAACGACCAACTTGACTGGATGCGCGCCCTGACCCAACTGGTGGAGTTGCACCTGCAGGGCTGGCCGACGCACAAGGATCAACTCCCCTCCCCCGATGCACTGAGCCGACAACGCGACCGCGCGCTGGCGATCGGCGCCAAGGACTGAACATCACCTCCCATCACCATGACGGGAGCGTCAATCTGGCGCCACTTCTTCGCCGTTGTCGGCCTCGCCCGGCAACAAGGCTTGGGTCTGGGCGTCAGGCATCGCCTCCACCTGCTTGAGCGCCCGCCCCATCACACGGGTACGGGTTTCGACAGACGAGATCGTGTTGCTGGCTTCGTCGAGCTTCTTGCGGGTCTTGGCCAGCACGTCACCAAACTTGCCGAACTCGGTCTTGACCGCCCCCAGTACCTGCCAGACTTCTGAGGAACGCCTCTCCAGCGCCAAGGTCCGGAAACCCATCTGCAGGCTGTTGAGTGTGGCGAGCAAGGTGGTGGGCCCAGCGAGCATCACGCGGCATTCACGCTGCAAAGATTCGACCAACCCAGGGCGACGCAGCGCCTCAGCGTAAAGCCCCTCGGTGGGCACGAACAAAATAGCGAAATCGGCCGTGTGAGGCGGCGCCAGGTACTTGTCGCGGATGGTTCTGGCTTCCTGACGCAAGCGCACCTCCAGCGCCTTGGCCGCCGCATCCACGCCCGCCACGTCCGCCTTGTCCTGCGCTTCCAGCAGGCGTTCGTAATCCTCACGCGGGAACTTCGCATCGATCGGCAGCCACAGTGGCGCACCATCGACGCCCCCCTTGCCCGGCAGGCGAATAGCGAACTCCACGCGGGCACCGGTGCCCGGTACGGTTTCGACGTTAACGGCGTACTGCTCCGGTGTGAAGACCTGTTCCAGCAAACCCGCCAGTTGCACCTCACCAAAAATGCCACGGGTCTTGACGTTGTTGAGCACACGGTTGAGTGAGCCCACATCGCTGGCCAGTCGCTGCATGTCCCCCAGTCCCCGATGCACCTGCTCCAGGCGCTCGGCCACCTGCTTGAAGCTCTCCCCCAGGCGTGCTTCCAGTGTGGCGTGCAGCTTCTCGTCCACGGTCTGCCGCATCTGCTCCAGCTTCTTCTCGTTGTCGGCCTGCAGTGCCTGCAAGCGCGTCTCAACGGTGGTGCGCACCTCCGACAGGCGACGGTCGTTCGCTTCTGACAGCACCCGCAATTGCTCGGTCACCCCCTCGCCCAGACGGCGCAAAGCCGCCTCCTGCGCTTCATTGAAGCGGGCCAATGCCGTGGCCTGCGCCTCTCGCAGTGCAGTGGCCTGAATCCCCTGCTGGTGAGACGTCTCGCGCAGCGAATCACCCAAGCCTTGTTGCATGCCTGCCAACTGCACGCGGAAACTGTCAAGTTGCTCGTTCTGCGTGCGCGTGGTGTCGCCTTGCTGCGCCAGCAAGGTCTGCTGAAACTGTGCCAGCGTGCCCCCCAGCTCCTGGCGCGTACCGGTGGCGCTGCGCGCCACTTCGTCACGCAACTCTCGACTCAACTGCTCGGTGCGCTGGCGCCATTCGGCACTCAGATCCACCCCCAGCTTGGCGAGGGGCTCGTGGTCAGGGCGAGCGGGCCGAAACAGCAGCCACACAATCAGGGCCGCGTTGAGCAGAAGCAGTGCAAGAAAAATCCAGTCCATGCCCCGGATTGTCTCAGACGCCCAGACGCAAAAAAGGCTGCCCGCAGGCAGCCTTTCCAGTCAGGTGCTGATCGTCGGCGGGCGCTCGCAAGCGCCTTCGACTCACCGCAGCATCAGGCCTCCAGATGAGACAGATGCACATGCGCACCCGTCTTCATGCGCACCTCTTCAGGCGTCACACCGGGGGCCAGTTCCACGCACTTGAAGCCATCGGGCGTCACGTCCAGCACGCACAACTCGGTGATGATGCGATC
>CAYOJR010000133.1:0-5837 GCA_964404335.1 uncultured Aquabacterium sp.
CGGTCAGCTGGGTGGCGGTGGTGTCGATGTCGGGGCGCTTGGCCGAGGTGATGGCATCCCACAGCACGTGCTCCATCGAGCCATAGACCAGCTCGCGCAGCAGGCGCAGGGGCATGTCCTGACGGATCTGGCCCTGGGCTTGCGCTTCGGCCAGCGCGTCCATCAGGGGGGCGGTGTAGCGGCGCTTGCAGGCGGCGATGACTTCGGCGAGTTCGGGCTCGGCCGAGCCAGCCGCGCGGCCTTCGCCCAGCACCAGGGCGCACATGCCCGAGCCGTCGGCCAGCAGGGTCACAAGGTGGGCGCGCACGACGTGGCTGAGTTTGGCGTGCACGCCACTCAGGTGGGGCACGTCGCGCTCCAGCTCGCCGCTGATTTCGTCATACCAGCGGGTGATGACCTGGATGCACAGCTCGCGCTTGCTGGCGAAGTAGGTGAACACCGTGGCCTCGGAGACCCCGGCGGTCTCGGCGATCTGGGCCATGGTGGTGCGCTGGTAGCCGTGCTGGGTGAACACGGCTTGAGCGGCGCTCAACAAATCTTGCAGGCGATGCTGCGACTTGCTGCTTTTGGGGACGGTGCGGGCCAAGGTGCTGGAGCTCATTTTTTGAGTATGACTCAGAAATGAGCGTGGGGCCAGCGCTGGAAGGCCCCACCATCACCCGGGAAAACCCGGTCAGGGTGCCTGTGTGTCAGTCGAAACGGTAGGCCGACAAGGTGGTTTCCAGCACGCGGTCGCTGAACACCCGCTGGCCACGTCCCTCGCTGGCGGCACCGGCCACCACCATCAGGGGCAGCAGGTGCTCTTCGGCGCGGGGCGGGTGGCAGAGTCGGGCCGAGGGGGCCTGGTCCCAGTGCGCCAGGCCCTGCGCGCGCGTGGCCGGGTCGGCCTCCACCGTGGCGCTCAGCCAGGCATCGAAGGTGTCGGAGATCGGGCCGAAGCGTGGGTCACCATAGCCGCGCATGTTGTGAAAGCTCATGCCGCTGCCCACGATCAACACGCCCTCGTTCCGAAGGGACGTCAGCGCCTGGCCGGCTTGCAGGTGGGGCTGCGCGTCCAGGTCATGTCGCAGGGACAGCTGCACCACGGGCACGTCGGCGTCGGGGAACATCAGTTTCAGCGGGATGAACATGCCGTGGTCGAAGCCCCGTTGTGCGTCGGCCTGCGAGGGCAGGCCGGCGGCGTGCAGCCGTTGCGTGATGCGCTCGGCCAGTTGGGGCTGGCCCGGCGCCGGGTAGCGCAGCTCGTAGGTGTGGGGCGGGAAGCCACCGTAGTCGTAGATCAGGTCGGGCTGGGCGCCGCTGGTGACGTTGAAGCCGCCCGTGAGCCAGTGCCCCGACACCAGCACGATGGCCGTGGGCCGCGCGGGCAGGGTGTCGGCGATGCCCATCAGGAAGTCGCGCATGCGGTGCCAGGTGGTGGGCGGGTTCCAGTCCATGAAGAAACAGGGCCCGGCGCCGTGCGGGATGAAGTAGGTGGGCATGCGGGTAGGGTGGGACATGCGGGGCCCTTTCTGCTTGAAGGCTTCAGTATCGAGCCTTGCCCAATCAAGCAATGCCGGCAGGGGTATACCCTGGCTCGAGCCGCCGTGAGGACTTCGTCCATCTTTCGCGACACCGCCCCGGGTTCGGACTGTTATGCCGCTGATCTGGGCACCTCCATGCTGACGTCCACGGCCCGTCCTTTCGTGGCGACATGCGCGCAATGTGGTGTTGGCATCGTCAACGTCTCGGCGGCGGTGGATGCCGTGCCGGCCGCCGTGACGCCACCGGTGGGCACCCTCACGCCTCACAGCAGCGCCAACGACAAGCTGTCGGCCTACAACGCTTCCGGCAAGCTGCTCGGTAGCAGCCTTCAGGGTACGGGTCTGAAGGATGTTTTCACGGTCACAAACACCGGCACCAAGGCGGCAACCGTCTATTGGCGCGTGACTTTTGTCAGCGGGACGACCGGCTCGACGGGTGTGTACACCCTGGGTCTGAGCCAATAAGGCTGTGACTCACCACCCCGTGGTCTTGCGCGATGCCCCTGTCGCGGGTGGTGGGGAGTATGGTGTCAACCCGGTTTCTCCTGAGCGAAGCTTGGGGGTTTTCGAGACAAGACGGAGTGCGCGAACTGCGCCACAGTGAGGCATGTTGTCGGATTCACCTTGGTGGCTCATCAACACAGCGGTGGCCGTCCTGCTCCTCGCTGTGGGTGCCACGCTGGCCATATGGGGCGTGCATCGGCACCAGCGTGCCAACCAGCGTGTTAAAGCGCTGGAGGCACAGCGCACCATGCTCCAGAATCTGGTGCGCAACATCCCCGATCTGGTCTGGTCGAAAAGCCCGCAAGGCGTCTATCTGGCCTGCAACCCATCGTTCGAGCGCTTTTTTGGTGCCGCCGAAGCCGACATCGTTGGCAAGACCGACGCCGACTTTGTGTCACCCGAGCAGGCCGCGACATTCCGCGAGAACGACTTCCTGGCCATGACTTCGGGTCAGCCGCACATGAACGAGGAGTGGATCACCTTCGCCGGCAGCACCGAGTCCCGCCTGGTTGAAACGATCAAGAGCCCGATGCTGGACAGTCAAGGTGGTGTCATCGGCATTCTGGGCGTTGCCCGTGACATCACCGAGCGCGAAAGAGTGGCGCAAGAGCTGCAGCGTCTGCGTCACCACCTTACTGAACTGGTCGATGAGCGCACCCAACAACTGGCCGATCTGGCCGAGTCCTTGCGCCGCGCCCACGCCGAACAGCAGACCATCGTCGATGCCGTTCCCGTGGGTATCGGTCTTCTCAAGGACCGACAGGTCGTCTATTGCAACGAGTGTCTGGATCAGATGTTCGGCTTCCCGCCAGGGGGCATGGCCGGTCAATCCACCCGGGTCTGGTATCCCGATGATGCGGCTTACGAAGCGGGTGGACGCAGGGTGTACGAGATCCTCAACCAGGGCCAGATGCACTGGCGTGACGAACAACTCGTCCGTCAGGATGGCAGCCGTTTCTGGGCGCGCATCACTGCACGCCTGCTCGATCCACAGGACCCCACTAAGGGTGTACTGGGCATCATGGAAGACATCAGCGTGGAGCGCGCCACGATGGACGCTTTGCGCGAGGCCAAGGAAGCGGCTGAAGCCACCACCCGTTTGAAGTCGGCTTTCCTGGCCAACATGAGCCATGAGATCCGCACGCCCATGAACGCCATCATCGGGCTCACGCACTTGACCCTGGCCACACCGCTTGACGACACTCAGCGTGCTTACTTGCACAAGATCCAGGGCGCCAGTCAGCACCTGCTGGGGATCGTCAACGACGTGCTGGACCTCTCCAAGATCGAATCCGGCAAGCTCCAGCTCGAGCGCCTCAGTGTCGACATTGGTCAGATCCTGCGCGACGTCCATGCACAACTCATCGACAAGGCCCACGCCAAGGGTCTGGTCCTGGATGTCCACCTTGACCCGGCCCTGCCCGAGCGCCTGATGGGCGATGGCTTGCGCATTGGCCAGGTGCTGCTCAACTTTGGCAGCAATGCGGTCAAGTTCACCGAGCAAGGGCGTGTGGACCTGAGCGTGCAGGTGCTGGAACACAACGAGCGCGACGTGAGCTTGCGCTTCGAGGTGCGTGACACCGGCATTGGCATCAGCCGGACTGAACAGGCACAGCTCTTCGAGAGCTTTCAGCAGGCCGACGTGTCCACCACGCGTCAGTATGGTGGCACCGGCCTGGGACTGGCCATCTCGCGGCATCTGGCCGAGCAAATGGGCGGAACGGTGGGCGTGAGCAGCGAGTCGGGGCAAGGCAGCCTGTTCTGGTTCAACGTGAGGCTGGAGCGTGCCAGCGAGGCAGCCGTTGCGGACGAGTCGCCTCTGGCTTCGGCTTCCAATTCCGTGAGTCGCGCCCGTGATGCGCTGCAGAGCTTGCACGGCATGCGTGTGCTGGTGGTCGAGGACAACGAACTCAACCGCCTGCTCGCGGGCGAGTTGCTGCAAGGCGTCGGATTGGTGGTGGACTTTGCCCACAACGGGCGACAGGCGGTGGACCGTCTGGCCGAGATCGAGGTCGGCAGTTCAGGTGACTACGGCTTGGTCTTCATGGACATGCAGATGCCCGTGATGGACGGACTGGAGGCCACGCGCCTGATCCGTCAGTTGCCGGGACGGTCGCCACTGCCGATTGTGGCGATGACCGCCAACGCCATGGTCGAAGACAGCGAGCGCTGCCTGGCCGCCGGCATGAACGACTACATCTCCAAGCCCTTCAGCCCTGAAGCCTTGTGGTCCTTGCTGCACCGCTGGCTCACGCCGAGCCAGCCCCGATCCGACGATTGAACCTGGCTCACAGCCCCTGCAAGACCTTGGGCGTGGTGGCGCGGTGAAAGCCGTTGAAGCTCGGTGCAGGTTCGTGCGGCGCCTTGGGCCACACCGGGTTGTTCACCCCTGCGCCACCGTCGATCGCCACCGTCACGCCGGTCACGAAGGCTGCACCGGGGCTCAGCAGGAAACAGATCACCGAACTGATTTCCGCTTCCAGGCCCAGACGACGCATCGGCAGGTTGTCCTTCAGGCTCAGGATCATTGGCGCCATCGCGGGCCCGTACGAGTCCATGCCGCTCGACGCCACCCAGCCCGGCGCCACCGCATTGACACGCACATGGGCGCGCGCCCACTCGAAGGCTGCCGTCTTGGTCAGGTTCACCATGCCGGCGCGGGCCGCGCCCGAGTGCGCCATCCCCGCCATGCCATTCCACATGTCGGCGGCCATGTTCACGATGGCGCCGCCGCCGTGCTTGCTCAGCGACTGGTTGAACACCTCGCGTGCCATCAGGAAGCCGCCGGTGAGGTTGTTGGCCACCACGGCCTCGAAACCGCGCTTGGAGATCATCTCCATCGGTGCCGGAAATTGCCCGCCCGCGTTGTTGAGCAGGCCGTGGATGCGACCGTGCGTTTCGACGATGCGCGCCACCGCCGCCTTCACCTGATCCTCGTCACGGATGTCGAAGGCCGCCGTGTCCACCTGACCGCCGTCTTCGCGGATCTCGGCGGCCACCTTGTCGAGCTTCTCCTGCGTGCGCCCGGTGATCACCACCGTGGCGCCCAAGGCGGCCAGTTCATGCGCCACGCAGCGGCCAATGCCGCTGCCTCCGCCGGTGATCACATGGACCTGCCCCTGGAACAGGCCGGGGCGGAAGATGCTGTCGTAGTGCGAAGGATGGCTCATGGCGCAGGTGTGTCGGACAAAAGATGAAACCACTCTAAACGTGGGTGACGTATGCGTCAACCGGTGGCCATTAAGGTTAATTACCGATGGCTGATGCGTGTGGCGCTCACTACGCTGTCCATTCTGAACGGCCTGGTGCCTGTTCTGCCATCTGCCCGTTTTTCACCCGAGGCCGCCATGACCGATGCCGTGTACCCCAGCTACTTCAACGAGACGCACCAGATGGCCCGCACCACCGCGCGGCGTTTCATCGAGCAGGAGGTCAAGCCCCACATCGCCGAATGGGAAGAGGCTGGCACCTTCCCACGTGAGCTCTACCAGAAGGCCGGCGAGCTGGGTCTGCTCGGCATCGGCCATCCACCACATCTGGGCGGCGCCGGTGAGGACGACGTGTTCCTCAAGGTGGCCGTCAGCGAAGAGCTGATGCGCAGCACCTCGGGCGGCTTCGTGGCCAGTCTGGGCTCGCTCGACATTGGCCTGCCACCGGTGTGGCGCGGCGGCTCGCCCGAGTTGCAGCAACGCGTGGTGCCCGGCGTCATCGCGGGCGACAAGATCATCTCGCTGGCCATCACCGAGGCCAGCGGCGGCTCCGACGTCGCCAACCTGCGCACCCGCGCCGTGCGCGACGGCGACCACTACA
>CAYOJR010000134.1:0-5834 GCA_964404335.1 uncultured Aquabacterium sp.
TTCTCGCAAGAGTGCATCAACAAGACCCTGGCTGAACTGCAAGGCGAGCAAGACGGCGTCAAGCACCTGCTGTAATCAACCCATGTGAGACCTTGACCCTCCGGCCTGTGCCGGATGGGGCAAGGTAGATCACAATCAAAGCTGGCGGCCTTCGGGTCGACCAGCTTTTTTTGCGTCGCGCGCCCTGATCCGGGGCGCGCTGGCGCCCGCAAGGAACACACCATGTCCACCCTGAGCACCATTCACCCTCGTCAGGCGCTGTTCGGCAGCGAGCCCCTGCCCCCCACACTGCCTGTTTGCGACCACTATTCGGGCGTGGAAGCGCGCATGCGCAAGAGCCTGATGATGCAGGCCGAGATGGCGGAAGCGGGCAATGGCCATGCGGTGTTCGACGTGACACTGGACCTGGAGGATGGGGCGCCCGTGGGTGGTGAGCATGAGCAGGCCCTGTTGGTGGCAGAGTTGATCGACAGTCCGCAGAATGTGTGCGGCCGGGTTGGCGTGCGAGTGCATGACCCACGGCATCGCCGGTTTGAGGACGATGTGGACACACTGATCAAGGCCGCTGGCCATCGGCTGGCCTACATCATGGTGCCGAAGTTGGCCAACGTGGCCGATGCGCAGCGCGCGATCGACACCATCAAGGCGGCACGGGTGCGGCATGGCGTCGAACGGGTGGTGCCGGTGCACGGCCTGATCGAGACACTGAAAGCGGTGCAACAGGTGGACGAGATTGCCGCCCTGCCCGGCCTGGAGTCGCTGTCGTTCGGGCTGATGGATTTTGTGTCGGAGCACCGGGGGGCGATTCCGGCCACCGGCATGAGCGTGACGGGACAGTTCAGCCATCCACTGGTGATGCAGGCCAAGCTGAAGATTGCGGCGGCCTGCCATGCGGCGCACATCACGCCTTCGCATTGTGTGGTGACGGAATTCAAGGACAAGCGCGCGCTGAGCAAGGCGGCCGAGCGGGCGTGCCGTGAACTGGGCTACACCCGGATGTGGAGCATTCATCCGGATCAGATCCCGGTGATCATCGAGGCATTTGCGCCGGTATCGGCCGAGGTGGATGACGCGGTGGAGATTTTGACGGCCGCCCAGGCGGCGCATTGGGCGCCGACCTCGTACCACGGGGTGCTGCATGACCGCGCGAGCTACCGCCATTACTGGCATGTGCTGGAGCGGGCCTGGTTGACAGGGCAGCCACTTCCAGTGGATGCGGAGACTGCGTTCTTTGGCGCTGGGGTGTGAACCAGTGAGGCGCGTGGTGCAGCGGTAGCCCTGGTGGACACCCAGTTCAGGGCTGCGCGAGCGCGCGCTCGATGAAGCGGCGCGCCACGGTGGGACGCGGCACCTTGCCCTTGAACCAGGCGCGCACGTCTTCGTCCAGACCGATGCCGTGCATGTAGTTGTAGATGGCCTTCTTGAGGGCCTGGCCGAGCACATCGTGGTTCACGCCGGTGGGGTCGATGAAGCCGATGTCGTTCTTGGCGAAGCTGACCGGCGGCAAGGGGATGAGCTCGACACCATAGGCCTGGGGGTCTTGCCCCACGGGTGAGTGAACGGTGCAGGCAAAGCGGTGGAAGAAGCCGGATTGGATGCAACCTTCGGCGAACAGCTGGCGCACGTATTCGAGCGCATCGACGGTGTCCTGCACGGTTTGTGTGGGGAAGCCGTACATCAGGTAGGCGTGAACCAGGATGCCGGCGTCGGTGAAGGCGCGGGTGACGCGGGCGACCTGATCGACCGAGACGCCTTTTTTCATCAGCTTGAGCAGGCGGTCAGAGGCGACTTCCAGGCCACCGGAGATGGCGATGCAGCCGCTGTCGGCGAGCAGCAGGCAGAGCTCGGGGGTGAAGGACTTTTCGAAGCGGACGTTGCCCCACCAGGAGATGGAGACCTTGCGGCGGATCAGCTCTTGCGCCAGGGCACGCAAGACCTTGGGGGGCGCGGCTTCATCCACGAAGTGGAAACCGGTCTGGCCGGTTTCGCGCACGATGGCTTCGATGCGGTCGACCAAGACCTCGGCGCTGGCGGCTTCGTAGCGGGAGATGTAGTCGAGGCTGACGTCGCAGAAGCTGCACTTCTTCCAGTAACAGCCGTGGGCGACGGTGAGCTTGTTCCAGCGCCCATCTGACCACAACCGGTTCATGGGGTTGAGCATGTCCAGCAGGGACAGGTAGCGGTCGAGCGGCAAGCCGTCCCACGTGGGCGCACCCACTTCGGCAAAGGGCACGTCGGGCTCGGCCCAGTTCATGTAGCGGACCTGGCCGGTGTCGGCATCGCGCACGAAGGTGCGCACGAGGCGCTGGGCAGAGCGCTTGCCTTCGAGGTGTTCGAGCAGGGCCAGCAAGGGGCGCTCGCCCGCGTCGAGGGTGACGAAGTCGAAGTGGTCGAAGACGCGCGGCTCGGTGAGTTCGCGCAGTTCGGTGTTGACGAAGCCGCCACCCAGCGACAGCCGGATGTGCGGGTGGGCCTCTTTGATCGCCTGCGCCATACGGAAGGCGGCGTAGACCGCCCCGGGGAACGGCACAGAGATCAACACGAGCTGGGGCTGGTGGCGGGTGATGGCCTGCAGGGTCAACTCGCGCAGCGTGGTGTCGACGAGGTTGAGCGGCGCCGCAAGGGCCTGCGCCAAGGGGTCGAAGGTGGGCTGGCTTTGGGCCAGGGACTCGGCGTAACGCACGAACTCGAAGCGGCCGTCAACGGCGTCGCGCAGCACGTCGGCCAGGTCGTTGAGGTAGAGCGTGGCGAGGTGCTTGGCGCGGTCGGCCATACCCAGGGCACCGAAGGCCCAGGACAGCGGGTCACCGCTGCCGTCGTCCGCGTAGGCATCCAGGGTGCGGAAGCGTGGGCCTTCAGGCAGGTAGTGGCGCGTGCAGATGCGGTGCGCCAGCGTGGCATCGCGTCCTTGCAGGAAGGCGATGGTGGCGTCGATGGTGTGGAGGTAGGCCTCGATGTGGTCGAGGAAATGGTTGACGGGCGCCGTGCGTTGGACCTCGGGCATTTTCAGGGCCTGCGCGTGGACAGCCTGCAAGCCTTCGCGCGAAAGCAGCTTCAGCACGAGCGCCAAGGCCAGGTCCTCCTGCACCGCGTCCACACCGCGCGAGCGCAGGAAGCCCGTCAGGTACGCCGTCGAGGGATACGGCGTGTTGAGCTGCGTCATCGGGGGGATCAGGGAGAGGACGCGCATGGGAGCAGTGAGGGACATGAAACGCGACGGGCAAAACGGCAAGGAGCCGTGCAGTGAGGGGCGAAGCAGCGGCCAGCAAGGATTGTGACAGCGACGCCCGGATCATGCTGGGTTGAGCTTGCGCCACAGGGTGGTGCGGCTGATGCCCAGGCGCTGGCTGGCCAGGGTGCGGTCGCCGCCGCACTCGTCGAGGACACGCTGGATTTCGGCGCGCTCGCGCTGAGCCTGGTGGGCCTTGAGCGAGGAGGCGTCTTCTGCCGCCTCGGATGGGGCCTTGGGCGCATCGACGGTGAACAGCTCGGGGGCCACGGTGCGCACAAAGGCGCGGGCAGCGTCCGGAGGCAGGTCGCCGTCGGTCTGCGGGTCGGCGTAAGCCACAAGGCGCTCGACGAGGTTTTCAAGTTCGCGCACGTTGCCGGGCCAGTGGTAGGACGGGGCCTGGGCGATCAGCGCAGCGGCGATGGCCTCGGTGCGCGCGGGATCGAGGTCGAGGCGGGTGCAGACCTTGCGATGCAAGGCGCGCACGAGCTCGGGCAGGTCATCGAGCCGGTCGCGCAAAGGCGGCATGTCGATGCGCAGAATGTTGAGGCGGTAGAACAGGTCTTGCCGGAAGCTACCCTCTTCGACATGGCGCAGCAGGTTGCGGTGCGTGGCGGCGATCACGCGGACGTTGACAGGCGTGGGCTCGGTGGCGCCGACACGCAGCACCTCGCGCTCTTGCAACACGCGCAGCAGGCGGGACTGCAGGGACAGCGGCATTTCGCCAACCTCGTCGAGGAAGATGGTGCCTTTGTGGGCCGCCTCGAACAGGCCGATCTTGCCGCCACGGCGGGCGCCGGTGAAGGCACCCTCTTCGTAGCCGAACAGCTCGCTTTCCAGCAGGGTTTCAGACACAGCGGCGCAGTTGACGGCGACGAAGGGCAGTTCGCGGCGATCGCTGGCCATGTGGATGCCCTGAGCCACCAGTTCCTTACCGGTGCCGCTTTCGCCCAGGATGAGGACAGTGGCCTGGCTGCGGGCACAGCTGACGGCCATGCGTTGCACCCGTTGCAAGGCGGCGCTGTGACCCAGCAGCTGCTGCAGTTCGTAGCGGGCCGGGACGGTGTTGGGCTGGATGCGGGTACGGATGTGGCGGTCGACCCGCTGGATGGAGATGGGATCCTGACCACTGAGCACCGCCCCAGTCAGCACGCCCTGCTCGACGATGGGGATGCGGTTGACGATGAGGGGCTTGCCTTTGACGCGCTCGATCTTTTCCAGCTCCTGGGTGCCCAGGCGCAAGGTGGCCTGCAGGCTGAGCTCGGGGCAGACCTCGCTGAGCTTGAGTCCCAGCCATTGCGTGGGGCTGATGCCCAGCCACTGGGCCATCGTGGGGTTTAGGGTCTGGATGCGCTCCTGGGCATCGACCGCGATCACGCCGTCGCTGAGTTGGGCCAGGATGGTGTTGAGGCGCTCGCGCTTGGTCAACTCGATCCGCGACGCGCGTGCCACTTCGACCGCGTCTTCGAGCGCCTCGCGCACGGCGTCCATCGAGTACAAGAAGATGCCGGTGAGGCCGAGTTGGTCGGCCATGTCAGCCGACAGGCCGGAGCCGACGATGACGTCCACGCCTTCTTGCTGCAATTCGCGCACGGCTTCCTGGGCCTCGTCTTCGGTGCGGTAACTGCGCTGGTGCACCCCCAGGCCGAACAGGTCGTCGAACTGGTGGATGTCGGGGGCCACGCCCACATAGGTGACCAGGCCGATGCGCGACGACTGGCGCTTGGCTCGCGCCAGCGCCTGCATCAAATCGAAGCCCCCCACCTTGACCACCACCACGGGCAAATCCAGGTGCTGACGCAGGTAGCCGCCGTTGGAGCCGGCGGCCACCACCACGTCCACCGGCCGCTGGGCTTGCAGCGCCCGCACGCGGGCGACGGCCTCTTCAAAGCCGACGTCCAGCACCTCGACGGCGGCGCGGTCGGCGAACTCGGGCGCCAGGGCCTGCAACATCTTGTTGATGCGGCGAAAGCCGACGGCCACAATGCGTGGTGGAGTGGGCGCAGAAGGAAGGCGGGGCAAGGCGTCGGACAGCATGCTTGGCATTGTGCACGCGTTTCATGATTGAATGAAACGCCATTTCAAATGCGAAACACGAACACAAGTCACAGCCGCTACGCATGGGCAAAAAACCAGCCTGCCTCTCGTCAAATCAATGACTTACAACCCCTCTCTGGCATCCTGAACAAGCAGTACCCGGGCTGGCACGCACGTTGCGTTGTTACCCAGCATTCCTCGCTGACACGTTCCACTGGAGAACCCACATGGCACTCACCTCCCCCGGCGCACGCTTTCGCCAGGCCCTCAAGGACGAATCGCCGCTGCAGATCATTGGCGCCATCAACGCCAACCATGCCCTGCTGGCCAAGCGCGCGGGCTACCGCGCCATCTACCTGTCGGGTGGCGGCGTGGCCGCGGGCTCGCTGGGCTTGCCCGACCTGGGCATCAACACGATGGACGACGTGCTGATCGACGTGCGCCGCATCACCGACGTGTGCGACACGCCCCTGCTGGTCGACATCGACACCGGCTTCGGCCCCTCGGCCTTCAACATCGAGCGCACCGTCAAGAGCCTGATCAAGGCCGGCGCCGCCGCTTGCCACAT
>CAYOJR010000135.1:0-5823 GCA_964404335.1 uncultured Aquabacterium sp.
GGCATGCCCATGCGGTTGATTTCCAGCAGCAGCTGACGCGCCATGCGCAGGCCTTCGTCGATCTTGTAGGACTCGTCCAGGTAGGGGTCGTTGATCAGGCCCTTCCAGCCCACGGTGGTGCGGGGCTTCTCGAAGTAGACGCGCATGACCACTTCCAGTGTATCGGCGTACTTCTCGCGCAACGCCATCAGCTTGCGGCTGTACTCGATGGCCGCAGCCGGGTCGTGGATGGAGCAGGGGCCGATGATGACCAGCATGCGGTCATCCTTGCCATGAATGATCTTGCGGATGGCCTTGCGGGTGTCGCTCACCAGCTTCTCAACCGGCGTGCCACGAATCGGGAAGAAGCGAATCAGGGCTTCGGGTGGTGGCAGTGTGGTCACTTTGGTGATGCGCGCATCGTCGGTTTCAGAGGTGCGTTCGGCGGGCGGGACCCAGCCAGCTGCGGCACTGGATTTGGCTGTCATGTGGCTTCCTGTTGTGGATCGGATGGATCAGCAGATGTCGAAAAAAAACCGCCGGGGTGAACCGGCGGTTTTCAGGATCTGACGTGGTTCGCTTACGAGGCGGCCACTCCTGCGCCGGTGAAGGGCTGGAGATGAAAGAAGCCAAAGTAAAAGCGAACGCGGTATTGCATGGCTGTAAATGTAGCACGCTCCCCATCGGCTCACAAGCCGAGGGCATCAAGCCTGGCGAACGGTGCGAGATGACCACGCCCCCCGGGCGCGGAACTTCACGCCTGTGCCTGTTTCAGCAAGGTGGCCGCATCGCTCACGGCATAGCCACCGCCCTGCTCATCATTGAGCTGCGTCACCACGCCGTCCTTGACCAGCATCGAGTAGCGGCCGGACCGCAGCCCCAGGCCCTTGGCACCCAGGTCCAACACCAAACCCGTGGCCTTGGCGAAATCCGCACTGCCATCCGCCAGCATGCGCACCTTGCCGGCAGCCTTCAACTCACGCCCCCAAGCGCCCATCACGAAGGCATCGTTGACCGCCACGCACCAGATCTCGTCCACACCCGCAGCCTTGAATGCATCCGCCGAATCGATGTAGCCCGGCGCATGCTGTACCGAGCACGTTGGCGTGAACGCCCCCGGCACGCCAAAGATGGCGATGGTCTTGCCGGCCGTCGCCTTCGCGATGTCCACCGGGTTGGGACCGAGGCTGCAGCCTTCGGTCGCCACATCGATGTACTCGAACAACGTGCCACCCGGCAGCTTGTCGCCCACTTTGATCATGCGTCTCTCCTGAGAATCCAACAGACAATAAAAAAACCGGCTGCCAGTATCACTGGACAACCGGTTTTCGGCAGCCACACCGGGGCGGAAACCCCGGTGACGGCGTGGCGATCAGATGACGAAGATCAGACCAGCTCGGCCTTCTGGACCAGACGGGTCACGACCCAGCTCTTGGTCTTGGACAGAGGGCGGCTTTCGCAGATCTCGACCACATCACCGATCTTGAACTCATTGTTCTCGTCGTGTGCATGGTACTTGCGCGACTTGGCCACGATCTTGCCGTACAACTCGTGCTTGGCACGACGCTCGACCAACACCGTCACGGTCTTGGCGCGGGCATCGCTGACCACCTTGCCCACGAAGGAGCGGGTGACTTTGGTTTGAGCTTCCGTCATTGGGCGGCTCCTTTCTTCTCGGTCAGAATCGTCTTGACACGTGCAATGTCGCGACGGGTCTTCTTCAGAGCCGAGTGATCATTGAGCTGCTGGGTGGCACGCTGCATGCGCAGGTTGAAGTGCGACTTCAGCAGGTCCTTGATTTCGGTTTCCAGTGCGGCCACATCCTTGGCGCGCAGTTCAGAGGCTTTCGCCATAACTTTCTCCTTTGCGCCTGATTAGATGCCGAACTGACGGCCGACGAAGGTGGTGCTCAAGGGCAGCTTTGCAGCGGCCAGCTTGAACGCTTCACGTGCGAGCTGCTCGGGCACACCTTGGATCTCGTAGAGAACCTTACCTGGCGTGATTTCAGCCACGTAAAACTCGACGTTACCCTTACCGTTACCCATACGGACTTCAGCAGGCTTGTTCGTGATCGGCTTGTCGGGGAAGATGCGGATGAAGATGCGGCCACCACGCTTGACGTGACGGGAAATCGCACGACGTGCAGCTTCGATCTGACGAGCCGTGATGCGACCACGCTCGGTGGCCTTCAGGCCGAAATCGCCGAAGGACACGTCGGCACCACGGGTGGCAACACCCGTGTTACGGCCTTTGTGTTCCTTGCGGAACTTGCGACGATTAGGTTGCAACATGATTATTCTCCTTTCGCTTCGGCGACGGGAGCCTTGCGAACGCGCTTGGCGTCAGCGGCGACAGCAGGCTTGTCGCTGCCGTCGGCCGGAGCGCCATCAGCACGGGGGCGGCCAGCGCCACGGGGACCACGACGGTCGCCAGGACGATCGCTACGGGGGCCGCGACGGTTGCGACGGTCGTCTTCACGATCGTCACCCTTCAGCACGGGAGCCTCGCCATTGGCCAGGCGGTCGCCGCGGTAGACCCACACCTTCACGCCGATCACACCGTAGGTGGTGTGAGCTTCGGAGGTGCCGTAGTCGATATCAGCCTTCAGGGTGTGAAGGGGCACGCGACCTTCGCGGTACCACTCGGTACGTGCGATTTCGATGCCGTTCAGACGACCGGCCGACATGATCTTGATGCCTTGGGCGCCCAGACGCATGGCGTTCTGCATCGCACGCTTCATGGCGCGACGGAACATGATGCGCTTTTCCAGCTGCTGCGTGATCGAATCGGCGATCAGTTGAGCATCGACTTCAGGCTTGCGCACTTCTTCGATGTTCACCGAGACCGGGCAATTCAGACGCTTGGCCAGTTCGAGCTTCAGGTTTTCGATGTCTTCGCCCTTCTTGCCGATCACCACGCCCGGACGCGCCGAGAAAATGGTGATGCGTGCGCTCTTGGCGGGACGCTCGATCAAGATACGCGACACGGCCGCGTTCTTCAGCTTTTTCTTCAGGAATTCGCGGACTTCCAGGTCTTCAGCCAGCATCGAGGCAAAGTTGCGATTGGTAGCGTACCAACGCGATGCCCAGTTACGGGTGACGGCCAGGCGGAAGCCGGTTGGGTGGATTTTCTGTCCCATGATCAGCCTCTGCTTAGTTGCCCACGGTCACATAAATGTGGCAGGTCGGCTTGCTGATGCGATTGCCACGGCCCTTTGCACGGGCGGTGAAACGCTTCAACGTGGTGCCTTGCTCCACATAAATGGTCTTGACCTTCAGTTCGTCGATGTCAGCACCGTCATTGTGCTCGGCGTTGGCGATTGCCGACTCCAGAGCCTTCTTGATGATGCCGGCAGCCTTCTTCTGGGTGAACTCCAGGATGTTCAGGGCTTGGTCCACCTTCTTGCCACGGATCAGGTCAGCGACCAGACGACCCTTGTCGCAAGACAGGCGAACACCGCGCACGATTGCTTTCGTTTCCATCGTCGCTGCTCCTTATTTCTTGGCTTTCTTGTCGCCTGGGTGACCCTTGAACGTACGGGTCAGGGCGAACTCGCCGAGCTTGTGACCAACCATCTGGTCCTGGATGTACACGGGCACGTGTTGCTTGCCGTTGTGCACAGCAATCGTCAGGCCAATGAACTCAGGCAGGATGGTCGAACGACGCGACCAGGTCTTGACGGGCTTCTTGTCTTTGGTTTCGACAGCCTTCTCGACCTTGGCCAGCAGGTGATGGTCAACGAACGGACCCTTTTTAAGAGAACGAGCCATTTCAGCCTACCTCTTATTTCTTGCGACGCGACACAATGAAGGTCTGCGTGCGCTTGTTGTTACGGGTACGGTAACCCTTCGTCATGGTGTTCCATGGCGAGACAGGGACCTGACCTTCACCAGTGCGGCCTTCGCCACCACCGTGCGGGTGATCCACCGGGTTCATGGCCACGCCACGCACGGTCGGGCGGATACCCTTCCAGCGGATGGCACCGGCCTTACCGTATTGACGCAGGCTGTGCTCTTCGTTGCTCACTTCACCCAGGGTGGCGCGGCATTCGATGTGGACCTTGCGGACTTCACCCGAGCGCAGGCGAACCTGAGCGTAGGTGCCTTCACGGGCCATCAGAACAGCGGACGTACCAGCCGAACGAGCGATCTGACCGCCCTTGCCAGGCTTCAGTTCGATGTTGTGGATGGTCGAGCCCACGGGGATGTTGCGGATGGGCAGCGTGTTGCCGGCCTTGATCGGGGCTTCAGAGCCGCTGATCACGGTGGCGCCAGCTTCCAGGCCACGGGGAGCGATGATGTAGCGACGCTCACCGTCGGCATAGCACACCAGAGCGATGTGAGCCGTGCGGTTCGGGTCGTATTCAATGCGCTCGACCTTCGCGGGGATGCCATCCTTGTTGCGGATGAAGTCGACCACGCGGTAGTGGTGCTTGTGACCACCGCCCTTGTGGCGGATCGTGATGTGACCGTTGTTGTTACGGCCAGCATTCTGGATCTGCGGCTCCAACAGCGCAGCGTGAGGCGCGCCCTTGTGCAGGTGCTTGTGCACCACCTTCACCACGCCACGACGGCCAGGCGAAGTCGGTTTCAGTTTAACGACGGCCATGATTACGCAGCCTCCCCAGAGAAGTTCAGCTCTTGACCGGCAGCCAGAGACACGAAGGCCTTCTTGGCGTGGTCACGGCGACCGATACGGCCACCAAAGCGCTTGGTCTTGCCCTTCTGGTTCAGGACTTGCACCGACTTCACTTCGACCTTGAACAGCAGCTCAACGGCGGCCTTGATCTCGGGCTTGGTGGCGTCGCGCAGCACCTTGAACAGCACTTGGCCGCGCTCTTCAGCAGCAGCGGTGGCCTTTTCCGAAATGATCGGAGCGACCAACACCTTCAGCAGGCGGGCTTCATCAAATTTCAGAGTGCTCATGCGAACATCTCCTGCAGCTTGGCGATCGCACCCTTGGTGACCACGACCTTCTTGTAGAAGACCAGGGACAGGGGATCGGCGTAACGGGGCTCAACCACCAGCACGTTGGGCAGGTTGCGAGCAGCCAGGAACAGGTTTTCGTTGACTTCATCAGCGATCACCAGGACGTGGTCCAGGTTCATGGCCTTCAGCTTGGCAGCCAGCAGCTTGGTCTTGGGGGCTTCGACGTCGATCGATTCCACCACGGCCAGGCGGCCTTCGCGGGCCAGTTGCGAGAAGATGGCAGCCATACCGGCGCGGTACATCTTCTTGTTGACCTTGTGCGAGAAGTTTTCGTCAGGGCTGTTCGGGAAAATCCGACCGCCCCCACGCCACAGCGGCGAGGACGACATACCAGCGCGAGCACGACCGGTGCCCTTTTGGCGCCAGGGCTTCTTGGTGGTGTGCTTGACGGTTTCGCGGTCCTTCTGGGCGCGCGTACCTTGACGGGCATTGGCCTGGTAAGCGACAACGATCTGATGGATCAGGGCTTCGTTGTAGTCACGACCGAACACGGTGTCGGAAGCTTCAACCTTGGAAGCAGCCTGACCTTGCTCATTGAGGAGCTCGAGCTGTGCCATCAGTTGGCTCCTTTCTTGTCTTTGACCTTCACTGCAGGACGCACGGTGACAAAGCCACCCTTGGCGCCCGGCACCGCACCCTTGACCAGCAACAGTTGACGGGCTTCGTCAACGCGCACGATGTCGAGGTTTTGCGTGGTGACGGTCTCGTCACCCATGTGACCGGTCATCTTCTTGCCAGGGAACACGCGACCAGGATCCTGCGCCATCGAGATGGAGCCAGGAACGTTGTGCGAACGCGAGTTACCGTGCGAGGCGCGCTGCGAACCGAAGTTGTGGCGCTTGATGGTGCCGGCGTA
>CAYOJR010000136.1:0-5768 GCA_964404335.1 uncultured Aquabacterium sp.
CTCGATGCCGTGTTTGCCGTGTGTGCCGACGCACTGGGGATCTGACATGAGCTTGCTTGGCGTACATGACCTGCGGCTGCAATATGGCGATCACCTGATTCAGGAAGGCATCGACTTCGACATCGACGCCGGCACCATCTTTGCCGTGATGGGCGGCAGTGGCTGCGGCAAGAGCACGCTGCTCAAGTGCCTGATCGGGCTACTGCCACCGGCTGCCGGACAGGTTCTCTATCGCGATCAGGACTACTGGCGCAGCAGCGAGGACACCCGCAACCAGTTGCGTGCCGACATTGGCGTGCTGTTTCAAAGCGCCGCCCTGTGGTCATCGATGACGGTGCTGGAGAACGTGATGCTGCCGCTGCAGGTGCAAGGCACACTGCCCAAAGACGAGCACGAGGCACGCGCACTGGAAGCGCTGGAGTGGGTGGGCATGGCCGCCGCCCGCGACCGCTTACCCGCAGACCTGAGTGGTGGCATGAAGAAGCGCGTGGGCTTGGCGCGTGCCATCGTGGCCCGCCCTCACCTGCTGTTCCTGGATGAGCCTTCGGCCGGGCTGGATCCGATCAGCTCGGTCAAGCTCGACCGCCTGATTCTGGACATCCGCGAGCGCACCGGCGCGGCCATCGTCATCGTGACCCACGAGTTGCCCAGCATCTACGCCCTGGCCGACGACGGCATCTTTCTGGATGCCGAACACAAACGGCCCATTGCCCATGGCAAACCCACACTGATGCGCGACACGGTGATGCACCCCACGGTGCAGGCCTTCATGCGCCGAGAGGAGATCGACACACTATGAAACGCCATGCTTTTCTGGTGGGCGCCTTCGTGCTGCTGGCCCTGGTGCTGGTGGTGGCGGGCGTACTCACGCTCAATAAATCGAGCTGGTTCCACACCCGACACCAGGCGGTGGTGTATTTCGATGACAGCGTCAAGGGCCTCTACATCGGTGCCCCCGTCACCTTCCGGGGCGTGAAGATGGGTGAGGTCACGCGCATCGGGGTTGAGGTGAACCAACAGACCCTGGTCGCCCGCATCCCGGTCACCCTCACTTTGGGCACCGAATCGCTGCAGATGGACTCTGGCAGTGGGCAAACGCAAGAGCTTGACCTGCCCGAACTGGTCAAGCGCGGCTTGCGCGCCCGGCTGATCCTTCAAAGCGTGGTCACAGGTCAGACGGCCATCGAGCTGGACTTCCGCCCCGACCTGCCCGGTCGCCTGCTGGCCGACGGCAAGGGTGCCATCGCGGAGATCCCCACCATGCAGGACAAACTGGATGCGCTGATCAACCAGGTTCAGGATCTGCCGCTGGGCGAGATGGTGGCCGAACTGCGCCAGGCCATGCGCACCCTCAACGACACGCTCAAGGCAAGTCAGACTGCGATCGAGAAGATCAGTCAACAACTCAACGCCACCGGTGTTCAAGCCCGTCAGACCTTGGCTACCGCCGACGCGGCCTTGAAGAACGTGGAGGCACAAACCACGCTCACCCTGCAGTCCCTGCAGCAGTTGAGTGACACGACCCGTGGCACCGTCACGCAGATGCAGCCCGCCTTGCAACAGACTTTGCAGGAAACCCGACTGGCCGCTGAAGGCGCACGCCGGGCCATGCAGGACCTGGCTGCCGTGGCCGCACCGGGCTCGCCCTTGCGCACCGATGTGAATGCCGCCGTGAGCGACCTGTCTCAGGCCGCACGCAGCCTGCGCTCGTTTGCCGACCAGGTTGAGCGTGAACCCAACAGCCTGATTTTTGGAGGAAGCCAGCCGTGACGAAGCGAACCCTTTCATCGGCGTGCCGTGGGGCCAAGCTGGGCACCTGTGCCCTCGCCACCAGCGTGGCCGCGTTGACAGGCTGCGCCAGTGCCCCTCCCGAACGCAGTTGGCTGTCCCTCCCAATTGAATCCAGCGTGGTCAGCACTCCGGCAGCGGCCAGTGCACCGACTGGTATCAAGCCCCCGGCACCACGCGGCACACCTCTGTTCCGACTGGCCCGCGTGCAGATCCCCGAATACCTGCAAAGCAACCGGGTGCGCTTTCGTGACAGCGCGTCCACCCTGGCCGAGTGGCCAGGCGTGCGTTGGGCTGAACGCATTGAAATCGGCCTCACCCGTCACTTGGCCGCACAGCTGAATGGCTTGGCAGGCCCGGGCGCGGTGTGCGAAGACGCCTGCAATGCCACGCCCAGTGGGGGCAATCTGCAAGTGAGCTTTGTGGTGCTGGACCACGACCGGCCCCAGGCGCGCCTGCATGCCCAGGTGAACTGGGCGCTGACCCCGACACCGGGCAGCGTCAGCACCCCACGTCAAGGCCAAGCGCGGTGGACGGAACCTGTTCAGGAAGACAGCCCTGCGGGACAGGCAGCGGCCATGGCGCGCGTCAATGCCGCGATCGCGCGCGAGCTGGCACAGCAACTGCGCCTGTGAGACACGCAGCCTTGCAGATCACGCCGTGATCTGCGCCCAGGCCTTTTCCAGCCTCTTGATGCTCACAGGCTGGGGCGTGCGCAGCTCCTGCGCGAACAGGCTCACGCGCAGCTCTTCCAGCAGCCAGCGGAACTCGTCGGTGCGGGCGTCCAGCACGCCCTTGAGCTCGGCCAGACGGCGGGTGTAGCGCTGGTCCAGCGGGCGCAGTTCGATCAGGCGCTGCGCGTCACGGGCCGGATCGCCCTTGAGCTTGTCCAGTCGCAGGGTGATGGCCTTGAGGTAGCGCGGGAAGTGCTGCAATTGCGTGTAGGGCGTCTGCACGATGAAGCGCTTGGGCATCAGGCGCTGCAACTGGCCCGCGATGTCGTCGGCCACGTCCTTGGGCGGCTTGGCGTCTTTCAGCTTGCGCGTGGCGGCGGCGTACTCCACCAACACGGAGCCCGCCAGGCGTGCCACTTCCTGTGCGATCAGGTTCAGGCGGGTGCGCCCTTCTTCCACGCGGGCCTTGAAGCTGGCGGCGTCAGTGGGCAGCGGGTCAGCCAGGTAGGCGCGGTCCAGCGCCACGGCGATGATCTGGTCACGCAGCTCATCGGCCGTGCCCAGGCTCATGTAGGCCATGGCCATCTTCTGCAGATCGGGGATGTTCTTCTCAAGGTACTTGAGCGGCTCCTTGATCTGCAAGGCCACCAGGCGGCGCAGGCCGGCACGGTGTTTGGCTGCAGCCACGTCGGGTTCGTCAAAGATGTCGATCTCGACGTGAGCGCCCTTGTCGATCAGCGCTGGGAAGCCCACCAGCGTGTGGCCGCCCCGCTGGATCTCCATCAGCTCGGGCAGCTCGCCAAAGGTCCAGTCGGTGAAGCTTTGCGCTGCCTGCGGCTTGGCGTTGGCACCACCGGATGCCCCACCTGAGCCGCCCTTGCCTGCGCCACTCTGGGCACCTGCAGGCACGCGCTGCGCACCGCCCCCCCGCGTCGCACCTCGACCGTCGGCCTTGCTTGGCGCTCCCTGTGTTCGCACCCCGGGCTGAGAGGCAGAGGCCCCCTCGCCTGCCGCACCACCCAAAGTAGCACCGCTCGCACCGCCTTGTGCCACCGCCTGCGCCTTCAGGGCCGCCAAGGCTTGGAAAGCCCCACGCGCCAGGGAACCCAGCTCAGCCTTGAGCACCGCCAGGTTGCGGCCCATGCCCAACTGGCGACCATGCTCGTCCACCACGCGGTAGTTCATGAACAGGTGCGGCGAGAGCATGTCCAGCTTGAAGTCGTTGCGCTTCACGTCCAGCTGGGTCTTGTCGCGCACGGCTTTGAGCAGCACGTCCATCAGGCCACCCTGCCCGAACGGCACCGACTGCACGAAGGAATCGGCGTAATCGGGCAAGGGCACGAGGCGCGCACGGGGCTTTTGATGCAGGCTTTTGAGCAGCGCCAGCACCTTGTCTTTGAGCATGCCGGGCACCAGCCATTCGCCGGGCTCTTCCTGCACCTGGTTGAGCGCGAAGATGGGAATGGTCACGGTCACGCCATCGCGGGCGTCGCCGGGTTCGTGCAGGTAGGTGGCCGCACAGTCCACGCCGCCCATGCGGATCACCTTGGGGAAGGCCGAACTGGTGATGCCGACAGCTTCGTGGCGCATCAGCTCCTCGCGGCTCAGGTAGAGCAGCTTGGGGTTCTCGCGGCTGGCCACCTTGTACCAGCGCTCGAAGCTGTGGCCGCTCATCACCTCGGGCGGGATCTGTGCGTCGTAGAAGGCGTAGATCAGCTCGTCATCGACCAGCACGTCCTGGCGGCGCGACTTGTGCTCCAGCTGCTCGACCTGACTGATCAGCTTGCGGTTGGCCGCCAGGAAGGGCAGACGTGTCTCCCACTCCTGCCCCACCAGCGCTTCGCGGATGAAGATCTCGCGAGCCTTGGGCGCATCGACCAGGCCGAAGTTAATGCGCTTGTTGTTGTAGACCACCAGGCCGTACAGCGTGGCCCGCTCCAACGCCACAACCTCACCGGCCTTCTTCTCCCAATGCGGGTCGAGCAACTGCTTTTTGAGCAAGTGGCCGCCCATCTGCACCAGCCAAGGCTGTTCGATGTTGGCAATGCCGCGGCCAAACAGGCGCGTGGTCTCGACCAGTTCGGCCGCCAGAATCCAGCGTCCCGGCTTCTTGCTCAGGTTGGCACCCGGGTGTTTGTAGAACTTGATGCCGCGCGCGCCCAGGTACCAGTCTTCTTCGTCGCTCTTGCAGCCGATGTTGCCCAACAGGCCCGACAGCAGCGACAGGTGCACCTGCTCGTAGGTGGCCGGGGCGCCGTTGAGGCGCCAGCTGTGTTCGGCCACGACGGTGTGCAGCTGGGTGTAGACGTCCTTCCACTCGCGCACGCGGCGCGGGTTGATGTAGTTGTCGCGCAGCAGCTGCTCGTACTTACGGTGGCTGAGCTTGTGCTTTTCTGGCTGGCCCGGCTCGTGGTGGCCATGCCCGCCCCGCGACTCATCCAGCCACTTCCACAGCTTGAGCGTACCCATGAACTCCGACTTCTCGTCGTCGAACTGCTTGTGCTTGGTGTCGGCCTGCTGTTGCTGGTCAATGGGCCGGTCGCGCACGTCCTGCACGCTCAAGGAGGCCGCGATCACCAGCACCTCGGCCAGCGCCTGCCGGTCCTTGGCTTCCAGGATCATGCGGCCCACGCGCGGGTCCAGCGGCAAGCGAGCCAGGTCCATGCCCAGCTTGGTGATTTCGTTGTTGTCGTCCACCGCGCCCAGCTCGTTGAGCAGCTGGTAGCCGTCGGCAATGGCCTTGCGCAGCGGGGGTTCGATGAAGGGGAAGTCGTCCACCAGGCCCAGGTGCAGCGACTTCATCCGCAGGATCACACCGGCCAGCGACGAGCGCAGGATTTCCGGGTCGGTGAAGCGCGGGCGGCCGTTGAAGTCCTTCTCGTCGTACAGACGGATGCAGATGCCGTTGGCCACCCGGCCGCAGCGACCGGCGCGCTGGTTGGCGGCCGCCTGGCTGATCGGCTCGATCTGCAGCTGCTCGACCTTGTTGCGGAAGCTGTAGCGCTTGACGCGCGCAAGCCCAGAGTCGATCACGTAACGGATGCCCGGCACGGTCAGCGAGGTCTCGGCCACGTTGGTGGCCAGCACGATGCGGCGCCCGCCTCCGGTCTTGAAGACCTCGTCTTGCTCCTGCTGGCTCAAACGCGCGAACAGGGGCAGGATGTTGGCGGTGACGCGGTGGTGGGCAAAGTGCTTGCGCAGGTGGTCGGCCGCTTCGCGGATCTCACGCTCGCCGGGCAGGAAGACCAGAATGTCGCCGCTGCCTTCGCGCCACAGTTCGTCGGCAGCGTCGGTGATGGCCTCGTT
>CAYOJR010000137.1:0-2064 GCA_964404335.1 uncultured Aquabacterium sp.
TCGCGCACCGGGCTGTTGTCGAGCAGTGAACGCGGGCGCAAACGGCGCCAGCGTGCCAGCGCCCAACCCAGAGAAAACAGGGTGAGCCACTGGGCGCCGCTGCGAATGACCCCCAGCGAGTCGGCCCGGTAGACCTGTTCGGCGCGGAAGTTGCGCCAGACATCGACCATGACACGCAAGGCCAGTTCGTAGTGATCGGCCTGGCAGGCCAGGGCCATGCCGTTGAGCGCACCGGCCGAGGTGCCCGTGATGATGTCAAAGGGGTTGCCTCGCCGACGCTCACCCGCATTGCGGCGAATGAACTGCAAGGCCTGCAGCACACCCACCTGGTAGGCCGCGCGTGCGCCGCCCCCGCTGAGGATCAGTGCGGTCTTGCCGCCCGGACGCACTGGGGGTGTCGTCGGGGTGGAGGGAAAGGTGGGGGGCAGCGTGCTCACGGCGGGGGTCGCATCAAGGTGCTCTTGCCGAACAGGCTTTCGAGCAGGTCCACCACCAGCTCGGCCGTGCGATTTTGGATGTCGCGCGCCGGGTTGAGCTCCATCACATCCAGCGAGCCGATGCGCCCTGTGTCGGCCAGCATCTCCATGCACAGCTGCGCCTCCCGGTATGAAGGCCCGCCGCGCACCGGGGTGCCGACGCCAGGCGCAATGTCCGGATCGAGGAAATCGACATCGAAGCTGATGTGCAGATGGGTGCGCTCCCCCACCCCCATCAAGGCCTGCTCCATGACACGACGCATTCCTTGTTCGTCGAGGCTGCGCATGTCGAAGACGTCCAGACCGTGCGAGTGAACAAAGTGGCGCTCAAGCGGGTCCACGCTGCGCACGCCGATCAGGCGCAGCTGGTCAGCCTGCAGAACGGGGGTGTCGGATGCCGGCGCCGAGAGGTGTCGCAAGGTCTTGGGGCCATGGCCACACAGCACCGCAACCGGCATGCCGTGCAGGTTGCCGCTGGGGGTGATGTCGCAGGTATTGAAGTCGGCGTGGGCATCCAGCCAGATCACGCGCAGCTCCCGATCGGTGGCCCGGCAGTGCTCGGCCACCGCGTGGACAGAGCCAATCGCCAAACTGTGGTCGCCGCCCATGAGCAGGGGGATGGCCCCGCTTTGCAAGGTCTCCCTCACCTCGTGATAGGCAGCACGATTCCACTGCACCACCTCGGTCAGATGACGGTAGCCCTGATGCGGAGCTTGCTCTGGATTGGGGGGGCCCTGGAGGTTGCCGCTGTCGCGCACGTCCAGTCCGAGGCGGGTGAGCGCCGGGGCCAGGCCCGCCACGCGCAAGGCCTCTGGCGCCAAGGAGGCGCCTCGCATGCTGGCACCGACATCGGTGGGTGCGCCGATGAGGCGCACGCGCACGGGTGGTTTCAGCAACGATGCGCTCATGCGGATCACCAGCCGCTGGCGCTTTCAGCCATGGCGCCCTGACCGAGCCCGTAAACCTGCTGCAGCGTCTCCCAGGCCTCGTCAGCGGTTTCGACGAAACGGAACAGGTCGAGGTCTTCGGGACTGATCATGCCGGTCTCGACCAGGTGGTCGAAATTGATCAGCTTGGTCCAGAACTCACGTCCGAACAGCAACACCGGGCGCTTGCGGCACTTGCCGGTCTGGATCAGGGTGAGGGTTTCAAACAGTTCGTCGAGCGTGCCAAATCCGCCGGGGAAGCACACCAACGCGATCGAGCGCATCAGGAAGTGCATCTTGCGCAGCGCGAAGTAGTGAAACTGGAAGCACAGGCGCGGCGTGATGTAGGGATTGGGCTCCTGCTCGTGAGGCAACACGATGTTGAGCCCCAGGCTCTTGCCGCCGACTTCGAAAGCACCCCGGTTGCCGGCCTCCATGACACCCGGACCACCGCCGGTGACGACATAGATGGGTGCGGCCAGGCGGGCCGAGTGCTCGGTGACCAGGCTGGAAAAAGCCCGCGCTTCTTCGTAGTAGCGCGCCATGGCGACGTGGCGACGCGCCAAACTCAAGGCATGCTCACGGGCAGGGCCGGCAGGCATGTCCCCGGCCTCCTGCAATTTGATCTGCGCCTGCTCGGCCGGGATGATGCGGGCACTGCC
>CAYOJR010000137.1:2164-5734 GCA_964404335.1 uncultured Aquabacterium sp.
CCATCCAGCAGCAGCAAACGGCCCGCAAGAGATTGGTGATGCCCCGACGCATCGGGGGCATGCAAACCGGCCAGCAGCTTGACGGCCTCGCCAGCTTGCATCACACCCATCATTCCGACCACCGGGGCAAACACCCCCAACATGGCGCAGCGGGTTTCCTCGGGTGGCGCATCGGGCGGGAACAAGCAGGCGTAACAGGGTGACTCTGGCACGCGTGGATCGAACACGCTGATCTGTCCGTCAAAGCGCACGGCCGAGGCGGACACCAGCGGCACGCTGTGGATGCGGCAGGCATGGTTGATGGTCTGGCGGATGGCAAAGCGGTCGGTGCAGTCGAGCACGACGTCGGCTTGGGGCACCCAGGTGTCGAGCAGGGCTGCGTCGGCCGCTTCGGCGATGGCGTGCACCTGGACACCGGGGTTGAGCTCGGCGATGGCCAGTTCGGCCGACAGCACCTTGGGCTGGCCGATGCGTGCCGTGGTGTGGGCGATCTGGCGCTGGAGGTTGGTGAGATCGACCGTGTCGGGGTCGACGACGGTGATGCGTCCCACGCCGCAGGATGCCAGGTACATCAAGGCGGGCGCCCCCAGACCCCCGGCCCCGATGACAAGCGCATGCGCGTTCAACAAGCGCTCTTGCGCGCCCTCCGACCACTCGTCAAGCAGCAGGTGGCGGCTGTAGCGGAGTTGTTGGTCGTCGTCCAAAAGCATCGTGCCGTGGGGCTGACTCCGGGGCGTCACTGCGCCTTGGCATCTTCCGGCTTGCGCGCCGTCAGGGTCTTGGAGACCACCACCGGCTTGCCCTTGAGCTGGTTGAGGGCCTGTTGCAGCTGGAAGTCTTCCGGCGAGCCAAACTCCGGCAGTGGCTTGGGGGGCTCGTTGTTCTTGCCGCGCGCCTCTTCCAGCTTCTTGAGCGCTTCCTCACGGGCCTTTTCGCGGGCCTCGTCCTTCTCTTCCTTGCCTTGGCCGTTGCCGATGTGCTTTTCCAGGTCGGCTTCGCGCACGCGCAGGGCCGAGTAGAGGTTGCCGTCGGCAGACTCGTCGACCATCACGTCGGGCACGATGCCCGTGGCCTGGATGGAGCGGCCACTGGGGGTGTAGTAACGGGCCGTGGTGATCTTGAGGGCCGTTTCGGCGGTGAGCTGGCGCACGGTCTGCACCGAGCCCTTGCCGAAGGTTTGCGCACCCAGGATGGTGGCGCGCTTGTGGTCTTGCAAGGCGCCGGCCACGATCTCGGAGGCCGAGGCCGAACCTTCGTTGACCAGCACCACCAGCGGCACCTTCTTGAGGGCGGCAGGCAGCTTGGCCAGCGGGTCAGACCCGAAACGGCGGGTGTAGTCCTCCACGCGGGCCTTGAAGGTCTGCTTGGACTCGGGCAGCTGGCCGTTGGTCGAGACCACGGTCACGTCCGCCGGCAGGAAGGCGGCCGAGATGGCGATGGCGCCTTCGAGCAGGCCACCGGGGTCGTTGCGCAGGTCGAGCACCAAGCCCTTGAGCTTGGGATCATCCTTGTAGAGCGCGGCCACCTTGCTGGCGAAATCTTCGACCGTGCGGTCCTGGAACTGGCTGACACGCACCCAGCCGTAACCCGGCTCGACGAGCTTGGCGCGCACGCTCTGCACGCGGATTTCCTCGCGCACGATGGTGACGGGGAAGCTGCGGTTTTCGTTCTTGCGGAAGATGGTGAGGACGACCTTGGTGCTGGGCTCGCCGCGCATGCGCTTGACGGCCTGGTCCATGGTCAGGCCCTTGACGAAGGTGTCGTCGATCTTGGTGATGAGGTCACCCGTCTTGAGACCGGCGCGGAAGGCGGGCGAGCCTTCAATCGGGGAGACGATCTTGACGAGGCCGTCTTCCATGCCGATTTCGATGCCGACGCCGACGAATTTGCCCGTCGTGCCCTCTCGGAATTCCTTGAACGAGGTCTTGTCGAAATAAACGGAGTGCGGGTCGAGCCCGGCCACCATGCCGCCAATGGCGTCGCTGATGAGCTTCTTCTCGTCGGTGGGCTCGACGTAGTCGGTCTTGACCATACCGAAGACGGCAGCGAGCTGCTGCATTTCTTCCAAGGGCAGGGGCGCCACAGCACTGCGTGCGGTGGCCCCGAACTGCATGGTGGTCAGGCCGCCTGCCAGCGCTCCCAGCGCAACCCAGCCTGCAATTTTGAATTTGGAAGTCATGGCGTGTGTGTGCCTATTCGAACCCGCGATGCAAGCCTGTCACCCAGCCTGCTGTTTGATCTTCCAGTATAGGACGGAGGGCGCCTTCGCACAGGGGAATAAGCCGGAAAGATGGGCCTTGTTGGCCCGTCCCGGTCATTTCCCGCCGTTTAACGCCACAAGTTGGCGCCCCCCCCTCGGGATCAGGGCTGGGTAGGGGCGAAATCGACCGGCACCCAGCTGTAGCGACCCTTGCCTTCAGCGCGCACCTGACCGATGCCTGGGAAGGGCAAATGCGCGCCGGCGACGGGCAGCGCGTCCTTGGCCGTCCAGCCCAGCACCTTCATGCGGGTGGCCAGGGCCTGGGCGGGCACACTGTCGAACTCGATGGTGACCTGGGGCTTGGGAAACTGCACGGCGGCGTTGTGCACGATGTCACCCCAGATGAGCAACTGCTGCCCCTCGGACTGGAACAGATAGCTGGTGTGACCCGGGGTGTGACCGTGGGTCTGTACGGGACGCACACCGGGCAGGATGTCGTCCGTGCCGGCATAAGTGCGCAAACGACCGGCCTGGACATACGGTGCCACCGAGTTCTGCGCGGCCTGGAAAAAGCCCTGAGCCGCCGCAGGGGCCTTGGCCATGACCGCCGGATCGAGCCAATGGTCGGCATCCGCTTTCGAGACATACACCTGGGCGTTCGGGAAGGCCATCTGACCGTCGGCGGTGCGCAGCCCCCCCACATGATCGCCATGCAGGTGGGTCAGCAAGACGGCATCCACCTGTTCAGGCCGGTAGCCGGCAGCCTTCAGATTGACATGCACCTGCCCCAGGCTGGGGCCGAAGAGCTGGGCCGCACCGGCATCAACCAGCACGAGTTGCTTGCCGGTGTTCACCAGGAAGGCGATCACGGCCGTGGGCGTGGGCGAGCCGCGGAAGGCGCGGGTCAACAACTGTGAGATCTCCTTGGGCGAGGCGTTCTTCAGCAGTTTGCTGTCGAGCTGGATGCGACCGTCGTACAGCGCGGTGACCTCGAACTGACCCACCATGTGGCGTTGGTAGCCAGGCACCTGGGTGCGCACCTGGGCGGCTTCGGCGTGGGCGGCAGGCATGGCGCCCAGCGCCAACAGGCTCAAGGTCAGGGAAGGCAAGAGGCGTGACAGACGGTTCATCGATGAGCTCCTGGCAAGTCAATCAAAGCGTCTCAGTCTAGAGGTTTTCCCCTCTTGAGAGGGAGGGCTCTTCGCCAAAGCCCGATGGGAAAACGCGGTCACCGATGCTAAGGTGTGGCGCATGCACACGACGCAGACTTCGCTTTGGCCGCGCCTGTTGCTCACCTGGTTGATCTACACGGTCACTGGCGTGGCCGGCGTGGCGCTGGCTGCCTCCAGCGACTTTGTGTCGCCGGTGTT
>CAYOJR010000138.1:0-5734 GCA_964404335.1 uncultured Aquabacterium sp.
CCCTTGAGCCAGGCATTGCGCGCGTGCACGATGAACACCTCACAGCCCGCGTTGGCCACCGTGCCCACGAAGTCACGCACATAGTCATACGACTCGATCTGGTCGATGCCAATGCGGTGCTTGACTGTGATGGGCACCTTCGGATCGCCGCCCACCGCGTCGATCATCGCCTTGACGCAGTCGGCCACCAAAGAGGCCTCGTTCATCAGGCAGGCACCGAAAGCCCCGCGCTGCACCCGCTCGCTCGGGCATCCGCAGTTCAGGTTCACCTCGTCGTAACCAAACTGCTGTGCCAGTTTGGCGCAGTGCGCCAGGTCGGCTGGCTCACTGCCGCCCAGTTGCAAGGCCACCGCATGCTCCTCCTGGTTGTATTCCAGGAAGCGCAGCATGTTGCCGTGCACCAGCGCCCCAGTGGTCAGCATCTCGGTGTACAGCCGTGCATGGGGGCTCAGCAGGCGATGGAAGTAGCGGCAGTGACGGTCGGTCCAGTCGAGCATCGGTGCAACACACGCTCGCCAGGGACTGGGCTTGCCCAGGATCTCTTTTGAATTCACGAAGTTATTGATCAGTTAAGAAAACACCTGATTTTGTAAAGGCCGATGGCAGCCGCCATTCTCTAACAGACCCTGGGCCCTCGCGGACCCGCTCCTTCACACCCACACACCCACAGCGAGTCGGCGGCAGGACCCCCCTTGAACAAGGGACCATCAAGGGCCGCAACCGATAGGCAGGGCTGGCCGAGGGCATCAGAATTCAGCGCATTGATCATTTTGAAACAACGCGATGTCACATTTGCATGCCACGAACACCGGCTCGACCTACACCACATCCGCGTGGTCGCGCTGGCTGACACACCGCTGGTCTGTGTCGGCTCTGGTGTTGCTGGGCATGCTGATGGTGCTGCCCGCCATCGATTCGGGCTTCACCCTGGACGACTTCCTGCACTGGTCCACACTGCATGAAGGGTCGCGCGTGGCGAACCCGCCCGCCTCCCCATGGGGCCTGTTTCACTTTCTCACCGGCAGCGCCGACGAGAATCAGGCGATGAAAGCCACGGGCGAGCTGATGTGGTGGGCGGCCCATGACCTGCGCATTCTGTTTTGGCGTCCACTGACTGAATGGACGCACTGGCTGGATCATACGTTGTGGCCCCACTCGCCCGCGCTGATGCACCTGCACAGCCTGCTGTGGTACGGGGCACTGATTTTTCTGCTCGCCCGCCTCTACCAGCGTCTCGACACGAGCTCACCGGCTCCGGCGCGGCTGGCTGTGCTTTTCTTCATCTGCAGCAACCTGCATCTGTCGGCAGTCGCCTGGATTGCCGCGCGCAACCAACTGGTGGCCGCTTGCTGCACGGTGCTGTGCATCGGCGCATTCCATGTCTGGCGCACGCGCCAATCGCCGCGCCACGGGTGGCTGGCCGTGGTCATGTTTGGGCTGGCGCTGATGTCTGCCGAGGCCGGACTGGCGACCTTGGGTTATCTGGTTGCACATGTGCTGGTCTTCGGTGCGCCCCTTCAACTGCAGCAAGCAGGCCGCATCTGGCGCGAGCGTGTCGCGCCTTTACTGCCCTTCCTGCTGATCATGGTGATCTGGCGGGTAACCTACAAAGCGCTGGGCTACGGCAGCAACGGCTCGGGTTTCTACATCGACCCGACGAGCGACCTGGTGCGCTTTGCCGGCAACATCATGCTGCGCTTGCCGACGCTGCTGCAGGCGCAAGTCTTCGGCGTCCCGGCCGCCACGCTGAGCCTGCTCACACCCTCGCAACAGGTGCTGTATGCCGCGGCAGCTGCAGCCGCACTCACGCTGTGCTGGTGGGTGGCGAGAATCTATAGGGTGTGGACCAGCCCGGTAGCACGCTTTCTGGCCATCGGCGCCGTGCTGGCGCTGGTGCCGATGTGCGCGTCCGAGGCCAACGACCGCCTGTTGCTCAATTCTGAAATCGGCTTCAGCTGGCTGTTGGCGATGTTGTTCGCACGCGCATTGGCGCAGCACCGCCTGCGCCGGAACTGGCAAAACCTACCGGCCAAGATCCTCATCGGATTGATCGTGTTCGTGCATCTGGTGGTCATGCCGATCCAGACCGTCGCCTACGCCACTCTGCGCAAGCCGCTGTTGACGCCGACCTCGGTGCTCGATCCGCTGGGGTTGCCAGACGGGCGCCAAGACCCGGATGCCCGCGTGGTGCTGTTGAACCCGCCACTGGCGTCGCTGTCCATCTACTATCCCAGCGTGCGCCGCTACCACGGCATGACCAACCCGGCCTCCATGCATGCCCTGGCCAACGGCTTCCATGACTTGAGCCTGACGGTCCTGGATGAACACACCATTGAACTGCGCAGCACCGGCGAGAAAAGCTTCATAGAGAGCTTCAGCCGGGACGTGGTGACACGCCCGTTCAAGATCGGCGAGGCCATCCAAGCAGGACCGCTTCAGGCGGTGGTGACGGCGCTATCGCCGCAAGGTGCCCCCCGGTCGGTCCGCTTCCGCTTCAGTGCACCCATCACCTCCAACCCCTGGCGCTTCTATGTCTGGACCGTTGAAGGATTTGTGCCGTACACATTGCCCAAACCCGGACAAACCGCCTCGTTGACAGCGACTGACCTCAGCCGCATCCTGATGAGGCAACTGAGGGGCGAAGAGCACCGTCGCCTCCCTTCGTCGGAATGACCTGACGTGAACTCATGAAAGCCGCTGGCGTCCCGGCGCCCCCCATGTGCAAGCTCGCATGTTCTCAGCTACATTGGGTCATGTCGGATGACATTCAGTGAGGCCCTCATGAAGCACACCCTGACCGCCTTGAGCCTGCTAAGCGCTTTGGCTTTGGGCGCCTGCACGACCACCCCTCGCCAATACAGCGGTGACGTGCTGGTCAGTACCACGCAGGCCACCGAGCGTTGCGAGGTCCTTGGTGAACTCTCCGGATCTTCCGGGCTCACCGGGCTGTTTGGCCTCAAAGGCGTTGACGACATCCGCCTCGATCTGCTGCGCCGCGCCGAGGCCATGGGCGCCACCCATGTGGTGTGGGGTCAGCCCAGCGTGGGTTACTTCAGCACCACCGAAACCGCCCGCGCCTACCGCTGCAAATAGGCCTACGCCCCCGTTTCACAACGGGTCGTGCAGATCTCGCAGTGGGTGGGCATGGGGCGGCCACACCGCCTCGAAGAAGGCCTCGATCATGGCCGGTGTCACGGCCTCCACCGTCGTCGGGTTCCAGCGAGGCTGATGATCCTTGTCGACCACCAGCGCCCGTATGCCCTCCACCGTCTCGCTGGCCGCACCGGGACGCAACTGGAAGCAGTGCCTCACCATCGTCCGCTCCATGCGGAACACATCGGCAAGAGGCATGCTGCGGCCACGCCGAATCTGCTCCAGCGTCACCCCCATCATCAAGGGTGAATGCCCCGCCATCTGCTGGCGCACCTGCGCGGCCCACTCACTGGCATCCGACTGCAAGGAGGCCCAGATGTCCTGCAAGGTGTGCAGACTGAAATGTCGGTTGACGGCATCCAGATGTGCAGTCACGGTCGCCTCCGGCAAGTGGGTCAGGCCGTGCAGATCCAGGTGAGCACGGCAGCGCCCCATCAACTCGTCACTGCCATGGGCCGGCAGCGCCCGCAAGTCGGCCAGCATCGACGCCAGTGCGTCCGAGCGTGCATGCACATCGGCGAAGCCCAGGGTCAAGGCGTCTGTCACATGCAGGTGCGGTCCCACAATCCCCAGGTACTCGCCGACCGAACCCACGCAGCGCGACAGAAAGTAACCGCCGCCCACATCCGGAAACAGCCCAATGCGGGTCTCGGGCATCGCCATGCGCAGTGATTCGGTGGCCACTCGCAACTTGCATCCCTGCGCCAGGCCCATCCCACCGCCCATCGTCACCCCCTCCATCCAGGCGATCGTGGGTTTGGGATAGCTGTGAATCAGGTGATCGAGGCTGTATTCCTCGGTGAAGAAATCCTCCACCGCCGCATCCCCGGCGAGCGCCGCATCGTGCATGAAGCGGATGTCGCCCCCGGCACAGAAATGCGTCACCGGATGCTTGCCACCTTCGGCAGAACGTGGTGCGCCCCGCAGCAAAACCGCATGCACCGCCGGGTGCGTGGTCCAGCCACGCAACACCACCGTGAGTTCACGCACCATCTCCAGCGACAAGGCATTGAGCGCTCTGGGACGATTCAGCGTGATGACACCCAGTCCCCCCGCGATTTCAGTCTGAATCACACTCTGCATTGCGTCACTACCCACCAGAAATAAAAAAGGCCGCGTTGTCACACGCGGCCTTTTTACCTCAATCCGTCAGTGCAGATCAGGATTCGCGCGCTGCGCGCTTGCGGTCGTGTTCCTTCAGGTGGCGCTTGCGCACGCGGATCGACTTCGGCGTGATTTCGACCAGTTCGTCGTCGTCAATGAAGTCCACGCCGTATTCCAGCGTCAGGTCGATCGGAGGTGTGATCTTGACCGCGTCTTCCTTGCCGGACACGCGGAAGTTGGTCAGCTGCTTGGTACGCGTGGCGTTGACGACGAGGTCGTTTTCACGGCTGTGGATACCCACGATCATGCCTTCGTACACGGGGTCGTTCGGCTTGACGAACATGCGACCACGGTCGTCCAGCTTGCCCAGGGCGTAGGTGAAGATTTCACCATCGTCCATGGAGATCAGCACGCCGTTCTTGCGACCGCCGATTTCACCCTTGTGCGGCTCGTAGCCGTCGAAGATCGACGAGATCAGGCCCGAACCACGGGTCAGGTTCATGAACTCGTTGCTGAAACCGATCAGACCACGAGCCGGAATGCGGTATTCCAAGCGCACACGACCATGGCCGTCCAGCTCCATGTTGATCATGTCGCCCTTGCGCAAGCCCAGGGCTTGCATCACGCCGCCTTGGTGCTCTTCTTCCACGTCAGCGGTCACCAATTCCATGGGTTCGCACTTCACGCCATCGATGTCTTTGAACATCACGCGTGGCTTCGAAACGGCCAGCTCGTAACCTTCGCGGCGCATTTCTTCCAGCAAGATGGTCAAGTGCAACTCACCACGACCGCACACTTCAAAAACACCGTCTTCAGCGGTTTCCTTGACGCGCAGGGCCACGTTGGAACGCAGCTCCTTTTGCAGGCGATCCCAAATTTGGCGGCTCGTCACAAACTTGCCTTCACGACCTGCCAGCGGCGAGGTGTTCACACAGAAGTTCATGGTCAAGGTGGGCTCGTCAATCTTCAGCATCGGCAGAGGCTGAGGATTGGCGGGGTCGGTCACGGTTTCGCCAATGCCAATGTTTTCAATGCCGCTGATCAACACGATTTCGGAAGGACCGGCTTGGGTGGCTTGCACACGGTCCAGGCCTTGGAAGGTATGAACCTGGTTGATCTTGCCGGTGTAGGCCTTGCCATCAGGGCCAGCCATCACAGCCACTTGTTGACCGGGCTTCAAGGTACCTTGGGTGATGCGGCCCACGCCGATACGACCCACGAATGTGGAATAGTCCAGCGCAGAGATTTGCAATTGCAGAGGCGCAGTGGCATCACCCTTGATCGCAGGCACGTGCTCCAGAATCGTGTCGAACAGGGCCGACATGTCTTCGCCCCACTTGGCGCCAGGCTCGCCCTCTTCCTTCGAAGACCAACCATTGATGCCGGAGGCATACACCACGGGGAAGTCCAACTGCTCGTCGGTCGCACCCAGCTTGTCGAACAGATCAAACGCAGCGTTCACCACCTTGTCGGGGTT
>CAYOJR010000139.1:0-3323 GCA_964404335.1 uncultured Aquabacterium sp.
TTTGCCGCCCCTGTTCGAGGCGCTCAACCACGGCAAGGAAAGCCGTCGCATCGACTTCAAGCAGGAGGCCGATCTGGCGCAATTGCGTGACTGGCTCGCCACGGCTGACGTGATGGTGGACAGTTTTCGTCCCGGCATCCTCTCGTCCATGGGCCTGGATGCCGCCACATTGCACGCCCGCAACCCGCGTCTGGTCATGGTGTCGATCACCGGCTATGGCCAGAGGGGCCCCTGGGCGAACAAGGCCGGGCACGACCTCAACTTCATGGCCCTCTCGGGTGCCCTCGATCAGACGCGCGCCGCCGATGGCAGTCTGGCGCAGTCCAATGTGCAATGGGGTGACCTGGCCGGCGGCAGCGCCATGGCCACCATCGCCATCCTGGCAGCGGTGTTCGCGGCGCAGCGCACGGGCCAAGGGCAGCACATCGACGTCAGCATGACGCACGGCCTGCACGCGCACCTGGTCATGCCCCGTTCCACGGCGGCCCTGCTGGCGCCGATGCTGGGCCACCGCCCGGGCGCGGGGGAAGACCTGCTCAACGGCGGCCTGCCTTGCTATTGCCTGTACCGCACCGCCGACGACCGCCACCTGGCGGTGGGGGCGCTGGAGCACAAGTTCTGGCGTGCCGCCTGCGAGGTGTTCGGCCGGCCCGACTGGATCGACCGGCACTGGCAGCGTGGCGCCTTGCCCGGTACGCCCGATGCCCTGGCCTTGCGCGACGAAGTGGCGGCCCTGGTGGCCTCCTTGCCCCTGGCGGTCTGGGTCGAGCGCTTTGCCGACGCCGATGCCTGCGTGACCCCGGTGCTGACCCTCGAAGAGGCCGAGGCGCACCCACTGTTTGCGGGCCAGGACGGCCACGCGGCCTGGCGTGCGGTGCCGGGCGCCTGATCGATCCCATACCCGACTTCCCCGCAGGGCATTGCCGGCACAGTAAGCTGAAGGCTCCTTTTTCATCAGGTGTCTGCCATGTTCACTGTTGCCCCCTCCCTGCGTGCCTGGATGCTGTCTGCCGTGCTGGTGGGGGCCGGGGGCGGGACGGCCTGGGCGCAGGCGGTGCCGTCACAGGGTGCTGCGCAGGTGCCATCGGCCAGCGCCTGCCCGGCCCTGCTCAACAAGACCTTCCCTCGCTTGCAAGACGAAAAGCCGCAATCGCTGTGCCAGTACAGCGGGCAGGTGATCCTGGTTGTCAACACCGCCAGTTACTGCGGCTTCACTTCGCAGTACAAGGGTCTGGAGGAGTTGTACGCAAAGTACAAAGCCCGGGGTCTGGTGGTGCTCGGCTTTCCGTCGAATGACTTCGGGCAGCAGGAGCCCGATTCGGGCAAGCAGATCGCCGAGTTCTGCGCCAACACCTTCGGCGTCAAGTTCCCGATGTTTGCCAAGAGCAGTGTCAAAGGCCCGCAGGCCAACCCGCTGTTCGCCGAGTTGACCCGGCTGTCGGGTACCAGCCCGAAGTGGAACTTCTACAAATACCTGATCGCCCGGGATGGGCGCACGGTAGAGGCTTACAACAGCCTGACGTCGCCGGACAGCCGCAGCCTGGTGACGGACATCGAGCGCGCCTTGGCCGCCCAGCCCTGAGGCAGCGCTCCCTGACGTGAGCGTGTAAAAAAATGGCCCCGCCGGCAACCGGCGAGGCCATTTGGGCGTGATGTCCGTTTTTCTTGTCTTTCCCTGATGTCCTGCTGAGCAAAACCGTGTGACAGCACTGTATGCAACTGTAGGGACTTGGCGCTTCGTCCGCATCCCCCTCAGGGGGGAATGGCTGCAACGGCCCCTGATCCGAGGGGGAGTGTGCACTTGGACACAACTTGGTCGTTTTCATGGGGCAGTTCTGTCAAGTCGATGGGCGCACCGGTCGAAGAAGGATCCATGATGGTCTTGCAGACAGAGGCCCTGCCCCTATCTGATGACCTGAAGGATGGATCACACAAGGAGTCACGTCCATGCACATGCTCTACAACTCTGACAGCTTTGCTGTGGTGCAGATCGAGATGCTGCCCGAGCTGGGGGTGGCGACCACCGAAGGCAGCCAGCCGACACTGACCCGAGGCGGTTACGAGATCGTGGACAAGCACGCCCGCAAGGAGCTGTTCCTGGAAGGTGCCTTGGCCGAATCCTTCAAGCAAGGCGTCGAGGCCCTGATCGAATCGGCCCACAGTGCTGAAGACTTTGATGCGTTTCTGGAACGCTTCGCCGGGATGGCGCAGCAGCCAGTCGTGATGCATTAACGAAAATGAACGCGGGGTGGCCTGTGGCCCTCCGCTTCTGGGGTGAGTGCCCATGCGTGTGGCCTCTCCCCTTGCCTAGACTGCGACACCCCCACTTTTGTTTCGCACGTCTGTGTCCTACATGGAGGTTCATTTCCAGCCGTCCACCCTGCTGATTGCCTGGGCGCTCGGCATGTATGCCCTGTTTCTTCAAGGGGCGGTGGTGCGCTGCGTGCGCGCCAACGACCGTGACGCCGGCCTGGGTTGGTGGCTGGGCGGCGCGCTGTGTGTGGGCACCGGTTTCTGGGCGCAATCTCTGCTCAATCTGGTGGCGCTGCAGTTGCCGATTCGGGTGGGGTTCGTCGCGCAAGTGGTGCTGGCCGCCTGGATGCCGGCCGTGGTCATCAGCGCGGCGGCCATCTGGATGCAGACGCGCCAGCGTTTCCCGCAACGCCTGCGCGTCATCGGTGGGGTCCTGATCGCGTTCGGATTCTGTCTGCTCACCTTCATCCACGTCTCGGCCATCATGTTCCAGCCCAGCGTGTCCTGGGCTGTCTGGCGTCTGCTGGGGGCGTTGACCCTGACGCTGATGGGGTGTTTGCTGGGTGCGCTGGCCTTGCGCCAGAGCCTGGCCTCCGAGCCACCACTGTGGCTGCGCCTCTTGAAGGTGTTCGGGATCAGCGGGTTGTTCAACGCGGGCCAGGTGTGCATGGTGTGGGCCATCCAGGTTCCCGCCGATGCCGAGTGCCTGAGCGCGGGCCACCTCTCTGGTGAGGGCCTGGTGCTGGTGCTGTCTGGCGCGGTGCTGATGCTCCTGCTCATGGGGCACATCAGCATGCGGCTCGACGCCAGGGCGCAGCGGCGTCAACAGGCATTGGTGGATTCGCTCAAGCAGGCGCATGCCGCCCTGGAAGACGCCGCGCAGCACGACCCGCTCACGGGCTTGCTCAACCGGCCGGGTTTCGAGCGCATGCTGCACCAAGTCTTCGAAGACCCCAGTTTGCCCGCTGTGGGGCACCTGAGCGTGATGCGGCTGCATGTGGATGGTGTGCGCACGCTCAACGAAACCTATGGTCATGCCCACGGCGATCAACTCATGCGCCATCTGGCCC
>CAYOJR010000139.1:3423-5696 GCA_964404335.1 uncultured Aquabacterium sp.
CTCAACGAAACCTATGGTCATGCCCACGGCGATCAACTCATGCGCCATCTGGCCCTGCGCTTGCAGGCGGCCATGCGCGAGGGGGATGTGCTGGCCCATGCCGAGTTCGACGAGTTCCTGGTGCTCTCGCGCGGTCTGGCCGACGAGCACGACATCGCGCAACTGGCCCAGCGCCTGTCGGTGGCGGTGCACCAACCCTGCCTGATCGAAGGCCATGAACTGTCGGTCAGCGCCTCCATCGGCATTGCCCGCTATCCGCAAAGCTTCAACGCCCGTTTGCTGCTGGCGCATGCCAGCGACGCCATGCTCACAGCGCGAAAAGCGGGTGGCGGCGTGTACTGCTTTCACCGCAGCGGTGAAGACCAGGTGGGTGTGGACCAAGTGGCATTGCAGCGCGACTTGCGCCACGCCATCTCGCGCGATGAGCTGATGCTGCACTTCCAGCCCAAGCTGCGCGCAGGCAGTGGCGAGTTGGCGGGGGTGGAGGCGCTGCTGCGCTGGCAACATCCGGTGCGCGGTCTGGTCAGTCCGGCCACCTTCATTCCGGTGGCCGAGCGTTTCGGTCTGATCGGGGAGCTGGGCCTGTGGGTGCTGGATGCGGCCTGTCGGCAGATGCGCCTGTGGCACGAGGCCGGGGTGGACGTGCCGGTGGCCGTGAACGTGTCAGCCCATCAGCTGCGTCAGCCTGACCTGGAGCGGCGCGTCCGTGAGATCCTGTTGCGTCACCGCGTGCCCCCGGCCATGCTCATTCTGGAAATCACCGAATCGGTGGCCATGGACGACATCGAGGCCTCGCTGCGCGTCTTCGACCTCCTCGATGGCATCGGTGTGCAACTGTCGATCGACGACTTTGGCACCGGCTACTCCAGCCTGAGCTACCTGCGCCGCCTGCCGGCCCGCCAGCTCAAGATCGACCGCAGCTTCATCCGCGACCTGGAGACCAGCCCCGACGCGCAGGCGATTGTCGAGGCCGTGGTGCGACTGGCCCATGCCCTCGGCCTGAAAGTGGTGGGCGAGGGGGTGGAGACACCTGAGCAGGCGGCCATCCTCACCCAGCTTCAGTGCGATGAGTTGCAGGGCTATCTGTACGCCCGTCCCATGCCCGAGCAGGCGCTACTGGTGTGGCTGGTGCAGCAAGGCATGGCGGTGTCGCCGCCGCCGGTGCGTTCCAAGGCGCATGTGCCGGGCGACGAGGCCATGAACGGGGACGAGGTGATCACCGCCTGGTCCGATCTGGATGTGGCGCCGTTGTTGCGCCAAGCGGGGCGCTGAACGTGTACCGAGTGCCGCCAGCTGGCAGGGTGATGCATGTGGCACCGGCGCAAAGTGGCGGGCAAACTCTAAAATGGGCGCATGAACGCCTCTGCTTCCCCTGCCGCCCGCACTGACGCCGCCTCTGTTTTGCCTCCGGTCGAGCGTCGGCCCTACACCCGTGCGGCCCAGCTGCCCCAGATCATGCGCGAGCGCATCGTGGTGCTCGACGGTGCCATGGGCACCATGATCCAGCGCTACAAGCTGACGGAAGCAGACTACCGGGGCACCCGTTTTGCCGACCACCCCAAGGACCTCAAGGGCAACAACGAGCTGCTGCAGCTCACCAAGCCCGAGGTGATCCGCGAGATCCACGAGCAGTACCTGGCCGCCGGGGCCGACCTGATCGAGACCAACACCTTTGGTGCCACCACCGTGGCCCAGGACGACTACGAGCTGCCCGAGCTGGCCTACGAGATGAACCTCGCCGCCGCCAGGCTGGCGCGCGAATGCTGCGACAAGTACAGCACGCCCGACAAGCCCCGGTTCGTGGCCGGCGCCATTGGCCCGACCCCCAAGACGGCCAGCATCAGCCCGGACGTGAACGACGCGGGTGCCCGCAACGTCGATTTCGACACCTTGCGCGCAGCGTATTACGAGCAGGCCAAGGCCCTGATGGAAGGCGGCTGCGACGTCTTCCTGGTCGAAACGATTTTCGACACGCTCAACGCCAAGGCGGCCATCTTCGCGATCGACGAGCTGTTCGAGGACACCGGTGAGCGCCTGCCCATCATCATCTCGGGCACCGTGACCGATGCCTCGGGCCGCATCCTCTCGGGTCAGACCGTGAGCGCCTTCTGGCACTCGGTGCGCCATGCCCACCCGATTGCCATCGGCCTGAACTGCGCGCTGGGTGCCACCTTGATGCGCCCCTACATCGAAGAGCTGGCCAAGATCGCCGGGGACACCTACATCAGCTGCTACCCCAACGCCGGCCTGCCCAACCCGATGAGCGACACCGG
>CAYOJR010000140.1:0-5657 GCA_964404335.1 uncultured Aquabacterium sp.
CTGGACCCGGAATTGACGGACAGTGCCAGCGACGGTGCCGCTGCGAAGGTATCCAGGGTAAAGGTCAGCGACGCCGCGGCAGAGGTATTACCCGCGACATCACTCTGGCGTACATAAACCGTATAGTCGCGATCACCACCTTCTGGTGAGGTCACATCCACCGAACCGCCACTGCCCAACGTCCAGTTACTGCCATCAACGCTGTATTCCCAAGTCGCACCGGATTCCAGGCCACCCACTGACACAGTGCCATCATTGGTGATGGAATCCGATGCCGATCCGGAGTTTTTGCTCAGGGTCAGCGACGGTGCCGCTGCGAAGGTATCCAACGTAAAAGTCAGAGATGTCTCGGCTGAGGTATTCCCCGCCACATCACTCTGACGCACATAAACCGTATAGTCGCGATCACCACCTTCCGGTGAAGTCACATCCACCGACGAGCCACTGCCCGCCGTCCAGGTACTGCCATCAGTGCTGTATTCCCAAGTGGCGCCAGACTCCAGGCCACCAACGGTGACAGAACCCTGGTTGGTGATCAGGTCTGATGCGGAGCCAGAGTTTTTAGCCAGTGCCAGCGACGGTGCAGCCGCTTCGGTATCCAAGGTAAACGTCAGTGATGCGGCGGCGGAGGTGTTGCCTGCGATATCGGTTTGACGTACTTGCACGGTGTAGGAATCACCGTTGCCTTCACCGGACGTTGCGTCAAAGCTGGAGCCACTGCCAGTGGTCCAGGTACTGCCATTGGTGCTGTACTCCCAAGACGCGCCGGACTCCAGCCCTGTGACCGACACTCTGCCATCGTTGGTGAGGGTATCCGACGTGGAGCCAGAGTTATTAACCAGTGCCAACGACGGCGCAGCGGCTGCAGTATCCAGCGTAAATTGCAGCGAAACCGGATCGGACACATTACCTGCGATATCTGACTGGCGGACAAAAACAGTGTAAACGCCATCGCTGCGACCTTCGGCCGCGTTAAATGAGCTGAACGAGATGCTGTTATTGTCAAAACTGGATGACCATTCCGAGGCATCCGCCACTGTCTGCTCGCCGGCGAGCACCTGATACTGGTAGCTGCCGTCGGTTTCACGCCCACCCACATTGATCATGGCCGTGCTGGTTATGCCATCACTTCCGTCGCGACCGCTATCTCCAATCAAGTACAAGGTCGGTTTATCTGGTGCAGTGTTATCGAGAGTAAAGGTCAGAGATGCCGCAGCAGAGGTATTGCCCGCCACATCGGTTTGACGTACTTGCACGGTGTAAACATCACCGTTGCCTTCGCCTGAGGTGGCATCAAAAGTTGAGCCACTGCCGGTAGTCCAGTTGCTGCCATCAACGCTGTATTCCCAGGTCGCACCGGATTCCAGGCCACCCACTGACACAGTGCCATCATTGGTGATGGAATCCGATGCCGATCCGGAGTTTTTGCTCAGGGTTAGCGAGGTGGCAGCAGGTGCGGTGTTATCAAAACTGAACGTCAGCGAAGCCGCGGCAGAGGTATTGCCGGCCACATCCGTCTGACGCACTTGCACTGTATAGTCCTTGTTGACACCTTCAGGCGCCGTTACATTCACGCCCGAGCCACTGCCCAACGTCCAGTTGCTGCCATCCACGCTGTATTCCCATGAGGCACCCGACTCCAATCCTCGAACTAAAACCCTGCCATCATAGGTAATGAAGTCTGACGCCGAGCCAGTGTCTCTAATCAGCGCCAGCGAGGGTACAGCGACTTCAGTGTCCAGGGTAAACGTCAGTGATGCCGCAGCAGAGGTATTGCCTGCGACATCGGTTTGACGTACTTGCACGGTGTAAGCATCACCGTTGCCTTCGCCTGAGGTGGCATCAAAAGTTGAGCCACTGCCGGTAGTCCAGTTGCTGCCGTCAACGCTGTATTGCCATGAGGCACCCGATTCCAGCCCTGTGACCGACACTCTGCCATCGTTGGTGAGGGTATCCGACGTGGATCCAGAGTTATTAAATAACGCCAGCGAGGGTGCTGCCGCCTCAGTATCCAGCGTAAAAGACAACGAAGCCGCGGCTGAGGTATTGCCGGCCACATCGGTCTGACGTACTTCTACTGTGTAAGCATCACCATTGCCTTCACCGGAGGTGGCATCAAAAGAAGAGCCACTGCCGGTTTCCCAGACACTGGCGCCCACCACACGGTACTCCCAGGATGCACCTGACTCCAAACCTCCAACGGACACAGTGCCATCATTGGTGATGCTATCCGACGCCGAGCCTGAGTTTTTACTCAGGGTCAGCGAAGGCGCTGCCGCTTCAGTGTCCAGGGTAAACGTCAGTGATGCGGCAGCAGAGGTATTGCCTGCGACATCGGTTTGACGTACTTGCACGGTGTAAACATCACCGTTGCCTTCGCCAGAGGTAGCATCAAAGCTGGAACCGCTGCCGGTAGTCCAGGTGCTGCCGTCAACGCTGTATTGCCAAGTGGCACCGGATTCCAGGCCGCTGACAGTCACCGCACCCGAGTTGGTAATCAGATCCGATGCGGAGCCAGAGTTGACAGCCAGTGCAATGGAGGCGGCAGCAGGCGCAGTTTTATCCAGCGTGAAGGTCAGCGAGGTGTTGACCGAGGTATTGCCCGCGACATCGGTCTGGCGCACATAAACGGTATAGTCGCGATCGCCACCTTCCGGGGAGGTCACATCCACGGAATTACCGCTACCGGCAGTCCAGGTGCTGCCATCAGTGCTGTATTCCCAGGTAGCGCCCGATTCCAGTCCACTGAGTGTGACGCTGCCATTGTTGGTGATCATGTCCGAACCGGATCCGGAATTGTCCGTCAACGCCAATCCCGGAGACATCGCGTGGGTGTCCAACTTGAAGGTCAATGAGGCCTCAGCCGAGATATTCCCCGCCACATCCGCCTGACGCACATAAACGGTATGCTCCCGATTGGCGCCTTCAGGAGCCGTCACATCCACCGAAGAGCCACTTCCGGCTGTCCAGGTGCTGCCATCCACGCTGTATTCCCAGCTTGCGCCCGACTCCAGCCCGGCAATCTGTACCGACCCGCTGGAAGTCACCCTGTCAGAAGCGCTGCTACCGGTATCATCCACCAGCGTCAGCAAGAGTGCTGAAGGCGCTGCCGTATCCAGATTAAATTTAAAAGAGACTTGTGCCGTGTCGCCGATACCGGGATCGCTCTGACGCACCAGAACCGTGATGTCCCCCTGTCCCGTTGGCGTCAGGCTATCACCGCTGCCGTTGGTCCAGGTGCTGCCGCCGTCCAGACTGTATTGCCAGGTTTCCGGCTTCACCAGATTACCCAGAACCAGTTCGGCATCACGGGTAATACGGTCCTCTGCAGAGGCGCCGGTATCGTTGGCCAGGCGCACTGTCGGCACCGCAGTGGTAGATTTAGGCAGAGTCACATTGCCCGGTGATGCCGAGGTGTTCGCATCCAGTTGTCCCGCTCTGATATCGGCAACTTCGTTGGTCAGGCTGTCGCCGGTAAAACGGTTGACCACAGTGTCCAGATCACCGTCACTGCTATCTTCGATAGCTGGAGCAACAGTGGTCTGGGTCAGGGTTTGCAGTTTAAAAAGGTCGGAGAAGGCGTCGACAATATTTGAGGTTTCACCTGCAGCAAAAGCAGCCGCAGACTGCTGTGTGCGCTCATTAATTCCACTGACCGCAACAGCGGCTTTATTGGCCAGATCCTGCACCCGCGCCAGCTGTTGATCGCGCTCATCGGCAGGCAGATCCGGGTTTACTGCGCCAGCACGGATGGCTGCATCATTCACCACGTCACTGATGGTTTGCCTGTCGCCCAGTCGTACGATCCGATCTTCTGCGGCCGCCTGGACAATCGTGTTGATCAAGGCGTCGAGTGTGCTGCTGGTTTGCTGGCCGCCAACTGCGCCGGTTTTATTGATCACGGCATCGGATACATTCAGCAGGTTGATCAATTGTGAAGTGATCGCCTGGATATTGGTTGCTGTGACCTGGTCACTGCGGCTGGCACCCGAGGCCAGCGCGGACTCGATGGGATCAAATGAGGACAGGTCAACACGTGGCATATCCAGCGTTTTAAACAGAGTGTCCTCAATATCTGCCTGGGAACGACCGGGCATGGCCGCCATCATCTGCTGCACAAGTGTTGTCAGCGGGCTGATGACAGCAGCGCCTGAAGGCGCGGTCATCACACCTGTGAACGGTTGGCCTGTGGCCATGTCCGTACCCCCGGTTCCAATCAAGGTACCTGTGGGCAGAACGTCCTCATTAAATACAAAATTACCGCTGGCATCGGTGATCGTGACCGGCTCACCTTGATCAAATTCGCCGTTGTTGTTCACATCAATAAAAATGGTGGCGCCGGAAACATAACCGTCAATGGCGGTGCCTTTGATCTTGCCATCCATAAATCGTGTGATCAGTTTGCTGGCCGCTTCATTGGCAGCCTGCACGGATGCATCACTGGCACCTATACCACTGATCCACTCACGAGCGGCATTGAGCACCTGAGTGCCGTTGTAATCTTCGTTCTTATCAAGACTGCCGAGCAAGTCGGTAAAATGTGCAGCCCCGTCGGCGCGGTTGTTCCAGGCGGCAGCAAGGTCACCATCCAGATTGACATGCAACCACTCGAACAGGCTGGACCAGGAAGTGATGCCTTTCGCTGCAAAATCCCGAGTCAGCGTTTGTGCATCCTGCAGACTGATATCAACACCAAGGCCGTTTTTAGCCAGTTGTTGCAGCATTCCGGGAATGCCGTTGACCTGTGCGGCCAGCAGGGTATTCAGATAGGTATCAAGTGTATGGGCAACTTCCTGCCAATCCCCTCTGCTTTCATAAAGTGCCAGTACTTCATCTCTGAGACTTTCTGAGCCAGGGACGCCTGTGGCCATTACAATAATTTTATGAATGATTGCGGCGGGGGTATTGGAAGCTGTCATTGTTGTTCCCATTGTTTTTTGTTAAATCACTATGTCAGCAATTCTTTACAGTTCTTTATTTTTTTACAAGTGTCTTCAGTCGGTTTTGCACACTTTGCATCAACCCGGCCCAATCCCCTTGTAACGGTTGTTTCATAATTTGTAAGGAACCTGACGCCTTTGCCGGATGTATGGACCAGCGCCATTCACCATTAAACTGCAGCATCAACCAGGTCGGCCGGCCCAATGCCACTGCCAGATGTGCAATCGAGGTATCACTGGTAATAATCAGGTCGCAGACCTGCATAATTGCTGCGGTTTCTTCGAATGCTGGAGAGGCGCTATCAATTTCGTGGCCAATATCCAGCGCAGCAGCCCCGCCCCAATCCAGAAACGCCTGACGCGTGTCCGGTAGCAGACTGACAAATTCCACATCAGGCAGCGTTAATAAGGCGCTATAGGTGTCCAGCGTGAACGAACGCTGGGCGTCACCAGGATAAGCGGCGGAGCCTTTCCAGCACAGTCCCACACGTAGTTTTGCGGAACGGTGCTGCAGCACTTGCGGCAAATACTGCATCTGCGGCGTCAGCCACGCGGAGACCGGATTAATACGCCCCACTTGTCTGAGCAAGGCGTAGGGAACACTCATCGCACCGAGCCAGACATCACACAAGGGCATGGCATCGTAAACATCCACCAACATATGCGGTCCCTGCAGGCGACCAAAAATTGGCAGCAAGGGCCGCGCACAGGCCAGCA
>CAYOJR010000141.1:0-5559 GCA_964404335.1 uncultured Aquabacterium sp.
TGCCAGTGTGTGCTGCGCCATGATTCCCAAGAAGTGGTATCCCGGTTTAACGGGCACGGCCCGCATCACCTTTGCTGAAGGACGCAAGCTCACGACCTTGACCAAGGTGGTTGAAATTGAGCGCTATGACGAACCTGCCTCGATCTATGTCCACGTGTTTCCCAAGGATGAAGTGCGCCTCATTGTGACGAGATACGGTGGCGCCAGCACCAAGCACCCCATTCCGGCACCTGTGAAGCCCGCAGGCTGGAAGCGGGTGGAGTGAGGTTGGAGGCTTGGCAGCGGTTGGTCTGCTCAGTAGTCGCCGACGCCATGAAAAAAGGCACAGCGCTCATGACGCTGTGCCCCGAGGCGCTGCCCCAGCGACCTGATCAAGTCGCCCGCAGCGAATGCCTTAGCTGTTCAGATCCGAGTCGAATCAGGCTTTCAGCTGTGCATACAGCTCGTCCTTGAGCAGCACGCGCAACTTCTTCTTGGTCTCCAGCTCGGCGTCCGAGCCGTGCTCCACGCCGGTCTCCAGGCGCACCACGGCCTTGTCCACCTCTTCGTAGTCGCGGTGCAGGCGCGCGAAGTGGGCGTTGTTGGCCTTCAGCTCACGGATCTTGTCCTTGAACTCAGGAAAGTCGCGTCCCAGCGGGTGGTTGTCGAGGTCTTGTCCCATCGTGTCTCCTGTTGAAAGTCAGTCCATTCGAAGCAGCTTGACGCTACCGTTGAGGGTATCTTGGCCCTGATTTCCGCTAACAGGTTTGAGACTGATCAAGTTTGGCCGGTTGTTGGCGACATCTGCTGCAAAAACGTGTCGTGGATGTCAAACGAGCTTTCGACGCCGATCTGATGCCGGTGCGCCTTCAGCCACAGGTCGGCGGCCTGGTGTCCCAGCCGATGCAATTCCTGCAGAAACGCCCAGTCGGTGTTGAACTTGCTCGACGCATTGAAGGCGTTCATGCCTGCGTCATCGGCCACCATGTGCATGTGCAGACGCTTGTAGTGCCCCCGGTCCAACTTGTGCTCGTCAATCAAGCGCTTCACGAAGGCAATGGCCCGCATCTCACCCACCAGACTGGCGTTGAAGGTGATTTCACTGAGCCGGTCGATGATGTCGATGCTGCGCGTCGGGTTGTCGATGCGCTGTAGCGGCGTCAGTCGCACCAGCAAAATGTCGATGCCGGTGGTGTCATAGATCAGCGGGTAGAGCGCCGGGTTGCCGGTGTAGCCACCATCCCAGTAAGGCTCGCCATCGATTTCGACCGCCTGGAACACAAACGGCAGGCAGGCCGAAGCCATCAAGGCCTTGATCGACAGCGACTCGGCCGTGAACACCCGCGCCTGGCCGGTGTGGACCGATGTGGCGGTCACAAACAGCGGGATGCCGCACTCAGCGCAACCCCCGTGCAGCATGGCGGCATCCACATGCCGATGCAGCACCGTCTCCAGTGGGTTCAGATTGAGTGGGTTGAATTCATACGGACTGAACGAACGCATGAACACGTTCAGCCACTGGTAGGCCGGAAACTGGTCGAAGTTGAACTCGGTCTTGAGCAAGCCATTGGGCTGAATACTCAAGGGTGAAAACAGCGGGCCGTGTCGGCTCACATCACGCCAGAACTCGCGCAGGGACTTCTGCGCCTCCTGCCTGGCCCCCGACTCCCCACCCGCCCGCAAACCCTTCACGTAGCCCGTCAACATCACGGCGCCATTGAGCGCACCGGCGCTGGTGCCGGAGATGCCGCCAAAGTCGAGTCCGTCAAGTTCCAACAAACGGTCGAGAACACCCCAGGTGAACGCCCCGTGCGAACCGCCCCCCTGCAGCGCGAGGTTGACCCGGGGCCGCACGGCGCCCTTTGCCGCAGCACCAGAACGGGCCCGACGAGGGCGGCGGTGAGCCTGACGGTCTTCCTCCAGGCGCTGGGTGTTGGCCTGGTCACGGGGCGTGCGCTTGGAACTCATGAAACGAGTCTAGCGGCAAATGCTGCGCCGCAATATGCGTGCACCGTCACCCCAATCAGAGGGGCAAAAATTATTTGCCGAAGCACTGTATAAACGTCCAGCTTTTGCCATAATGCAGCCAAGCCAATCCCTGAACCTTCCGGAGACCTCGTATGGACGCCAACGCCAAATCTGCCCTCAGCACCGAAAAAGCCAAAGCCCTGCAGGCCGCCTTGGCCCAGATCGAGAAGCAGTTCGGCAAGGGCTCCATCATGCGCCTGGGCGAGGGCGAAGTGGTCGAAGACATCCAGGTGGTGTCCACCGGTTCGCTGGGCCTCGACATCGCCCTGGGCGTTGGTGGCCTGCCGCGTGGCCGCGTGGTTGAGATCTACGGCCCCGAGTCGTCCGGCAAAACCACCCTGACCCTGCAGGTCGTGGCCGAAATGCAAAAGCAAGGCGGTGTCTGCGCCTTCATCGACGCCGAGCACGCGCTGGACGCCCAATACGCCCAGAAGCTCGGCGTCAACCTGCAAGACCTGCTGATCTCGCAGCCCGACACCGGTGAGCAGGCGCTCGAAATCGTCGATGCGCTCGTGCGCTCCGGCTCGGTCGACCTGATCGTGGTCGACTCGGTGGCTGCGCTCACCCCCAAGGCCGAACTCGAAGGCGAGATGGGCGATTCCTTGCCGGGTCTGCAGGCGCGCCTGATGAGCCAGGCTCTGCGCAAGCTCACGGCCACCATCAAGAAGACCAACTGCATGGTCATCTTCATCAACCAGATCCGCATGAAGATCGGCGTGATGTTCGGCAGCCCCGAAACCACCACCGGCGGCAATGCCTTGAAGTTCTACGCCTCCGTGCGCCTCGACATCCGTCGCATCGGTTCCATCAAGAAGGGCGACGAAATCATTGGCAACGAAACCAAGGTCAAGGTCGTCAAGAACAAGGTTTCGCCACCGTTCAAGACGGCCGAGTTCGACATCCTCTACGGCGAAGGCATCAGCCGCGAAGGCGAGATCATCGACCTGGGCGTGAACGCCAAGATCGTGGACAAGTCGGGCTCCTGGTATGCCTACAACGGCGAGAAGATCGGCCAGGGCAAGGACAACGCTCGCGAGTTCCTGCGCGAGAACGCCGATCTGGCCCGCGAAATCGAGAACAAGATTCGCGACTCGCTGGGCGTGGCGCTCTTGCCTGCAGCCGTGGCCGGCGGCAAGGCCGACACGGTCGAAGATGACGAGGTCTGACCCTCCGGACGCAGGCCCCAAGGCCTCACGCCGCCCGCCCTTGTCGCTCAAGGGGCGGGCGCTGAAATACCTCGCCGCGCGTGAACACTCCCGCGTCGAGTTGACCCGCAAGCTCGCCCCTCACGCCGAGTCACCGGAGCAGGTGGCCCAGGTGCTCGACGAGCTGGAGCAAAAAGGCTGGCTGTCAGCCCAGCGTTTTGCCGACTCCATGCTTCACCGCAAGGCGGCGCGCTACGGTGCGGCCCGGTTGAAGGCCGAACTGGCCCAGCACCAACTGCCCTCCGAGGTGGCGAACGCCGCCACCCAATCCCTGCGCGATACCGAGTTCGAACGTGCCCATGCGCTGTGGCTGCGCCGCTTTGGTGCGCCGGCGCAGTCGCCACAAGATCAGGCGCGTCAGATGCGCTTTTTGCTCAGTCGGGGCTTTGCCGCAGACGTCGTGCGGCGCGTCATTCGGGGCGACGGCTTGCCGACATCCGAGTGAAATCTGTCGCGAATTGGCAAAAACCCTGAATTTCGAATCCCTTCGTTTGCGGGGTGTGGATGTATGCTGAGCGGTGCACCGCGCAAAGCCTGACAAGACTGGGCGGCGTGCGCCCGCCTCCGCCCGATCGGATGAGGCGGGCTTGCCATGTTCGACAAGAACACAACACCTGACAGCGAGATCCCCATGAAGATTCATGAATACCAAGGCAAAGAGATCCTGAGCCGATTTGGCGTGCCGGTCCCAAGAGGTATCCCGGCGTTTTCCGTTGACGAGGCTGTTGCAGCAGCTGAAAAGCTGGGCGGCCCGGTCTGGGTGGTCAAGGCGCAGATCCACGCGGGTGGTCGCGGCAAGGGCGGTGGCGTCAAGGTCGCCAAGTCCATCGACGACGTGCGTCGTCTGGCGGGCGAGATCCTGGGCATGCAGCTCAAGACCCACCAGACTGGCCCCGAAGGCCAGAAGGTCAACCGTCTGTACATCGAAGACGGCGCAGACATTCAAAAAGAATATTACGTGTCGGTCGTGACCGATCGTGCCACCCAGAAGGTGGCGTTCATTGCTTCCAGCGAAGGCGGCATGGACATTGAAGAAGTCGCCCACAGCACGCCCGAGAAGATCATCACGGTCTACATCGACCCGCTGGCGGGGCTGACCGACGCGCAAGCCCAGGAGATCGCCGACGGCATTGGCATGCCGGCCGACTCGCAAGCTCAGGCCAAGGACATCTTCAAGAAGCTGTACCAGTGCTACATGGAAACCGACGCGTCGCTGGTTGAAATCAACCCGCTGAACCGCGACGGCAAGGGCAATGTCATCGCCCTCGACGCCAAGTTCAACTTCGACGCCAACGCCCTGTTCCGCCACCCCGAAATCGTGGCGCTGCGCGACCTGGACGAAGAAGACCCGGCTGAAATCGAAGCCTCGAAGTTCGACCTGGCCTACATCCAGCTCGACGGCAACATCGGCTGCCTGGTCAACGGCGCCGGTCTGGCCATGTCCACCATGGACACCATCAAGCTGTTCGGTGGCGAGCCCGCCAACTTCCTCGACGTCGGCGGTGGCGCCACGGCCGAGAAGGTCACCGAAGCGTTCAAGATCATGCTGAAGAACCCCGATGTCAAGGGCATCCTGGTGAACATCTTCGGCGGCATCATGAAGTGCGACACCATCGCCGATGGCGTCATCACCGCCTGCAAGGCCGTGAACCTGAACGTGCCGCTGGTCGTCCGCATGAAGGGCACCAACGAAGACCTGGGCAAGAAGATGCTGGCCGACTCCGGTCTGCCCATCATCGCCGCCGATTCGATGGCCGAAGCCGCGACCAAGATCGTCGCCGCTGTGGCATGACCCACCCCCGTTGCGCCTGCGGCGCTCCCCCTCAAGGGGGCGTCGCCTACGGCCCGGCAAAGCCGGCTCCGTGGCGCCTGCTGGGATCAACATCTTCGTACAAGGTACCGTCATGAGCATTTACATCAACAAAGACACCAAGGTCATCACCCAAGGCATCACGGGCAAGACCGGTCAATTCCACACCCTCGGCTGCCAGGCTTACGCCAACGGCAAGAACGCTTTCGTTGCGGGTGTGAACCCCAAGAAGGCTGGCGAGAAGTTCTCCGACATTCCCATCTACGCCTCCGTCAAGGAAGCTGCTCAGCAAACCGGCGCCACCGTGTCGGTGATCTACGTGCCGCCCGCCGGTGCCGCTGACGCGATTTGGGAAGCCGTCGAGGCCGACCTGGACATGGTCATCGCCATCACCGAAGGCATCCCTGTGCGCGACATGCTGATGGTGCGCAACAAGATGAAGGCCAAGGAAGCGGCTGGCGGCAAGAAGACCCTGCTGCTGGGCCCCAACTGCCCTGGCCTGATCACGCCCGAGGAAATCAAGATCGGCATCATGCC
>CAYOJR010000142.1:0-5498 GCA_964404335.1 uncultured Aquabacterium sp.
TCGCCAAACTTGTCGTTGATGAGCGCCACGAGGGCCCGCAGGGCCTCGTCTTCCTTCGCGCCATCGCACTCGATTTCGACGGTGCTGCCCAGTCCTGCGGCCAGCATCATCACACCCATGATGCTTTTGGCATTGATGCGCCGATCGTTGCGTGTCATGAACACCTCGCAGGGAAAACTGCTGGCCAGTTTGGTGAGTTTGGCCGAGGCGCGGGCATGCAGGCCCAGCTTATTGCTGATGGTGGCGGTGGTCTTGATCATGGCTGGAAGACGGGTGAGCCGAGGTTGGCGGCGCACAGCAAGCCACCTGCATGACACCTTGGGTGCCCCCGGACAAAGCACGGGTCACCACGGTATCGAGGGGTTCACTGGCGTAGTTGAGGACGCGCCAGAGCATGGGCACATTGACACCGGTCACCACCCTCACCTGCGCTCCCTCGGCCAGACGCTGGACGGTGTTGCAGGGCGTGGCGCCAAACACATCGGTGAGGATCAGCGCCTCGCCTCGCGGGTCGCTGGCCTGCGCGGCCTCCAGCAAGACACGCGCTTGCGCTTCCAGTGCCTCGCAGGGCAGGTGGGGTGGCACGTCGAGCACTTGCACCTGCTCCGCCATTTCAGGAAAACAGTGCCCGGCCGCCTGCTTCAAGGCTGAGGCCAGGGGGGCGTGCGCGATGATGAACAGGCCGGGCATGAGATGAGAGATGTGAGGTTCAACCGGGTTGTGAAGTTCGACTCTGGCGAACGGCTGACCATCTTGCGCCGGACTGCGTGTTCTGTCCTGAATTGACAGACCTCCGACGGGTTGAAACCTGAAAAATCTGACTCTCGTGGGCAAAATGCCACGCTCCGACGGCCCGTCTCAGGTGACGGGCTTGGCCAGCAATTGCCCCAACAACACATGCAGGGCCTTGAAGTCAGGCTCACCCACATAGCGCTTGACGATCTGGCCTTCGCGGTTGATCACCAGCGTGGTCGGCGTGAGCTGGACATCGCCAAAGGCTTTGGCAAGGCTGCCGTCATGGTCGATGGCCACCCGGAAGGGCAGTTGGCGTGTTTGCGCAAACTGCTTGACGTAGGCGGGCGGGTCGTAGGACATGGCAACTGCCAGTGTCTCCAGACCCTGAGCCTGAAAAAGCTGGTGAGTGGCCACAATCTGGGGCATCTCCTTGACGCAAGTCGTGCAACTCGTGGCCCAGAAGTTCAGCACCGTCACTTTGCCTTTGAACACGCTTGTGCGATGCTGGCTACCATCCAGCTGGGTGAAGGGCAAATCTGGTAGGTCTGATTTGTTACCAGACAGACAGGCGCTCAGCAGCAGGGGCAGGGCCAGGATCATCAGACGTCGGCTCATCATCATGGGTGTCACCAAAGCAGTCAAAAACAGCAAGCAGAAAGGAAGCAACATGGAACGTCGCCGTGTATTGTCATCTGTCGGAGCCTTGGGCCTGAGCTTGTTCTCCCTGCCCACAACAGGGTGGGCGGCTGCTTTCAGCAGCAAGGACGCCACGGCCGCGCTGCGTGCCGCGCTCGACAAGGGGGCCGATGTGGCGGTGTCGCAATTGGGCGCGCCCAACGGTTTTTTGCACAACGAGCGGCTGCGCATTGGCCTGCCCTCTCCCCTGGACCAGGCTGTGCCCGTTCTGAAGGTCATGGGACGAGGCAAGCAGGTGCAGCAACTGACCGAGGCCATGAACCACGCCGCCGAGCAGGCCGTGGCGCTGGCTCGCCCATTGTTGAGCAAGGCGATCAAGGACATGAGTGTGCAGGACGCCGTGGGCATCTTGCAGGGAGGCGACAACGCGGTCACCGAGTACTTTGCCCGCAAAACGCGTGACCCTCTGACGGTGCAATTCCAGCCGGTGGTGAACAGGTCTCTGGAGAAGTTGTCGGTGACTCAGCGATACAACGATCTGGCCGGCAAGGCCAATCAGTTGGGGCTGCTCAAGGGCCAGGGCGCCACTTTGCAGGATCACGTCACGGGCAAGGCGCTGGATGCGCTGTACCTGGTGATCGGCGAGGAAGAGCGCAAGATCCGCCAAGACCCCGTGGGCACCGGCAGCGCCCTGCTCAAGAAGGTTTTTGGGGCGCTGTGATGACCGCAGGCTTGGGCTTGCGTTCCAGCTTTTCGACATGCGGATCAGCCCATGAGCCGGTGACCATGAACTCTTGGGTGCTGGCGTCGGCCACTTGTTTGCGCAGCAGGTACTGGGCCAGGAAGGTGCCAATGCCGATGACGGGGTTGATCGCGGCATAGGCCAGCGAGGCAGCCTCGGCATTGATCTGTGGCACCACGAACACGTGCAGGTTTTGCGTTTCCTGGGACAGATCGGCCTGCCCTTCCATCAGCACGATGGCCTGCACGCCTCGCATGCGCAAGTTGCGGGTGGCGGCCACGCCCTGCGCCACCTTGACGTCACCATCGATGGCGTCAAAGGCAAAGCCTTGCTGAAAGAGGTCGCGGAAGTCCAGGGTCAGGCGGCGCGGCAAAGACTGCAGGCTCAACACCCCGAGGAGCTTGGCCATGCCCGGATCGGCCTTGAGAAACTGCCCGCTGTTGATCTGGACCTTGATGTCCCCGGACATCGTCAGTGGATCGGGCTCCAGCGGTGAGCCCAACCAATTGACCTGACCGGTGAGCTGGCCCTTGCCCCCACGCAGGGTTTGCGGCAGACCCAGGCGGGTGAGCAGAGCACCGCTGTCGCGCAAGTCAAGGGTGAAGCCGAAGGCAGACCGTGGCCGACCGGGCGTGCCAAGCGCGGCCCAGTTGCCGGAAGCATCCAATTGAGCCTCGGGGGTGCTCAACCGCAAACGGTTGAGCCGCCACTCGGGCAGCGCCCCCTTACCGGCCACCGGCACCAGCCGGTTGAGGGCCTCGACTTCCAAGCGCCCGAGTGCAAGACCGCGCCACTCGAACTGCTCGATCTGGATGTCGAGCGCCGGCAACTCGGTGGCAGCCTCACCCGACAGCATCTGGGCCGTGGCCTGGGTCTGCAGGGCTTGCGCATCCGCATTGGGGATGGACAGGCGGGACAGACGGGCCGTCAAGCGCGTGGAGGTGGGTCCGGCGGCAAGGGGGGCCTTCTCGGGCGCCCACTCCACCTGGCCAGCCACCTGATCGGCGCTCAGTTGCAGTCGCCAGACCTGAGGGCTCGGGTGGGCCAGGGTGGCCGAGACGTCCTTGAGCGTGCGTTGACGGAATGTCAGTGCACCGGTCTGGATGCTCACCGTATCGGGCAAGCCAGCTGCCAGGCCTCCCTGGCCATCCCCACCCGGTTCACCACCGAAGGTCTGCGCCACCGGCAGCCATGCGTCCAGGTCCAGCGTGGGACTCTGCCACTGGGCCACGACCCCGGTAGCGGGCAGAGACGGCCACGCGCTGGTCTGCCCAGGCACGCTTTGCGTCAAGCTGATGAGCCCGCGCAGAATGCGCGCCTCGGTGGCACTCACGTCACGGCGCAGGTCCACGCGCACACGCGGCATGGCCACTGGCGTCAACGCCAGCGACTGGGGGTTGCCGACGTCCACGATGATCGCATCCTGCTCACCGCGCTCGCCCTCTGTGCGGTAGGTCACCGCCAGTGGCCACATGGCACTGGCGGACTTGCTCAAGGGTGCCGGCAGCGCAGCGCTGATCCCTTGCAGGCTGGAGTTCACCTGCACCTCGGTACGTGCCCCGGCCACCACGGTCACGCTCACCGGCGTTTCACCGGACAGGTGTGTAGCCAGGCGTGCCAGCGCGGGATACTCCTGCGCCTGCTTCAGCCCTTCGGCAGACATGGTTCCTCGCGCCGCAAAGCGCAGCACGCCATCGGGACCGCGCTTGCCTTGCACCACCATCTCTTGCCCCCAGACGCGCGTGCGAGCCTGCACATCGAGCTTCGATTCGGTGAGCGAGATCGTTCCGCGTAAGGCTGCAAAAGCCGGGATGGACGGACTCAAGCTCATGCCGGCCTGATCCTTGTCCGTGAGGGTGACCAGTCCCTTGATGCGGGTGTCTTCACCCCGGTTCAAAGGAATGTCCAAGGACAGCTGCAACGCGCCTCGACCACTGCCGCGCGCTTGGCTGAGCGCGCCGCCGGTCCACTCACCCACTGGCGAGGTCGCCAGGAAACGCAGGAGGTCGTCCATCGGCCCGGCACCTCGCCCCTGGATGTTCAGGTGTGGATCGTCAGCACCCATGTCGTCGATGCGGCCCGAGACCTCGTTGAGTGCGAATCGCCCGGAGCCCATGGTGCCGAGCTGCGCGCGCGCGTTCTCGATCAGCATGCGTTGCCCCTCGAAACGCAGCATGCCCTCCAGCGACGTGAAGGCCGGCCAGAACCCGCTGGAGGCGTCCGGCGCCAGGCCCAGCAAGGCCGGCGGCACATAGTCCATGACCACCTGACGGACAGGCACCCGCACGCGGAAGCGCCCGCCCACATCGTCCTTGAAGGGGAAGGCATCCAGATCGCCTTTGACCTCGAAGGTCACGCCCTCGGCGTGTCCGCTGCGGAAGGCCTGTCGCACGTAGTCTCGGGTGTCGGGCGGGATACTCAGAGGCAGGTAACGCCACACGCGAGTGGCTTCGCCACGTGCCAGCCGCCCCTCCATGTCCAGCACGCCGGGCAGGTGTGCCAGGGCCTGTCCCTGTGCGTTGCGCTCGCCGACCTTGGCGGTTCGCCAGGTGGCCTCCAACGAACCTTCGGCGTCCGCATTGGCAAAACTGGCCCGGCTCACGCGCACCGACCAGTTCGCCGGCGCACCCGCCACGGCCGCGACCTGCCGAGACCATTCGACGCGGGCCTGGAGGCGATCCAGCGCGATTCGGGGCTCCTCGAACACCCCCGGGAACGCCAGCCAGCCCTGTTTCATGGCCAGATCGGCTCGCCCACCTGCTTCGGTGGCCGACACCGTGACATCGGCCTGCGCCAAGCCGGGCCTCATCCCATCTCGCGACTCTGCCAGACCCAGACCTTGCACGCGGGCCTTCACGCGGTAGCGCGAAGGCGCTGTCGCCGCCCCATCCCAGCTCAGGTCCAGATCGGACACCACACCCTGAGGCGCCAACTCCTGCAGGACCTGGCGATGTGCGAGCGCCAGAGGCAAACGGTCAGCCACACGCGCCAACAAGGCCAGATCCAGATGCTCTGCCTGTGCCTGCCCCCCGCTCGTCTGTCGCCAGGCCTTGGCCACATCCACCAGCGGATCGACCGCATGCCGCCATACCAACCGCCCCTCACTGGTCGGCCACGACAAGCCATCGCTCAATTCAAAAGCGAGCTGCTCGAACGCCATGCTGGTCTGGTCAGCCCGATGGTCCAGGCTCAGGCGCCCCTTCAGACGCCGAAAGCTCAGCGGGGCCAACTCCGGTGCCAGGCGCACCTCCACCCCCTGCACCGCCAGCTGCACGGCGCCGCCGGCCAGGCGTCCGTCACGCAAACGCACCTCAGCCCTCACCGCCCCCTGCCCACCGCGCACTTCCACCGGCAGGTCCACATGACGCTGCAGCGTCTGCACGGC
>CAYOJR010000143.1:0-5436 GCA_964404335.1 uncultured Aquabacterium sp.
TCATGTACATTCTATCTGCATAACTCATGCGACATACTCCATCATCTATGACATACCTGATTAGAAACCTGCCTCAGCGAGGCTCATCCCATGAGCTGGTGGTGCCGTAATCTGGTTCCCATCTCTTGATGGGGTGAACACCATGGCCTTCAACCATATTCAGTTCCAGCACGGCATGTCGATTCCGGAATTCCTTCGCAGCTTTGGCACCGAGGCGCAGTGCGCTGAGGCGATCAAGGCCGTGCGCTGGCCTGACGGGTTTCGGTGTCCACGCTGCGACAGCAGTGATCACTATGTGGTCGGCCACGGGGCTCGCAAGCTCTTCCAGTGCAATGGGTGCAGGCATCAGACCTCGCTGACCGCAGGCACTCTCATGGCGCACACCAAGCTGCCGCTGACGACCTGGTTCTTGGCCATCTACCTCATCAGTCAGGCCAAAACCGGCCTGTCGGCCCTGGCGCTCAAGCGTCAGCTTGGCGTGAGCTATCCCACGGCCTGGCTGCTGCATCAGAAGATCAACCGGGCGATGGCCACGCAAGACGCCACCCATCAGCTCAGCGGCACCGTGCAACTCGATGACGCCTACCTCGGAGGTGAGCGCGCCGGCGGCAAGGTCGGTCGCGGCTCCGAGAACAAGACTCCCTTTGTCGCCGCTGTCTCGGTCGATGATCAAGGGCATCCGATGTACATCAAGCTCAATGTGGTCAGAGGGTTCACCTCTGAAGCGATCAGCAAGTGGGCCAAGGCCAATCTGGCTCCCGGCGCCAGCGTGCACAGCGATGGGTTGGGCTGCTTCAGTGCGGTTGCCGATGCTGGGTGCATACACCGCCCCATGGTGGTCGGCGGCCTCAAGCCGCGTGACCTGCCCAGCTTCAAGTGGGTCAACACCGTGCTCGGCAACCTCAAAACCACACTGGCCGGGGCCTTTCACGCAATGAAATACCGCAAGTACGCCGAGCACTACCTGGCTGGATTTGCCTACAGGTTCAACCGCCGCTTCGACCTGCGTGGTCTGGTCGCAAGTCTCATCGTCGATGTCGTTCGAGCCGAGCCCGTCAAGGAAAAGACAGTCAGGTCGCATGCTGAGGCACGTTTCTAATCAGGAGCAGTCATGGATCAGTCGCGCAGATATTGACCGGGATAAGGAATGCGGTACTACAAACGGCTTGTAATGCAGTTGACTGCTTTGAGCCTCCCTCCAACTGATTGGCATGGCTGTAAGGGGCAGGTCGCATGAGCATCGCAAATCGACACACCAAAATCGTCGTCGCAACGGCTTTGTTGATGAGCCTCTTGGCCGCAATCTTGTTGCTGCTCCATTTCCGGCCTTCCGTGGATGCGAATGCCAATGAGCTTCGTTTTCAGCAAGGCACAAGCAAACACACCGGTTTACGGGCCGTGTTCTTTGGCACCAGCACGATTGTCTTGACCGACGGCACAAATGCCATCATGACGGACGGATTCTTTTCCCGACCGTCCTGGCTGCGGTTGTTGACGTCCATAGAATCCGACCCCGCTGCAATCAGCTTTGCCCTGAGCAAGGCACCTCGCAAAGTTGATGCCCTCTTCGTCGCGCACTCTCATCACGACCACGCCATGGATTCTGGACTTGTGGCGCAGAAGACTGGTGCAGTCGTTCATGGGTCTGAATCGACGCTGAACGTCGCAAGAGGCCAGCGCACGCCAGAGAGCCAGTTGCGCCTGCTGAAGGCGGGTCAAGCCGTCGTGATTGGTGAGTTCCGCGTCACCCCCATTGAAACGCCACACTCCGACGATCCCATCAATCCGGGTTTCATCACCCACCCCGTGGAGCCACCCGCAAAAATTGGCGACTATCGCGCTGCCGAGAATTACTCATTCTTCGTCGAGCACCCGCTCGGGAGAATCCTGATCGTGCCAAGTGCAAACTACCGGTTGAATGCATTTGATGGAATACAGGCAGACATTGTGATGCTGGGAGTAGGCGCAGTGGGAAAGCAGTCTGCGGAATTCGTCAAAACCTACTGGGAAGAAGTTGTGTCAAAAACCGGAGCCACGCTGGTTGTTCCCGTTCATTGGGACGACTTCACCCAATCACTGCGTGATCCTCTGGTTCCCCTGCCCTTTTTTGCCGACAACATGAACATCGCGATGAAAAGACTTCGAGCACTCGCCCAGCGTGACGGGGTTGAGATTCGCTTTTTACCTCCTTTGCAGGAGGTAACGTTGCCCGCAGGCAACCCACCAGCACAACGATCCCGCGTAAGATAGAACGATATTAGATATATACGCCCCATTAACCCCTTAGCAGTTCATTTGTGACACCAGTTCAGCCGTCAGTTGTCGCAAGCGCTCTACCATCATCAGCCTCAACCCGTTCAGGCAGAGGCTGGCGTGCCCGTTTCATCAGGTTAGCGCTGGGGCCCGATCCCGAAAATCAGATGAACCTGAAGATCACGCTGAGTGGTCAACCTGGTTATCTCGCCAATCTGGGACTGGTCTGGTATTGCGTTCACAACGGCTTGATGGACCCTGCGCTGGGATGGCCCATCGCGCTGGCCCTGATCTTCACCATCATGGGCTTTTACCTGGTGATCCGTCTGGGATGGTCGCGCCGACTGCGCGACCCCTCGTTGACGGTGCCGCAGATGCTGAGCGCGGCGCTATTGAGCGCTGTGGGCTATGTGGCAGCACCTCCAGTGCACATTGCCTTGTTGATGCCGGTTGCAGTCACCCTGGCTTTCAGTGTGTTCTCGCTCAAGGGTCGACAGGTTGTGGTGGTGCAAACCTTCACCACATTGCTGTTCTGCCTGACCAGTGCGGTCATGTGCTATCTGCAACCCGAGTTTTATCGGCCTGAAGTCGAAATTCTCGTGATGGGAGTACTGGTCAGCGCGGTCTTGATGCTCACATGGAGCGGCAGTCAGGTGGCAGCGCTGCGATCACGCCAACGGCGACAGCGCGAAGAATTGACCCAGATGCTCGCTCGCATTGAGGAGCTGGCGGCACGCGACGCCCTCACCGGTTTGCCAAACCGGCGACACATGAGCACATTGCTGGCGCACCATGTCGAGCGTGCGCAGCGCAATGGACAACCGCTGACCATTGCCATTCTGGACCTTGATCATTTCAAGAACGTCAACGACACGCATGGTCACGGCGCGGGCGACGAGGTTCTGCAGGCCTTCGCTCGCACCGCCCAGGCAGCCCTGAGTGGCGCCGAAACCATCGCAAGGTGGGGTGGGGAGGAGTTCTTGCTGCTGAGCACGGCCACACCCCAGTCGGTGGTCGCGTTGCTTGACCTCATCCGACATCAGCTCGAAGGCCGGCAGGTGTCGGCACAAGCGCCTGCGCTGCGGGTGAGTTTTTCAGCGGGTGTGACGGCCTATCACGGCAAGGAGGCCATTGCCCACACCATCGATCGAGCTGACCTGGCGCTGTACGAGGCCAAAGCGGCGGGGCGCGCATGCACCAAGACGGCCGAGCAGGCCATGTCCACGCAGCCGCTCGAAGCGCCATCTCTCGACGCTGTAACAGTGTCCCCCTTGCCCGAAGCACTCAAGGAAAGCTCACTCCCACTTGGGCGACCGCAAGTCACAACAGGCACCACAGACACGAATCAAACCACAGCGCCCCCTACTGAGGACAGCACAGATCCGAAGACGGCCAGTCAGGTGCGTTTTGCCTGGCTGCTGGGCACTGAGCTCAAGCAACGCCGTTGGGTGTCCCGCACGCTGATCTCGTCTGCCGCCTATGTGGTGGGCCTGGCCAGTGTGGGCTTTGGGGCCAAGGTCGGTTTGGTCGCAACCGCGCACGCCCAGCTCCTGGCGATCGCCCTGCTGTTGACACCCGTGTTGATGTTCAGCTTCGTGCGCAGTGGCCTGACAAGCCGATTGGCGGACCCGGCCATCACGATGGTACAGATCCTGACGGCGACCACATGGGCGTGCGTGCTCTATGCGACGACATCCCATGCTCATGCTGCTCAGCTCACCGCTTTGGTCATGGTGATCACCATCGGCGTTGTCAACCTCAAACGACGGCAAGCCTGGTTGGCCTGCGCATATGCCATCGTGAGCATGAGCGCCACGATCGCTGCGATGACACACCTGCAGCCGCTGGTCTATGTCCCCACGGTGCAGTTCACCCATTGGATCCTGTTGGTGATTGACCTGCCGGTGCTGATGCTCATGGGCATCCAGCTCAGCAAGCTGCACGCCCGGCTGCGGGTACAGCGTGAGCAGTTGAAAGATGCCGTGTCACGCTTGCATGAATTGGCCACACATGACGAGTTGACGGGCTTGAACAACCGCAACCACATGAACGAGATGCTGGCGCACTACAAGCGTCGCCACGAGGAATGCGGGGAAACATTCAGCGTGGCGCTGATTGATCTGGACCACTTCAAGCGCATCAACGACAGCCATGGCCACGCCGTGGGAGACGAGGTGCTCAAGGCCTTTGCGCGACGAGCCAGTGAAACGCTGCGACAGATCGACCAGATTGCCCGCTGGGGTGGCGAAGAATTCCTGGTGCTGTGCCCACAGACCACACCTGACCAGGCCTTGATCGGACTGGAGCGACTGCGTCAGGCGTTCGCCGACGCGATGATCTCCAGCACCGTGCCCGAATTGCGGGCCTCATTTTCGGTAGGTTTGACCGCGCCAGACAAGGGTGACGAATCCATCGAAGGCACGATCGCCCGCGCAGATGCCGCACTCTATGTGGCCAAACACGCTGGCCGAAATTGCACATGCCTTCAAAAACCCGAGGTTAACGAGTGCTTGACGTTCAAAGCAGGTCAAGTGAGCACCAGCCGGTAGCGTGCGGCAAAAAGTGAGCGGCTGTTCAACAACAGGTTGATTTACCGCGATACCGTGCCAATTTCGCCCGGTTTAGGCATGAGCGGTCGCCCTATCATGTCAACCTCATGAAGTTCACGCCCAATCCGCTCACCGCTTCACTCGCGGGCTGTCTGTCAGCCTCATCTTGGCCGCTGCTGTGGCCACTGTTCAACGCCCCCAGCGAAGCGGTTCGGTCGACATGGGCCTGCTCAAGCGGACTGGCGCATGGCTGAGCGCGGCCATCCTAACGGCCGCAGGCATGTCGTGGCTCGGCACCGCTGGCCCGTTCGCATGAAGGACTGAGAGCACTCGATGACCTTGAATCTTACCCAGGTCAAGGGCCTGGTCGCACCATTGATTCAGCGGTCGCTGCACCACCTGCGACATCCCACGCGCAAGGGCGTCTTGTTGGGGCTGGCAACCATTCCCGCGCTGTGTCTGCTCTATGTGCTGTTGTTGATCCCATTCACCCCCAGCACGAGTGACATCCGCAAGGCCCGGATCACCGAACCTACCCGCATCCTGTCGGCCGATGGGCGCGAGATGGCTGTGTTCAAACGGGCCAACCGTGAATGGGTGAAGCTTGCCGAGATGTCACCACACCTGGTGAAGG
>CAYOJR010000144.1:0-5386 GCA_964404335.1 uncultured Aquabacterium sp.
GAGCGCCCCTGAACCTCAGATCACGTCGGCCGGCGGGCGGCGTTGCAGCACGCCAATCGGCGGGGCCCAGCGGGCGCCCTTGGGCTTCTTGGCGGTGACGAGGGTGACGTCGGCCGGCTCGAACACCTCGACGTTGTGCGTGATGGGCGTGGTGAGCACGTACTGCGCACGGGTGGAGCGCAGGAAGTGGCCAACGAGCTGGATGTTGCGCACGTCCAGGTGGGCGAAGGGCTCGTCGATGAAGACGAAGCCGCCGGTGCTCTCGTCGTCCTTCATCAGGCCCACGAGCAGGATGAGGGACTTGATGACCTGCTGGCCACCCGAGGCTTCACCGTCGTTGAGGCCGATGCTGCCCTTGCCGTCGAAGTTGAAGTGCACCTTGAGCTCGGCCTGGCGCAGGCCGATGTCGTCGCCGTCCAGATGCGGCAGTTCGGCGTTGACCTCGACGCCTGCGAGGTGGCCGAGCTCGATGATGTTCTTGCGGTAGCGGCGCACCGTGACCTTGAGCACGTCGGTGTAGCGCGCGCGGGCGTTGTCGACGGCGATGGCGGCGGCGGCGTTGCTGGCCTTGCGCTGGTTGAGCTCGTCTTCCTGGCGCAGCACGTTGGCGTTCATCAGCGTGAGCTGTTCCAGCACGGTGGGGTCGGTTTCCCACTGGCCTTCGTTGAGCTCGCGGTCGACGGCTTCCGCGCGCAGGCGGGCCTGGGTGACGTTGCCGTACTTGGCCTGCATCTCGGTGATGCGGGCGGGTTCGCGCCAGCGGCGGGGCAGTTGCAGCTTGACCTCGCGCGACATGAGGGCCTGGGCCACCAGCTCATCGAAGCGGATCTGCCAGTCGCGGTCGTGCTGGGCGCTCCGGCTCTCCAGGTGAGCCAGTCGCTCTTGCGCCTGCTTGTAGGCGTGCTGGGCGTTGGTCTGCGCCACCACGGCATGCTTGAGCAGGGCCTCGGCTTGTTGCCAGCGCTCGCCGGCTTGCACGCGGGCCTGCTTGAGCGTGGGTAGCTGTTCGCGGGCTTCGTGGAACTCGGCGGCGCGGTCGGCCAACTCGGCGGCGGCGGTGAAGCCTTTGGCGGCCTGGCGGGCGTCTTGCAGCTGGCGGTCGAAGAAGGCCTGGTCGCGCACCAGGCGGGTCATCTCTTCGTCGAGCTGGGCCAGGCGCGCTTCGATGGACTGGCGGCGACCGGCGATGGCGGCAGCGCCGAACTGGTGCTGGCCGGGATCGACCCAGACCGAGCGGCCACCACGGTTGTCGCGGTGATAGGCCTCGGGGGTGATCCATTCGCCGCCAACCTTGACGCCGGCTTCGGTGCTGGCCACGCGGCGGATGTTGGCGAGCTGACGCAGCAGCCAGCGGGGCGCGGCCGCAGAGAACTTCAGGACGGCCAGCAGGCTGTCCGGATCGGGTTGCGCGGGGGCGTTTTCGGCGTCGGCGACGATGTAGTGGCGGAAGCGCTCCTTCTCGGCCAGGGCCATGGCCTGGGCTTCTTGGCCGGGCTTGGCCAGCACCACGACCCAGCGGCTGCCGCGCAGCACGCCTTCGGCGGCGGCGCGCCATTTCTCGTCGCTGATCTCGATGATGTCGGCGATGAGGTGGTGGGCGATGCCGGCCTCGGCGAGGGTGCGAGTGAAGCGGGCGATCTCAGGCGGGGGCGGCGCCTGTCGCTGGCCTTTGAGGGCGTCGTAGGCGCGCTGGGCGTCGTCACGCTGGTCCTTGAGGCGTTGCCACTGGGTGGCGAGCTTTTGCTTGTGCTCGCTCAGCTCGGTGATGCGGGTGGTGAGCTTGTCGGCATCGCCTTCGACCACGGCCAGGCCTTGCAGCTCGTCGGCGCGTTTGACCAGGGCTTCGACCGGGCGCTCGGCGTCGCGGGCTTCTTCCTGCAGGCGGCGGGCGGTGCGGACCTGGGCTTCGAGCTCTTCGACGCGGGCGGCGGCATCGGTCTGGTCCTGCAGGCGTTGCAGCAACTCGGCCTTGACCTGGGCGTGCTGGCGGCGGTCTTCTTGGGACTGCAGGCGCTGGCGGTGCAGTTCACGCAGCTTGTTGGCGAGCACCCGGCGGGTCTCGTGGTTGCTCAGCACGGGCACGACCTCGGTGGCGAGGGTTTCGCGCTCCTGGCACTTGAGCTCGTACTGGCGGTAGGAGTTGACGCGGATTTCGAGCTCGGCGCGCTGGGCCTTGCCGTGGGAGAGTTCGCGCTCGGCGGCTTCGACTTCCTGCGTGAGTTGACGCTGGTGGTTGCGCGCTTCGTCGTAGCGGTCGAGCACGTCCTGGTCGCCGAACACGTCGAAGACCAGCTTGAGCAGTTCCTTGGGGCTGTATTCGCAGAGGCGGTCGGTCTGGCCTTGCTCGAGCGCGAGGACCTTGGCGATGGCGCGCGACAGGCCGGCGCCTTCGAGGCGCTTGCGCCAGTTGTCGATGCCCAGCCAGTCCTTGTCCTGGCGCTCGATGAGCTGCTCAATGCTGACGTCGCCTTCGATCATCAGGTAGCGGCGCGTCCAGTCGCCGCCGTTGCGGTCGATGCGGCACACCAGGGTGACGACGTCGCTGTAGAGCAGGCAGCGGGCGAAGGGGCGGTTGGAGGACTGGCGGTTGCGCGGGCGGTTGTCGACGGTGGCGCGCAGCCAGGCGCTGTCGGCGTTGGCGTGGCGGGCGTAGGTCTTGTAGTTGCGGCCGCCCGAGCAGTCCAGGCCGAGCAGGGTGCGCATGGCGTCGAGCAGGGTGGTCTTGCCCGAGCCGTTGGGGCCGGCGACGGTGATGATGCTGCCGTCGAGCGGCAGGGTCAGGCGCTGGCAGTAGTCCCAGTGCAGCAGTTCGAGGCTTTGCAGGTGAAACATTCGGATCAGGCCTCGTCGGAATCAGCGGATGTCAGGGGCTCAGAAGCTGAGCCAGCGGCGGGGCGCGGGTCGGCCGGGGCGGCGTGGGGCTCGTCGCCATCGCTGCCATTGCCAGCCTCGTCGGCCAGCAGGGCGGCGTCCTCGGCGAGCTCGTCGTCGGTCGGCAGCTCTTCCAGCGGCGGCTGGGTCAGCGCCAGGGGTAGGTTGCCGGCGAGCTGTTTGGCTTGGGCCAGCACGTCGCCCAGGGCGCCTTGCAGGATGCGCTGGGCCAGCGCGTCGTAGTCGAGCAGCAGGTCGAGCAGCGGGCCTTCGGCGATGTCTTCGCCCTTGCGGACGATGAAGCCGTGGTTTTCCAGGCGCTTGAGGTTGGCATCGAGGCGGGTCTTTTTGCCCAGTTGCACACCGAAGTCGGCGAGCAGGGCGCGGTAGGAGACCGGGGGGCTGACGCTGGCGGCGGTGGGCAGCGGGCGGTCCTTGCCGAACATGTCGTTCTGGTCGTCGCCCTGGGCGTTGGCGGCGCGGGCGGCCTGGCGTTCGCGTTTGGGCAGCACGATCAGGGACCACAGCACGACGAGCAGCGAGACGGCGTCGCGCGGCAGGTCGATGTTGTTGTGGCTGTTGAGGCCGGCTTCGCCGAAAACGGCGGTTTCCGCGGGGCGCAGCAGGGCGACGCTGACGTGGTCGGCGTAGAGGTTGTCGATCAGGCGCAGGCCAACCTGGGCCAGGCGGTCTTGGGTGGCGGCCCAGAGGTCGGCGTCGATCAGGGCTCGCTTGACCTTGGGGTGCTGGCGGGGCAGCCAGCGGCGGGCCAGCAGTTCGGCGGCCAGCAGGGCCGCGTCGTCCAGTTGTGAGCTCATGGGGGCGTGGGGGTGTCGTCAACGGGGCGGGGGCTGATCAGACCTTCGCTGATCAGGGCCACGGCCTCGTCGTGGGTCGGGAGGTGGCGAGGGCTGAGTTGCCACTGCCAGGGGGCGCGGGCGAGGTCGCCGGTGGCGCCCTTGAGGGTCTGGGCCTGGGCGTCGCCGAGCAGGGGCAGCAACTGCAGGCGGTAGGCGGCCTGGGCAAAGCGGCCGCCCAGGATGGCTTCGTGCAGCGGGCGGGTGCCCGGCGGCGGCGCGGCCTCGTCGGTGGGGTCGGGTTGCGGGGGCAGCTCGCTGAGCTGTTCGGACCAGCGGCCCAGCAGGTGGATGAGGCCGTTGAGCTCGGGCGGCAGGCTCAGGGTGTCGAGCGTGCCGGCGGCGGCCTCGGCGGGCGGGGGCAGGCCCACGCTGCGCTCGGGGTCGGGGCGGCCGCGTTCGAACTCGCCTTCGGCCACGTCGATGAGGTCGTGCTGGCTGGTGAAGACCGGGCGCACGGGCACGGACAGGGCTTCGCCCATCAGCTCGTAGAGCGCGGGGTGGGCACGCAGCCAGGCGCGCACATCCGAGGTGGTCAGACCGGTGGAGCCGAGGGTGACGCGCTGGCGGTCGGCCTGTTGCAGCGCGCGCGTGAACTGGCTGGCCATGGACAGCAGGCGGGCCTGTTCCTGGCCGATGGCGCGGGCCTCACGCTCCAGACGCGGGTCTTCGTGGTCGGCGCGGATCAGGGCGGTGAGGGCCTGGCCGGCACGGTCCACCAGTTGCAGGGCGCGGTCAAAGCGCGGCTGGGCGGTGCGCAGCTGGGCTTCGGAGCCGCTGGCGATGGCCTCGGCGAACTCGTCGTGCAGGCGTGCCAGCGAGGCGTGCAGGTGGCGCAGCTGGTTGGCGTTGACCAGGCCGAGCTGTTGGGCGCCAGCGACCTGGGCCAACAGGGGGGCCATCTCGTCGTCCTCGTCCACTGCGGGCGGAGTGGTCAGCGGGGCGAGCAGGCCCTGGACCTGTTGGGCCAGGGGCGGCAGTTGGTAGTCTTGCGTGGTGGCGTCCCAGGCCAGCAGGTGCAGGTCGCGCAGGCGCTTGAGCACGGTTTCCAGCGCGTCGGGCCAGACGGCGTGGAAGAGCTGGTGAATGTCGTCGCGCGAGAGGCGGGCCTGGGGTTGGCTGCACAGCTCCAGGAAGCACCACAGGCGCAGCTGGACCATGGCGGCGGGGCCGTGGAAGAGGCCGCGCAGGGCGTCGAGCAGCTCGGTGCGCGCGCCCAGGGCCCAGGCCAGGGGCTGGCTGGGGGGGAAGTCGGGGTCGCGGAAGTAGCTCTCGAAGCTGGGGCTGTCGGGCGACTCGGCAGGGGGGCCGCCGGCGCGCTCGGGGCGCAGCACGTCGGGAAGGGGCGCTTCGGTCATGCTGCCATTTTGCCGGATGAGTCGGGCGATCCCACTCGGGGCTGCCCCGCCCTGGTGGGGGGCGCTGTCATGCGGTGGCGTTGGCATGGCGGTGCCGTTGTGGCGCGAGTGCTTTGGCGGGCTTTAGGATGTGGCATTTGGTGTGACGAGTTTGCAGCGCATGTCCGACATCCTGACCCTGACGATGAACCCGGCCCTGGACATCTCCACGGCGATTGACCGCGTGGAGCCGGTGCACAAGCTGCGCTGCGGCCCGCACCAGACCCATCCGGGCGGCGGTGGCATCAATGTGGCACGCGT
>CAYOJR010000145.1:0-1537 GCA_964404335.1 uncultured Aquabacterium sp.
CACAACTTCATGCCCTTCGCCTGGTATCGCATCGCCTTCGGGGTGCTGATCCTGGTCACCGCCCACATGGGTTGGATCACCTGGGCCGAGTGATCGGCTCGGACACCGCCAGCAGGCAAGCAGGGCTTGGCACAATGGCGGCATGAACTGCCGTCATCAAGCCTTGGCCGTGCTGCTGGAGGCCGATCCCGTCGTCAAAGCCACCCAGGCGGCCGCCCTGTGGGACGCGATTCAATCTGATCCCACCCTCTTGCCCGACGCGGCCCAGCGCGTCGAGGAGCTGCAGCTGACGCCGGCACAAGAGGCCGCCATGCCCGGCAGGCCTGAGCGCCCTCACCTGGTGCCCGCCAAGCAGGTGCCATCTCGCTCGCCCTTCACCCTGGAAGGCCGCGCCGCCCTCCTCCACGCCATCTGCCACATCGAGTTCAACGCCATCAACCTGGCGCTCGATGCTGTGTGGCGCTTCGACGGCATGCCCGCCGACTTCTACCGTGACTGGCTGCAGGTGGCCGGCGAAGAGGCCTACCACTTCACCCTGCTGCGCACCCACCTGGAAGAAATAGGCTGGCATTACGGTGATTTCGACGCGCACGACGGCCTGTGGACCATGTGCCACAAGACCCGCGAAGACATCCTGGCCCGCATGGCCCTTGTACCCCGTACCCTGGAAGCGCGGGGCCTGGACGCCACGCCGCTGATCCAGGACAAGCTGACCCGCGCCGGCGACCTGCGCGCCGTCGAGATCCTCGACATCATCCTGCGCGACGAGGTGGGCCATGTGCGCATCGGCAACCACTGGTTCCACCACCTGTGTCAGGCCCGCCAGCTCGACGCCACCACGCTCTACCCTGAGCTGGTCAAGCGCTACGAAGCCCCGCGCCTGCGCCCGCCGTTCAACGAAGCCGCCCGCAAGGCCGCCGGCTTCACCGACGCCGAAATCGCCTTCCTGCTTGGCGAAGACTGAGCCGCATCACCCGCAAAGGGGCGTGCCAGCCACTCACCCGCGCGGGTGGTGCTTGGCGTGCAACTGCCGCAGGCGCTCGCGCGCCACGTGGGTATAGACCTGGGTGGTCGAGATGTCGGCGTGTCCCAGCAGCATCTGCACCACGCGCAGGTCGGCGCCATGGTTGAGCAAGTGCGTCGCAAAGGCGTGACGCAAGGTGTGCGGTGACAGGTGCTGGGTGATGCCGGCCTGCACGGCGTACTTCTTGATCAGCTTCCAGAACATCTGGCGCGTCATGGCATCGCCCCGTGCTGTGACGAACAGCGCGTCGCTCACCTGCCCGCACAGAATCTGCGCGCGGGCCTCGCGCAGGTAACGCTGCAGCCAGTCCGAGGCCTCCACCCCGAAGGGCACCAGGCGCTCCTTGCTGCCCTTGCCGGTGATGCGCAGCACGTTCTCGCTCAGGCCCACGTGCACCGACTTCAAGGTCACCAGCTCACTCACCCGCAAGCCGCTGGCGTAGAGCAGCTCCAGCATGGCGCGGTCGCGCAGCCCGAGCGCCTCATCGGTATCGGGCGCGGCCAGCAGGGCCTC
>CAYOJR010000145.1:1637-5293 GCA_964404335.1 uncultured Aquabacterium sp.
GAGCTGAGGCCGTCTTCGAGCCAGAGTGCGTCAATGAAGCGATCCAGATGCGGATCGGCCGACATCTCACGCTGCGACATGGCGTGAGACCTCAGCCTGACAAACGACAAAGTCGAAAGACAAAAATCTATTGCGCAGTCTCATGGGGCTCAGTGGGCATGGCGCGGCAGCGAACAACCGTCGCTCCGATGGTACCAACGCGCACAACCCTTGCCCCTCGAACGGATGATGTACCGCTCTGAGACCGTCGTCACTCAGAAAGCCATGGAGTTGTAAGCACGGCGCACCTCTTCAAAGGCTTGTTCCAGGCGCGCAGGCGTGCGCTCGGCCGGATCCGTACGTGCCTGCCACTCGGCAAAAGCCAGCGCCTGCCGGCGTTTGAGCTCGGTTTCTCGGGTCGATGCTTTGGATTGCCCCTCGTCTTCACTTTGCACCGGCATGACGGTGAGCACCTCAGCCTGCCATGCATCCAGGCGAGCCGTCCGGCGCGCAGCATCCGGCTCCACCTCCGCAATCAGCGCCGAGCCGATCAACACCGCCTCCAGCAAGGTGAAATCGCCCTGCTTGACATGCTTGGGCAACTCGCTCATCAGCGCCTGCGCCATCCGGCGACGACGTCCGGCATCATCCGCCTCGTCCAGGCTCTGCCAGGACTCGAAACTGCGTTGATAGCGGTTGAAGTTGACGATGCGCTCAGCCTCGGCGGCGGGTGTGCCCACCTTGGCAAGCGCGGCCTGCAAGGCGGCCCAGTCATCGCTTGACACGTCGCTGGGACGCCCATCCGCAAGCGCTTGCGGTTGCAGAGGCTCGGCCGCCTCGGGATTGCCCGTTGTGGCTTGCGGCCAACCTGGCAACCCAGACTCCGAAGACAGCACCACGCCCCCCTCCTTCGAAGAGGATGAGCCGGAGGTCACCCAATACGCTCCGGCACCAACGACCACGACCGCCACGACAGCGGCCAGGATCAGTTTGGAAGAGGAGCGTTGGTAATGAATCTTGGACATGAGAAGGCAAAAAGCTGATCAGAACGAGCGATTGATTCTGGCAGGAATGCCCCACCATCTCGCCCCGAAGCTTCCCGACTAGGGGTTTTACCTCTGGCCTATCATGGGGGGTGATGCGCTTTTCGCGCCTGCCATGCACCATGTCCCTGTCGTCTGAATTGCTGTGCCGCGTCATGACACGTGAGGATCTGCCTCATGTGCTCACCTTGCAGCACCTCTGCTATCCCCCCGATTTTCACGAACCCCTGGAGGCATTCGAGAGCAAACTCGATGCCTCACCCCTGACATCCTGGGTGATCCCTGACCACGCCTCAGGCGTGGCGGCCTACCTCGTCTGCCTACCGGTGCAGGCCGAAGGCTACCCTGCTTTGCACGCCCAACATTGGCAGGTCATTGAGGCGCCAGACGAGTTGTATGTGCATGACATGGCCATCGCACCCACTTTCCGAGGGCGGGGCACCAGCCAGTTGCTGCTCCAACAGGCCCTGGCACACGCGGCACAAACGGGTCTGCAGCGTCTCAGCCTGATTGCGGTGCAAAACGCCGCTGCCTTCTGGGCACGCCAGGGATTCACCGCACGCACCACCACCTCCCGAGAACTCATGGGCAAACTTGCTACGTTTGGCGCGGATGCCACGCTCATGTCGCTCGAGGTAGGCCCCGGTTAAGCCGAGTTTCAGCACCAATGGCAGGCTTTGTCTTGATGTGAAACAGGCGCGCCAGGGAATACCCTTGGATTTTCGGTCGCGTCGGCCGAAAACCTCATGGCACAGTGAAAGTTCCTTGATGACTTGTTTGCCGAGACTGAATGAACCAGGAGTACACCCCCGTGATGCTGGAGAACCGGACCTACGATGAACTTCAGGTCGGAGACAGTGCCAGCCTCACCCGCACCCTTACGAAGGACGACATCGACGCCTTCGCCATCCTCAGCGGCGACGTCAATCCGGCTCACCTGGACGACGCCTACGCCAAGGAAACTCCCTTCCAGAAAGTGATCGCCCACGGCATGTGGGGCGGCACCCTGATCTCGACCGTGCTGGGCACCCAACTGCCCGGCCCTGGCACCATCTATGTGGGCCAGAACATGCGTTTCATGCGCCCTGTCGGTCTGGGCGATACGATCACCGTGACCTTGACGGTGAAAGAGAAGAAGCCCAAGAACATGGTGGTGCTGGAGTGCAGCTGCACCAACCAGCACGACAAGCCCGTGATTGTCGGTGAAGCCGAAATCATGGCCCCCACCACCAAGGTTCGCCGCCCGCAAGCCCCCCTGCCCCAGATGCACCTGCACCGGCTGGAGCGCTATGAGCAGTTGATGAGCCTCGTCAAGGACAAGCCCGCCGTCCGCTGCGCCGTGGTCTATCCCGAAGACGCTCACACACTGCTCGCTGCTCTCCACGCTGCCCAGCAAGGGTTGATCATGCCCGTGCTGATCGGTTCACGTGAGCGCATTGCCGCCCTGGGTCAACAACTCGAACTCGATCTACTCGACTGCCTGTGGCGCGAAGCCGATTCGGCCGTTCAGGCCGCCTCGATCGCCGTCGAGATGGCTCGTGACGGGGAGGTTGCCGCCATCATGCAGGGCAGCATCCCCACCCATGTGCTGATGAAACGGGTGCTGCGTCATGGCGGTGGCCTGCGCACCTCGCGTCGCGTGTCACACGCTTACGTCGCTGATGTGCCCAGCTATCCTCAGCCGCTCATCATCACCGATGCCGAAGTGAACGTGCATCCCAACCTGGATGACGGGCGCGACATCGTGCAAAACGCGATCGACCTGGCCAATCGCCTGAAACTGACCAATCCTTGCGTGGCGGTGCTGTCTGCAGCCGAGGACTTCAACAGCAACCTGGAGTCATCGACCACAGCCGCCGTGCTGTGCAAGATGCATGAGCGCGGCCACATCACGGGCGCCCTGCTTGACGGTCCCATGACCTTCGATGCCGCCGTGCACCCGGCCGTCGCTCAAGCCAAGTACCCCAACTCCCCGGTGGCGGGGCACGCCAACATCCTGATGGTGCCCAACCTTGAAGCCGCCAACATGCTGGTCAAGCAACTGGCGCACTTCGCACATGCCGACATCGCCGGCATCGTGTTGGGTGCCAAGGTGCCTGTGATCCTGACCAACCCGATCGACACGCCGCGCACCCGCCTGGCGTCGGCCGCGCTGGGGCGGCTGATGATCCGCTCCCCCAAGAAAAAGAGCTGATCGCGACGCACGCGTTCCGCCCGCCTGGGTGGAACGCCCATGAAAAAAGCCGCCGGGCTTGCACCTCGGCGGCTTTTTGACTGAGTGGATGCCGGCGCGAGGCCGGCAGCAGCATCAGTTCTTGGACTGGTCAACCAGCTTGTTCTTGGCGATCCAAGGCATCATGGCGCGCAGCTCGGCACCCACGGTCTCGATCGGGTGAACAGCGTTCAGGCGACGGCGAGCGGTCATGCTCGGGTAGTTCGTCTTGCCTTCCTGGATGAACATCTTGGCGTATTCGCCGGTCTGGATGCGCTTCAGAGCGTTGCGCATGGCTTCGCGCGACTTCTCGTTGATCACTTCGGTACCGGTCACGTACTCACCATACTCGGCGTTGTTCGAGATGGAGTAGTTCATGTTGGCGATGCCGCCTTCGTACATCAGGTCGACGATCAGCTTCA